>JADJXQ010000004.1:0-300000 GCA_016710335.1 Rhodospirillales bacterium
CGCCGGCACTCCTTGCGATTTCGGCAAGGTCGTCATCCGGCGCGTCGACGACCAGACCAACGCGTTTGGCCCCGGAGGGAACCAGATCGCCAAGCGCCACCGCCTCCGCCACCGTCACCGCTCGCGGCGAGGGCGCAAAGAACACGAACCCGAGAAACCGCGCGCCGCCGACCACCGCCGCGGCGACCGCCTCCGGGGAATTGAGCCCGCAGATCTTGACGTCAATCGCCATCGGACCGAGGCGCGGCATCCGACAGGCAGGCGATCTCGTCGCAGATCCGCCTGGCGGCTTCGGCAGGATCGGCGGCACGGATGATCGGGCGGCCGATGACAAGATAATCGGCGCCGAGGGCAATGGCATCGGCTGGCGTGATCATGCGCTTGTGATCGTCACCGGCAGCCCAACTCGGCCGGATCCCCGGCACGATCAGCTTGAAGCGGGCGCCGCACGCCCCCCTCAGCGCCATGATCTCGGCGCATGAACAGACGACCCCGTCCAGGCCGCAATCGCGCGCCAGCACCGCGAGGCGCGTCACCTGACGCGGTAGCGACGCGCTGATGCCCATCGCCGCCAGGTCTGCGGCGCTGAGCGACGTGAGGACGGTGACAGCGAGCACCAGGGGCCGCTCGATGCCGGCCTCGGCCGCTGTCTCTTCCGCCGCCGCCGCGGCGGCTCGCAGCATGAACTCGCCGCCCATCGCGTGGACGTTCAGCATGAACGGTTTCAGCTTGATGGCGGCGCGCACCGCCCTCTCGACGGTGTTGGGGATGTCGTGGAACTTGAGATCCAGAAAGACCGGCAGGCCCACTTCTGCGACACGCTCGAAGCCGTCGGGACCGGACGCGGTGAAGAACTCAGCGCCGATCTTGACGCCGCCGACGGTGCCCTTGAGCTGCCGGGCGAGCGCTACCGCGTGCTCCACATCGACGGTGTCGAGCGCGACGAAGATGCGATCCGACGGCTTCATTGCAGGATGCCCCCGGCCATGTGTTCGGCATATTTCTGTTTCATATCACGGAACGCCCACTTAGCACACACGAAGCGTGATGACCCGTCTTCAGCGCCCGCGGCGGTTTCTTGCGCGGCGGGCCCGCTAGTGTCAATGTTGCAGATGCGAATGGATCGCGAAACCGAAGGGAAAGGGTGACATGACCAAGTATGGATTCGCCGCGTCCGGCGGCGGCTATCGCAGTTTCTATACGGCCGGCGTGCTGGTGTGGCTGAGCAAGCAAGACATGCCGGTCGTCCATCTGACATCCACCAGTTCCGGCAACAACATCGTCCTCGACACTCTCATATGGGACCGGGCGAACGAGGAGTTGCCGCCTGTGTTGACCAAGACCGTGCGGCTCAGCCTGACCGACATTTTCCAGGTGTTCTCCAACTTCATCGGCTTGCGCCCGAAACTGATGCCGACCGGATCGCACCTCTTCACGGTTGACAAGGACTCCTGTCGCAAGTCGCTGCAGCTCGACGATGCAAGACGCCGGCAGATCCTGGAGCGGACACTGCGAGAGGTGCGGTGGGACATCTTCGCGACCAACCTGACCAAGCGGGAGTCCCGAGCATTTCCCGTCAACGAAATACTGGCCGCCGTGAACGACGACACGCTGGATGCCTTCATGGACGCCTTCCTTGCCGGCATCACGACCATTCCCTATTTCAAGGCGATCACCATCGACGACGACTTCTACATCGAGGGCGGCTACCTCGACAACACGCCGCTCCGCACCCTGTTCGCCGACCCCGAGGTCGACGAGATCATCGCCATCGACTTCACCAACTACGACTACCATGTGGAACTGGAGAAGCTCTACCACAGCCAGGTATTCATGCTGCCGTTCAACGCCATCGACATGCATCTCCTGATCAGCGACATCGAGCTGACCCTGCCCAACAAAAAAATCTTCAGCCAGGCGCAACTCATCAACCGCATGCTGGAGGTGTTCGGGAAGGACTCCATGGAGGTGGACGGGCGAACGTATTACCGGAAGCCTTTGCATGTCCTTCGGCCGCAAAACCTGGAAGCAATGACCATTTCGCTCAAGGACTCGACCGCGCAGAAAAGCTACTTCGAATTGGGCCAGACCGAAGCGGCGGCACTCTTGGCGAAGACTTGAGGCCAGGACCGGATGCGCGGCGTTGCCCGGTGATTGGGCGGTGATCTGGCATCGCAGGTGTCCCGAGGCGCGCAGCCGGTAAACAAAACCGCAGGCAGTTTGCCGCGATCGAGGCTAAAATCCAATAATGATGCGCGCCGGACAAGATCAGGCGCCTTAACGCTTGCGCGGTATGGGAAACATCAATATCAATGAAAGCGTCGGGTCGATGGATACACGACAAGCAGATCCAAAACCGATGAGATGAACATACTTCTTTTGATCATCCCTCTTTGGGTGTAGAGAGGTCACAAACGTGGCTTTCAGATTGTTTTTCTCTGTGTTTGGAAACGCGATGCGGTATGCACCCGGTGAATCAGGGTCCGCCCCGGTCTGCGCGACAGAGAACCCACGGTTGACTCGACATCAGAAAATAGTACAAACATACACGTATAGGTTTTGCGCTCATGGGAACTCGTGCGGTGGCAGGTCAGCTTGTTGATCGAAGGACCGGAGGCGATCGGAGGGCATCCGATGATCGCCGGGACAAATTCGATCGGCGGTCGGGGGGAGACCGGCGGCGAAGCCTGTTCGACAAGCTGCAGATCGGTACGGGCCCGCGGCCCGGAGGCGTTGCCGAAGACCGGCGCAGCGGCAAGGACCGCCGCAAAGGCGAGGACAGCCGGCTCGGCGTGGACCGCCGCACCGGCATGGAGCGGCGGATCGGCGTCGACTGGAAGCAGTCTGGCGTCGGGCGGGAGTTGTCTCCGGAACAGGCGGTCGATCTTGTCTCGGATTTTTACGGGGCGAGCATGGATGGGCGGTTTTGGCCGACGGCGCTGATGAAGCTGCGGGAAGCGGTTGACGCGAGCGCGTGTGCATTGGCGTGGCATGATTTTGGTTTGGGGACGGGCGGTCTTGATCAGTCAGTTGGGTTTGACGTTGAGTCGGTGCGTTCCTACGCCGACTACTACGACCGGCTCAACCCGTGGCTTCACAAGGAGGCGTTTCTGACGCCGGGGACGGTGTGGAGCGGCGGCGATCTGGTGTCGAGGAGGAGGCGGGTTCAAGCGAGTTCGTGCATCACTGGCTGCAGCCTCAGGGCCTCGGTCCGCAGCTGTTTGGGGTGCTGGAGCGCCAGGGCAGCCGGGTTCTGTATCTGGTGCTGGCGCGTCCGGCCAGCCGCGAGGCGTTTTCCGGCGACGACGTGGCCCTTTTGCAACGGCTGCTGCCGTACCTGCAGCGGGGGTTGCGGGCCGGGCAGTTGCTGCGCCGCACTCAGCATGTGCGCCAGGCGGCTCTCGATGCGCTCGACGTGATGCCGATCAGGGTGATCCTGTTGTCCGGCGGCAGGATGGTTCTGGCTGCCAACCGCGTCGCCCGCGAGGTGATGGCGGCCCGCGACGTGCTGTCGGTGGGGCGCGGCGGGCTCGAGGTCAACCGCGACGGCAGACAAGGTGCGGTTCCGCGATATCATCGCCGAGACGGCCAGCGCCGCCGAGAGCAACCGCCCGCCGGATCTTGTCGCCTTCTCCGTGGCGCGCGCCGCCAGCGCCGCCCGCTGTCGCTGATGATCTGGCCGACCCGCGAACGCGACCCCGACCAGGGGCTCGACGCTCCCGCCGCCGTCGTCTTCCTCGGAGATCCGGATCGCTCTGCCGACGTCGACGAAGGCCGCCTCAAGCAACTCTACGGCCTCACCACCGCCGAGGCCCGCGTCGCCGCCCTGCTCGCCCGCGGCCACCGCCTCGACGAAATCGCCGAAATGCTCGGCGTCGCCTACGAAACCACCCGGAAGCATCTGAAGCAGATTTTCAGCAAGATGCAGACCGACCGCCAGGCGGAACTGGTCAGGACCCTGGTCACCGGCCCGGGCAGCCTCGGCTGATTGCCTGATCCAGTTCGGGACGAGCGGCCTCCTGTCGGGCTAGCAGCCAGCGGTACGGTGGATCCGTCCGTGCGGTTGCGGCCATTTCATGAGATAAGGAAAACTTCTCGGCGGGACGCTCCGAACCGTGACACGAAGAACGCGGAAAGTTCTTATTGCCGTTGTTGTCGTCACGGCTCTCGTCGCGTTGCCGACAGCCGGCACCCTCGTTTACGACTACGTCGTCACCATCGAGCGGTCCCGCGCCAAGGTCGAGACCACCGCCGATATGGTTGCTCGAGAAGTAGCCGAACTCCTTCTCGTCGCTGAAGCGGCCCTTGCCGACGTCGCCTTCGATGCCCGCACCGGCTGCACGCCCGACTTGGTGCGAGAGTTCCGCAACAAGGTGATCGCACAGCCGGCGATCCAGGGCATGGGGTTGGTGAAAGCGAACGGCCAGCTCGCCTGCACGGCGTTCGGGATGACCGATCCGCCGATCGACGTCGAGCCTGCCGCCGTCATTGAGCCGGCGGATTCGATCCTCCGCTTCACGCCGCCGGCAGACCTTCCCTACGCGCCGACGCGGTCGTTCGCGGCGCTTTACCCGATGAAGGGGGGTGGCCGGCTGGCAGCTGCAATGGCGCCGGCGACCTTGTTCGGTTTCCTGCAGGCGGACGTTCTCGGCGACGACGGTCACATCGCGGTAACGCTGCAAGGGTCCACCCTCGCCGACTTCGGCGCGACGGCACACGCTGCAGGAAGCAGGCTCGTCGCAACCACCCCTGTCGGGCTCTACGGGGCAGAGGTGACCGCATCAGCGACACGGTCGTGGGCGCTGGCGCCGTGGCGGGAAAATGCCAAGATTGCAGGACTGCTCGGCGCGCTTGCTGCCCTGGCGGTCGGGATCGGCGCTGCTCGTTACGCCCGCAACCGCTTTTCGCTCGGCGCCGAGCTCAAGGAAGCGCTGGCCAACAAGGAGTTCGAGATCTGGTATCAGCCGGTCGTCGACCTTCAGCGCGAGCGCTGCGCCGGCGCCGAGGCGCTGATCCGCTGGCGTCATCCAGAACGGGATCTGATTCCTCCGGATTTGTTCATTGCCATGGCCGAAGACAGCGGCATCATCGTTCCCATGACTCGCTGGCTGATGGAGCGGGTGGGGGAAGACATGGCCCCGCTGCTCAACGCCGACCCGACGCTCCACATCGCCATAAACCTGGCGCCGATCCACATGAGCGACCACCGCATCGTCGAAGATGCCCGCGCGGCACTGGCGCGTTACGGCGTCCGCCCGTCGCAGATCCTGTTCGAGTTGACGGAGCGGGGGCTGATCGACGATCCCGGCTGCCGCGAGGTGGTCGTCGAGGCGCTCGGCCAGTTGGGTTCGGAAGTCGCCCTTGACGACTTCGGCACCGGCTACTCCAGCCTCGCCTATATCGACAAGTTCAAGCTCGACTACTTGAAGATCGACAAAGCCTTCGTGTCGGCGATCGGCACCGCCTCGCCATCGGTCCGCCTTACCGACATCATCATCGAAATGGCGACGTCACTCAACCTCAAGCTCATCGCCGAAGGGGTGGAAACGGCCGAGCAGGCGGCTTACTTGCGGACACGCGGCGTCACCTACGCCCAGGGCTGGCACATCTCCAAGCCCCTCGCGACCAGAGACTTTTATGCTTTCTGCCGCACCGGAGGACCCGCAACCGCCGACAACCGGGCGTCCGCGCCGGCATGACGAGGGTGATGCTGATGCGTATTACAGGCGGTGCGCTGCACCAAAAGAAACGGCGGCTAGCTTGCGCTAACCGCCGAGTTCGGCACATTGGCCGATTGGGGATACCAGAGATGGGGGCATCTCCGGTCCTGTCTCATAGGAGGCTTGGACATGCCTTTATAGCGTGTTTAGTTGGAGAATGCATAGTAAATTTACACAATTCTGTGGATTACGACTGCTGACGAAGTAAGGGGAAATACAGCCTCTGAGCGCAATCAGACTTCGTTGCGCAATTTTTTCTCACGGGCGACACGCGTCAAAGGGCGGGCCCAAAAAAACGGCGGCCAGACGTCATGTCGGCCGCCGAAGTCAGGCTCAAATGCACGCCGCGCCGGCACGGACCCGCGCAGCACGTTCGATCTCGTAGGAGGCCTGCATACCGTAGTAGTGAAGCCTACGAATGTGGCGAAATTTGGTGCGGTGAGAGCCGTTTGCGCCGGGTCGCTTGGACTGAAAGGGTGATTCGCGTGACCCGTAACGGCGGCAGCGGATGCGGGCTCTTCGGTCAGTCGCCGGTGTCTTCGCGACCACGGATGTCGTCGATGATCTTGCCGTCGTTGGCGAGGGTGCCGGGTGGGACGATCTCGACGCGCGCGCGAAGTTTGCAGAGCGCCTGCACCGTCTGCTCGACGCTAGTCGCATCGACGCCGACGCTTTCGCAGCGCAGCGTCATGGTGTCGTTACCCTGGTGGCTGTCGACGACCAGGCGGGCCCGAAGGAGCTCAGGATGGCGCTTCATAACGTCGGCGACCTGACTAGGGTGCACGAACATGCCACGGACCTTGGTGGTCTGATCCGCGCGGCCTAGCCAGCCGCGAAGCCGCATGTTGGTGCGCCCGCACGCACTCTGCCCCGATAGAACCGCCGACAGGTCGCCGGTCGCGAACCGGATCAGCGGGTACTCGCGGGTGAACGTGGTCACCACAACTTCGCCGACCTCGCCGTGCGGGACGGGTTGGCCGCTGCCCGGGCGCACGATCTCGACGATGACACCTTCGTCGACGATGAGCCCGTCGGCGGCTTCTGATTCGTAGGCGATGAGCCCGAGATCGTCTGCGGCGTACCACTGCGTCACGCGAACGCCGAGAGTCCTCAGTTCGCCGCGAAGGCTCGCCGGTAATGCCTCGCCCGCAACCGATGCGTTGCCGAGGCTGGAGAGGTCGGCGCCGGCCTCGAGGCCGCGGGTGAGCAGCACCTTCAGGAAGGACGGTGTGCCGGTGAAGTACGCGGGTCTCAGGTCGACGATCGCGCGGACCTGCAAGTCGGTACTGCCGGTGCCGGCAGGGAAGACGGCGCAGCCGAGCGCCTCGGCGCCTGCCTCGACCATGGCTCCGGCCGGCGTCAGGTGATAGGCGAAGGCATTGTGGATGACCCCGCCGGCGCGAAAGCCGGCGGCGTGGAACGCCCGCGCCGTGCGCCAGTAATCGGGTCCCGCGCCTTCGGCATCGTAGATCGGCCCCGGCGATTGAAAGACCCGCCTGAGCCGACCGGGCGCGGCGGTCGCGAGTCCCCCGAAGGGCGGCCGTTCCTGGTGCAGTCGGATGAGGTCCGACTTGCGCGTGACCGGCAACGTCGCGAGGGACTCTTGATCGCCAATGCTCTCCGGATCGACACTGCGAAACAGGCTGGCGTAGTACGCCGTGTTGTCTTTTGCGTTGGCGATCTGGTTTGGAAGGTCGCGGAACAGCGCCGCGGCGCGGGCGTCGGCGGATCGGGTCTCCAGGTCGTCGTAGAAGTCGTCCATCGGAGCAAGCCGCTTACAGCCAGCGCTTGCGGCGGCGGTAGTGCTTGACGTCGCGGAAGCTCTTGCGGCCGCCGGTGCTCAGGCCGAGGTAGAATTCCTTCACGTCCTCGTTCTCCCTCAGCGCATTGGCGTCGCCGTCCATGACCACCCGCCCGTTCTCCAGGATGTAGCCGTAGGTGGCGTAGCGCAGCGCCACCATGGCGTTCTGCTCGGCGACCAGGATGCTGACCCCTTCGTCGCGGTTGAGGGTTTCGACAATTTCGAAGATCTCGGCGACCAGTTGCGGCGCGAGGCCCATGGAAGGCTCGTCGAGCAACATCATGGTCGGCCGCGACATCAGGGCCCGGCCGATCGCCACCATCTGCTGCTCTCCGCCGGACGTGTAACCGGCCTGGGAGTTGCGGCGCTCCCTCAGCCGCGGAAAGTAATGATAGACCTTCTCCAGGCTCTCCTTGACGGCGGCGCTGCCGTCCTTGCGTAGATACGCCCCGGTCATGAGGTTGTCTTCGACGGTGAGATGTTCGAAGACGTGGCGGCCCTCCATCACCTGGATGATGCCGCGCTTGACGACCGCCGAGGGGTTGAGCTTGTCGATACGCTCGCCGCGAAAGACGATGCTGCCCTTGGTGACGTCGCCGCGTTCAGTGCCGAGCAGATTGGAGATGGCCTTGATGGTCGTGGTCTTGCCGGCGCCGTTGGCGCCGAGCAGTGCGACGATGCCGCCTTCCGGCAATTCCAGCGACACGCCCTTCAACACCAGGATGACGTGGTCGTAGATGACCTCGATGTTATTGATGGTGAGCAGGGCGCGCTCGTCCGCCGCGACTTGCTGCTTGCCGGTGGCTTGAGGGTTCATCGATCGCTACTGCTTCTGGTTTCGCATATGGCAACCGCTGTTTCCCCACATCCTCCCGCTGACGCGGGGCCCTGCTCTCTCCCGATCGCGGGAGAGAGCAGGGGGTGCGGGTAGTACGCTTACTCTTCCTTGGAGCAGTCGCGGATCTCGATGCTATTTTCCTTGGCGTAGGCCTCGGCGGCATCTTCGATGGCCGGACGCACGACGTCCGTAATCGGCTCGATCCAGTCGCTCGCCTGCACCCACTTGGCGCCGTCCCACTGCTGGATGAACACCGGACCGTTGCCCTCGTGGTTTTCGCACGAGAGCTTGATCGGCCGCACCAGACCTTCGGCGCCGAGATCCTTGATGCGATCCTCGTTGAGGTCGAGGTTCTCCATGCCCCAGCGGACTTGTTCTCCGGAGAGCGAAACGTTGCCGTACTTGCCCATTGCGGTGCGCATCGCTTCCGTGTCGTACAGCATGTTGACGATGCCGCGGTTGTAGAGAACCGACCCGAACCCGTTGGCCTCGGCCGCCGCTTTGTCGCCGTTGTAGACGTGCTTCAGGATGTCCTCGTGCAGCGGGTAGTCGGCGCCGACGCCATGGAAGTTGCCGGCCTTGTAGCCTTTGGCCGCCATGCCGGACGGGATGACATCGGGCTCGGAGCCTGCCCACCACACGCCGATGAAGTGGTCCATCGGGAACTTGATGTTTGTGGCTTCCTTGATGGCGACCTGGTTCATCACCCCCCAGCCCCACATGATCAGCCAGTCGAGGCGATCGCGGCGAATCTGCAGCCATGAGGCGCCCTGCTCCTGGCCCGGATGGTCGACCGGGTAGGTGGTGAGGGTGTAACCGTGCTCGGCGGCCAGCGTCTCCAGGGTCGGAATCGGCTCCTTGCCATAGGGACTGTTGTGGTAGAGGAGGCCGATCTTCAGGTCCTTCAGCTTGTCCATCCCGCCCTCGACCTCGGCGATATGCTTGATGAAGGCCGATGCCTGGCTCCAGTAGGTGGTCGGGAACGTGAACGCCCACTTGAAGACGCGCCCGTCCGAGGCTGCAGTGCGGCCATACCCCATGGAGTGGATCGGGATCTTGTCGACCTCGGCTTTGGGGATGATCTGATAGGTGATGCCGGTGCTCAACGGGTTGAATACGGCGGCGCCCTTGGGCCCACTGTTCTTCATTTTCTCGTAGCATTCGACGCCGAGCTTGGTGTCGTACTTGGTCTCGCATTCCTCGAAGGTCAGCTTGACGCCGTTGATGCCGCCGTCGCGGGCATTCAACAATTTCAGGTAGTCCGACCAGCCGTTGGCGATGGGGATGCCGTTGGGAGCGTAGGCGCCGGTGCGATAGACGGTCAAAGGCACGTAGATCTCCTCTTGAGCTACGGCCTCGGGCGCTTGCATTAGGGCTGTCGCACCGATGGCGCCGGCCACGACGGCAGGCAGCCAACGGCTCAACGAACGCTTCGTCGTGTTCATTCTTGTGTTCCTCCCACGGTTTCGTTTTATGAAACAGCCGTCTCTTTCAATAGTGCATCTTCAATAGTACATCGCTCGCTCGAAGCGCTAATAGGGGAAAGGCCATCGCCGCAGCTTCTCCTTCAAAATCTGCCACAGGCGCGCGAGTCCGTGCGGCTCGACGATCAGAAGAAAATGATCATCGCGCCGAAGACGATGTTCTCCAATTGCTTGGCGATGCCAACGTCAATATGCATGCCGACCGCCTCGGGCACGTTGGTCAGCAGGATCGGCACCACGGTGATGAACAGGGCGCCGAGAATCGACCCCAGGATACTTCCGAGGCCTCCGACGATGATCATGAAGAGCACCAGGAACGACACGTTGATGTCGAACGCCTGGGTCTCGACGCTGCCGAGGTAGATCGCGAAGAATAGCGCGCCGGCCACACCGCAGACGTAGGAACTGACCGCGAAGGCGGTGAGCTTGGTGTAAAGCGGTCGGATGCCGATGATCTCGGCAGCGATATCCATGTCGCGGATCGCCATCCATTCGCGGCCGACGCGACCGCGCACCAGGTTCTTGGCAAGCAACGCGAAGACGGTCACGAAGGCGAGGGCGACGAGATAGCGGACCTCGGCAGTTGCGGCCGGGCCGGTGACCATGATGTCTCCGATGGTGCGGGGCGGCTGGGTGATGGTCCCGGATGGATTGTGGTTGTAGAACCACGACACTCGGTTGAACAGCCACACCAGGAAGAACTGGGCCGCGAGCGTCGCCACCGCCAGATAGAAGCCCTTGATCCGGAGGCTCGGGATCCCGAACAGGACCCCGACCGCGGCCGCGAACACGCCGGACAACAGAAACACAATGATGATGTTGATGTCGGGAAAGGCGGTCGTCAGCTTGTACGTGGCGTACGCGCCGACCGCCATGAAACCGCCGGTGCCGAGCGACAACTGCCCCGCGTAGCCGGTGAGGATGTTGAGGCCGAGCGCCGCCAGCGCGAACACCAGCGCCGGAATCAACACCGCCTGCAACAGGTATTCGCTGGCCAGCAGCGGCACCGCGACGAACGCTACGACCATGAACGCAAGGACGAACCAGCGATCCTGCGGGATCGGGAAGATCGCCTGATCGTCGGCGTAGGACGTCTTGAACTCGCCGGCCTCGCGATAGAACATGGCGCTCCCTGAATCCTAAACCCGCTCGATGATTTTCTCGCCGAACAGCCCCTGCGGGCGGAACAGCAGCACCACCATGGCAAGGACGTACCCGAACCAGGTCTCGATGGCGCCGCCGATCACCGGCCCCCAGTAAACCTCCGCGACCTTTTCTCCCACGCCGATGATCAGGCCGCCGATGATGGCTCCGGGGATCGAGTTGAAGCCGCCCAGGATGAGCACTGGTAACGCCTTGAAGGCGATCAGCGACAACGAGAACTGCACGCCAAGCTGCGTTCCCCACATGATGCCGGCGACCAGAGCGATAAAGCCGGCGACCGACCACACCACCACCCACACTGACGTCAGCGGGATGCCGACCGAGAGCGCTGCCTGGTTGTCATCGGCGACTGCGCGCAGCGCCCGCCCGATTGCAGTAGTCTGCAGGAACACCACCAGCGCCGCGACCAGGGTGCCGGCCACCACCGTGGCGGCAATTTCGAACTGATTGAGGAGCATGCCGCCGATGAAGAATGGCTGATCCGGAATGCCAAGATCGACTTTCTTCACGTCGGCGCCCCACAGGATCTCGCCGACCCCTTCCAGCACGAACGCGAGCCCGATCGTGGCCATGAACAGGACGATGTGGGGCTGGTTGACGAGACGGCGCAGCATCAGCCGTTCAATCCCGAAGGCAAGGGCGATCATCACTCCGATGGTGATGATGATCGCCAGCCATGCCGGCATTCCGAACTCGATCACGCCGACCAGGGTCAGCGCGGCGAACAGCACCATTGCCCCCTGCGCGAAGTTGACCACGCCGGAGGCCTTGAAGATCACCGCGAAGCCGAGCGCCACCAGCGAGTACATGACGCCGGACATCAGCCCGCCCACAACCACCTCGGCAAAGAAGATGGGCGCCGAGACCATGTCGGCGAATGGCGCGATCAAGGCGGAGTGCAGCCAATCCATGTCAGCGCCTCATCCTTCGCCGCGGCTCATGCGCTTGCGCTCGTGTCTCGACTACGCGCCCCCTTCGGCACGCTCGGGATGAGGTGCTGTAGTCGGAAGACGGAGCCTCGACATTGTGCGCCTCCCGCAATGGAGGGCGAGTGCGGAAGGTGCGGCGGCATCAATGGGGAACTCCCAGGTAGGCGTCGATGACGCTGGCGTTGGCGCGGACCTCGTCAGGGGTGCCGTCGGCGATCTTGCGGCCGTAGTCGAGCACGACCACCGAGTCCGAAATGTCCATGACGACGCCCATGTCGTGCTCGATCAGCACGATGGTGGTGCCGAATTCATCGTTAACGTCGAGAATGTAGCGGCACATGTCCTGCTTTTCTTCCAGGTTCATCCCCGCCATCGGCTCGTCCAGAAGCAGCAGATCCGGCTCGGCGGCGAGCGCTCGCCCGAGTTCCACCCGCTTCTGAAGTCCGTACGGAAGCCGGCCGACCGGCGTCTTGCGGATCGCCTCGATCTCGAGGAAATCAATGATCCGCTCCACTTTGGCGCGATTGGCGAGCTCCTCCCGCCTGGCCGCGCCGAAGTACAACGCCTGCGCAAACAGGTTGACTCTCATCTTCGTGTTGCGCCCGGTCATTATGTTGTCGAGCGCGGTCATGCCTTTGAACAGCGCAATGTTCTGGAAGGTGCGAGCGATGCCCTGGCGAGCTGCCTCGTAGGGCCGCATCTGCCGGCGCGTCCTGCCCTTGTAGGTGATGGCGCCCTGCTGCGGATGATAGAAGCCGTTGATGACGTTGAGCATCGAGCTCTTGCCGGCGCCGTTGGGACCGATGATGGCGCGGATCTCGTGCTCGCGGACCTCGAAACTGACGTCGGACAGGGCGCGCACGCCTCCGAAGCTGAGCGAGATGTTGTCGACCTTGAGCAGCACGCCGCCAACGGTCTTCCTCGGCGCGACGCCGGCGGCCGGGCTCTCGCTCATCGCTAGATCGTGCACGTCCGCCACTGCCGGTTCTATCCCGCCTTCCGCATCGGCTCGAAGCACTTCACGTTGCGGATCACGAGATCCGCGTCGATCGTTGCCGTGCGGCCGTCTTCATAGGTGACCTGGGCCTTGACCGGACAGTGGTCGCGGTCGGAGTAGAGCGCGGCGATGAGTTCGCCGTAGCGTTCAGCGATGATGTTGCGCCGCACCTTGCGGGTGCGCGTCAACTCGCCGTCGTCGGCGTCCAGCTCCTTGTGCAGGATGAGAAAGCGCTTGATCTGGGAGCCGGCAAGATGCTCGTCGGCCGCGAGGTCCGCATTGACTTTTTCGATGCACCCCTCGATCAAGTCGAGGACCTGGGGCCGGCCCGCCAGGTCGGTGTAGCCTGAGTATGCCAGATGGCGACGCTCGGCCCAGTTTCCCACTGCTTCCAAGTCAATGTTGATGAACGCGGCGGCATAGTCGCGCTGATGCCCGAAGGTTACGGCCTCTTTCACGTATGGGAAGAATTTGAGTTTGTTTTCCAAATACTTGGGTGCGAACATGGAGCCGTCGTTGAGCTTGCCCACATCCTTGGCGCGGTCGATGATTTTGAGTTGTCCGTCTCCGTCGATGAAGCCGGCATCGCCGGTGTGCACCCACCCGTCCGGGGTCTTGGTCTCCGCGGTCGCGTCGTCGTTCCGGTAGTAGCCTTGAAACACGCCGGGGCTGCGATAGATGACTTCGCCGTTGTCGGCGATCTTGAGCTCCACGTCGATGGCTGGCACGCCGACGGTGTCGGCCTTGACGCTGCCGTCCGGCTGCAGGGTGATGAAGACCGACGCTTCCGTCTGACCGTAAAGCTGCTTGAGGTTGATACCGAGCGAGCGGAAGAAGTCGAAGATGTCCGGGCCGATCGCCTCGCCGGCCGTGTAGGCGACGCGAATGCGCCGAAAACCGAGGGTGTCGACGAGCGGCTTGTAAACCAGCCAGCGGCCGATGGCGTAGAGAATGCGGTCCTTCGTCGGAACCGGCTTGTTCTCCATGATGCGGATGCCGGATCGGCGGGCAACGTTCATGAAGACGTGAAACATCCGGCGAGTGAACCAGTCGGCGTCCTCCATGCGAATCATCACCGTCGTCAGGATGTTCTCGAAGATCCGCGGCGGCGAGAAGAAATACGTCGGGCCGATTTCCCGCATGTCGGTCAGCACCGTATCGCTGCTTTCCGGGCAACTGACGCAGAACCCGGCGACGTACGACTGGCCGAAGGAAAAGATGTTGTCACCCACCCACGCCATCGGCAGGTAGGCCAGAACTTCTTCCTGGTCGGTCAGGTTGTCGAAGGCGATGGCGTTGCTGGCGGTGCGGATCAGGTTGTCGTAGCTGAGCATCACGCCTTTGGCGCGGCCGGTGGTGCCCGATGTGTAGAGAAGAATGGCCAGGTCGTCGCCGCGGCCCTTCGCCACCTCCGCGTTGAAGAACTCGGGGCGATCGCGATCGAGCGCCCGTCCCTGCTCCAAAACCTCGGAATAGGCGTGGAGGAAAGGCCAGTCGTAGTGCCTGAGGCCGCGGGGATCCTTGTAGATGATGGTTTCCAGCGCGGGGCAGCGATCCTTGATCTCGAGAACCTTGTCGACCTGCTCCTGATTCTCGACGACGGCGAAGCGGGCGCGCGTGTGCTCCAGGATGTACTGCATTTCGTCGGCGACGGCGTCCTGATAAAGAGGCACCGGCACGCCGCCGATGGCTTGGGTCGCCACGATCGACCAGTAGAGCTGCGGCCGATTGTCGCCGATCACGGCGAGCTTGTCGCCGCGCGTGAAACCAAGAGCCGCAAGGCCGCAGGCTAGCGCCCGCGCTTCGTCGGCGACTTCGGCCCACGTCCATGACTGCCAGATGCCGTAGTCCTTTTCGCGGATCGCCTCGCGCGATCCGCGAACTCGCGCATTTTCCAACAACAGCTTGGGAAACGTGTCGGCAGGCTGAGCGGCTTCGGCACGCTCACGCACAGCACTCGGCGGTTGCTCCCGCATCTTGCTTACGTCTACCTCCCGTTCACATCGGTCGGTGGACGTCGATTGCGTGCTCTTTTCCGACCGTGCGCTGCGGTGCATACCGCGATGGCCGCCCAAACGCAATGGCTTTGAGAACCTTCTGAACGGCCCTTGCGGGTGCTGAACGTGATGCTGCCCGGTGGCGGGAGGAGAGAAGGCCCTCCCGTGATTCCGCCTTGAGGGGAAGTGAGAGGCGGACGGGAGGGCCGAGCAGTGCAGTGGAATGCACCTGGGATGCGAGGCCAAGGATGTGCGTTCGGGGCGGTCTAGGCAACTACCGGAAATGGTAGGCCGCTGAAGAAGACGGGCAAACCGGGTCTGTGCACGAGGTCAGCAGCGGGCGAACGTCAGGGTGACCCGGAGGCCGGGTCTGTTATTGGAGAGGTCGATGGTGGCGTCATGCAGGCGCGCGACAGCAGCGACGAGGCTCAAGCCAAGGCCGGCGCCGGGGCCGGTGCGGGACGGCTCGAGCCGCACAAACCGTTCCAGGGCGCGCTTGCAATCGGCCTCCGGGATGCCCGGCCCGGTGTCGGCAACGATCAGCGCGACCGCACTGCCCTGCTCTTCAACACGAACCTGCACGCGGCCCCCCGCCGGCGTGTGCTTGACGGCGTTGTCGAGGAGGTTGGCGACGGCTTGGGCGAGAAGCTGCCGCTGCCCTCGGACGCAGGCGGCCGCCGTCCGGACCTCGAGGCGGATACCTGCGTCCTCGGCAAAGGGTTCGTAAAGATCAGTGGTGTCCCGCGCCAGTTCGTCCAGCGCCAGAGTCTCCATGTCGGCGGGCTCTATGCCGGCTTCGGCAAGCGCGATGTTGAGGAGGCTGTCGAACACCGCCAGCGCCGCATCGGTTTGCGCCAGAACTTCGCCAAGAGCCTCGCGGTCCTTGGCGGAGTCGGGAGGGCCGCGTAGCGCCAATTCAACCCGGCTTCTGAGGCGTGTGAGGGGGCTGCGCAGGTCATGTGCCATGGAGTCGCTGGCGAGTCGCATCCCGGTCATCAGCCGCTCGATTCGCGCGAGCATGGTGTTGAGGCTTTCGGCCAGCCGGTCAAATTCGTCGCCGCTCCCGGATTTCTCGAGCCGCTGCGACAAATCGCCGGCGGCGATCCGCCGGGCGGTGGTGGCGACCCTCTGGACGCGCTGCAGCATCCGGCGGCTGAGCACGACGCCGCCGAGCAGTCCGAGGGCGATGGTCGCCACAAGGGACCATGCCAGGGCGCGCACCACCATGTCGCGAAAGCGGCTCTTCTCGTAGGTGTCGCGTCCGACCAGCAACCGGTGTCCGGTCGGCAGGAGAAACGCCCGGGCAGAAACGGCGTACGGGACAAGGTGATCGCCTTCCCGCCGCTCTCGCACCAGGTTGACCCACATGCTGCCGTTCGTCGACTCCGGCCAGTTCGCTATATTGCCGACGACGGAGCGGCCGAGTGGATCCGTCAGCAGGTAAATGCTTTCGTCGTCAGCGTCGGCGCGCTCCCGAATTGCAGTGATCAGACGGCCGAGCCCGCGCTCCCGGTACTGCTCCACGAGACCGCGGACCTCGGCCTCGATCGTCTCCGTCGTCTGCCGCTCGATGACCGCAACCGTCGAATAGTAGATGAACAAAAGGAGCAAAGTCACCGAGACGGAAAAGAGCCCAGTATAGAGAACCGTCAGTCGAAATGCGGAAATGCGGACCAGGTTACCGAGGCGCACGGAGCGAATACCCTGCACCGCGGACGGTGTGCAGCAAAGGCGGGTCGAAATCTTTGTCGATCTTGGCGCGCAGCCGGCTGATATGGACATCGATCACGTTGGTCTGCGGATCGAAATGGTAGTCCCACACCCCCTCCAGCAGCATCGTCCGGGTCACCACATGTCCGGCATGGCGCATGAGGTACTCCAGGAGCTTGAATTCGCGCGGTTGCAGGTCGATGGGCGTGCCGTTGCGGGTGACGGCGCGGGCGAGCAAATCCATCTCCAGATCGGCGACGCAGAGGCGCGTGGCCACGGCGTCCTCGGCGCCGGAGCGCCGCGTCAACGCTTCGAGGCGCGCCATCAGTTCGGAAAACGCAAACGGTTTGACCAGGTAGTCATCGCCGCCCGCCTTAAGCCCCAGCACCCGGTCGTCCACCTTGCCGAGCGCGCTCAGAACAAGTATCGGTGTCTTTACGCGCTGCGCGCGCAGCGCCTGGATGAGGGTGAGTCCGTCCAAACCTGGCAGCATGCGATCGACGACCAAAGCGTCGTGGACGCTCGCCAAGGCCATGCGCAAACCTTCGCGGCCGTCGGCGGCCAGATCCACGACGTGGCCCATCTCTGCAAGACTCTTGCGCAGATAGTCGGCGACCTGTCGGTCATCCTCGATGATCAGGATTCGCATGACGCATCAGTATAAGGGAAGTTGGCTTCAGCGAGCCGGAAGAAAAAGCCCCGTTCCCGCCGCGGGGGGATAGCGGGAACGGGGCGAGAGGCACGTCCGGATCTCTATCGAGCATGTGCACGAGGAGGGGGATGCACACGGTCCCCGACGAACGCGAGGGGCGTTACGCGTCCGTCAGGCTAAGGGCGACAAAGCGTGAGTCGCCCTGGCGCTCGACGAGAAAGAGGACGGCCTTTTTGTCTGAGTTCTTGGCGGCTGCGATTGCGTTGACCACGTCGATCGGCCTCGACACGGGCTGTTTGTCGACAGAGGTGATGACGTCACCGGGACGAAGTCCCTTCTGTCCGGCTTGCTTGGCACCATCCACATCGACGATCACAACTCCGGAAACCCCTTCATCAAGCTCGAGCCGCGACCGCGCCTGAGCGTCGAGGGGCGCAATCGCAAATCCCAATTCGTCCAGGGCCTGCGTCTCCGATGCGCCCGACGCTGATGATGCGATCTGCTTCGGGGCCTCGCCGAGAGTGACGGCCAACGTCATGTCCTTGCCGTCGCGCCACAACTCAAGCTGTTTCTCGACACCAATGCCGGACTCGGCCACGGTGCGGCTGAGATCACGCGGTCCCTCGATCGCCTTCCCGTCAAAGCGCAGGATGACGTCGCCGCGCTGGATGCCGGCTTTGGCGGCCGCGCTGTCAGCGGTGACTTCGGCGACCAGCGCGCCGCTTGATGAGTCGAGCCCCAGGCTGTCGGCGATTTCATCGGTAACCGGCTGGATCATGACCCCGAGGAAACCGCGCTCGACGACTCCCTTCTCCTGGAGTTCCGCCACCACGTCGGCCGCGATATTGGACGGGATCGCGAAACCAATGCCGACGTTGCCGCCGTTCGGCGTATAGATCGCGGTGTTGACGCCGATCACTTTCCCGCTCCCGTCAAAGAGCGGGCCGCCGGAATTGCCCTGGTTGATGGACGCATCGATCTGGATGAAATCGTCATACGGGCCGGCGCCGAGATCACGACCGCGGGCGGAGACGATTCCTGCGGTCACCGTACCATCGAGACCGAACGGGTTGCCCACGGCAACCACCCAGTCGCCGACGCGCGTCGCATCCGAATCACCCCATTTCACGACGGGCAGGGCATCATCGCTCTCGAGCCGGAGCACTGCCAGATCGGTTTTTTCGTCGACGCCGACGACCTCGGCATCGAACGTCCGGCCGTCCTTGAGGGTGATCTTCAGGTTATCCGCGTTACGAATGACATGGTTGTTCGTGACGACGATGCCGTCTTCGTCGACGATGAAGCCCGACCCTGTAGCGGCGGCGTGAGGGAGCGTGCCGCCACGGTCGCCTGGCAGGCCGGGCGGCTGCTCGCGGAAGAACCGATCGAAGAACTCGCCGAGCGGCCCGTCGCGGAACTGCTCGGGCACCTGGAACTGAGGCTCGCCCGTAGCGCTGCCCTGAGGGTGCGACCGAGTGGCTGCGATGCGAACGACTGCCGGGCTGGCCTCTTCGATCACATCCGCAAAGCTCATGCCCGCAAGCTTGTCCGACGCGTCGCGCGCCTCCACGGAGGGCGACGCCAGGATTGGTGTCGCAACCGCCGCGCCGACCATGAGCCCGATGGCGAGGATACGACGCTGACGGCGCAAAGGCCGGCAGTAGTTTACGAGCGCTGGTGGCACGGAAGCCCTCCTGTAAAGCGTTTCGTTAGTGTCGACGTGGGCGCCGAGGCGGCCGACGACTGATGGAGATCTGGGCACACCAGCTTACGTACGACTTGCCGATTGATTACATTTTGTTCATGAGGCGAGGTGTCCGGGACCGTCGTATGCTCGGTCGCGGCCGGCGGTCGCGGGTGCGTCTCGGACGTGTTGAAGCGCCTTGTGGCGCACCGTTTCAGGTTGTATCATCTCGTATGTTCGCTACTGTCATACGCTTGGCTCATCCGTCTGGGGCCGCGCGACCTTCTTCGCTCTCCGGCTGTTGTTGAAACTAAGCACTGCAGGTCCATGAACGTCACGCCCGCCCGCGGATGTCGCGGCTACCCGCGCGAATTGAGCGGTGAATCCACTGTCGCTGCCCGGCCGCGGGTCATGCGCAGGATGAGAGACTTCGGTCTCGGCAGATCGGGTGCAGCGCATTGAGCCTCAACAGGCGAATGGCTGTCGGCGCATTCTGGATGATCAGCAAGCGATTCAGCACCCAGGGCTTGCGGTTCGTCAGCACCATCATCCTCGCCCGGATCTTGAGTCCGGAAGATTTCGGCATCCTCGCCATGGCGGCGATGATCCTGCATTTCATCGAAGCTATTTCGGATCCGACCTTCGAGGTGCAAATCTTGAAGAAGGACAAGGTGGATCCGCGGCTCTATGACACCGTTTGGACGTTCCAGGTCATCCGCGGGTTCCTAATTGCAACGCTGCTGTTGGTCTTGGCGCCGTTTCTCGCGGATTTCTTCAGCGAGCCGAGGCTGGATCAGGTTTTGCTGCTCGTTGCGCTGACGCCGGTCATCGATGGATTCAAGAACGTCGGCCTGGTTCTGTTCGAAAAGGACATGAACTTCAAGAAGCAGTTTTTGGTGGAGACGGCCAGCGTGTTCGCCTCCGCGGTTGTGGCCATTACGCTTGGGCTGTTGATGCGGACGTACTGGCCGTTGATCATCGGCATGGTCGTGGCGAGCGCCACCCGCTTCGCTCTGAGCTACGCCATGCACCCATATCGCCCGCGGCCGTCGCTGTTCGGCTGGCGCGACACCATAGGAATCGGCGCCTGGTTGCTGGTCAGCCGAATCTGCAGTTTCATCGAGTCCAAGGCTGGCGACTTCGCGGTCGGCCGTCTGATCGGGACCGCCGCGCTCGGCTATTTCAGCATTGCCTTCCGGCTTTCGGACATCGCCACTCAGTCCTTGATGGCGCCGGCGCGGAGGGTCCTGTTGCCGGGCTACGCCAAGATGGCGAACGACCCGCGGCTGCTCCAGTCGAGCTTCCTCGACGTGCTCTCGGTCATGCTCATCATCGGTGCTCCGGTCGGCGCAGGCATGGCGCTGACTGCGGAGCCGCTGGTGGAGGTGCTGCTCGGTTCGAAGTGGCAGCCGGCGGTTCCGCTGATCCAGATACTGGGTATATTCGGGATCGTGACCGTCTGTGTCGGCAACATCGAGCCGACGATGCTGGTGTTGGACAAGGCGCGCCTGTTCGTCACCGTTCGCGCTGCTTCGACGATCGTGCTGCTGCCGGTGGTGTATTGGGGCTGCGCAGTCGGCGGTGCGATCGGCGCGGCTTGGGCGCTGTTGGCGACGTCGCTGGTGCGTCTCTCCATGCTGTGGGCTCTCGCGCTGTACAATCTCGACCTGTCGGTGGTGCCGCTGCTTCGCGCCGTGTGGCGAACGCTGGCTGCGGTCGGGGTGATGTCTCTGGTCGTGACAGGGCTGAAGACCGCCTTTCCCGATTCGGAGTCATTCTCACAGAACCTTGTCGAGCTCCTCTCCCTCACCGTGGCCGGTGCTGCGAGTTACGTGGTCTCGCATTTGCTTCTGTGGCTGGGCAGTGGTAAACCGAGTGGCGGAGAACAGCGCATTCTGTCGCTGGTCCATGTCCTTCGCGCCAAAAGAAATCTCCGCAGCGCGTGATCCGCAATCGGTCCAAGATGTGCAACGGGCAGAAACTGAAGCCATGACGGCCACAGATGATCTGGTCTCCGTTGTCATGCCCAATTTCAACGGCGCCCGCTTCATTGACCACGCGATGCATTCGGTTCTGAACCAGGCCTATGAGACCCTGGAGCTGCTGGTCTGTGACGACGGCTCGACGGACGATAGCAGGGAACGGGTGCAGGCGCTTGCGAGCAGGGACAAGCGCGTCCGACTCCTCGTCAATGCCGAAGGCAAGGGTCCAGGGGCGGCACGGAACTATGCGACGACGGCGGCGCGGGGACGCTATATCGCCTTCCTCGACAGTGACGATATCTGGGAACGAGACAAGCTGTCGCTGCAGCTGGGTCTTATGCGGGAGGAACACTCGCCGCTGTCGTATACGGCGCTTCGCAAGATGGACGACCAGGGTTGCTTTATTTCGGGCGTCATAGCGGTGCCTGATCGGACCGATTACCGAACCCTGCTCAAAAGCAACGTCATCGCTTGTTCCTCGGCGGTCTACGACGTCAGCAAAGTCGGAAAACGATACATGCCGTTCGTTGATAAGAGCGAAGATTTTCCGCTGTGGTTGGGGATCCTCAAGGAAGGCCACGTGGCAGTCGGACGCACAGAACCGCTGCTTCGATATCGCGTTCACGCGACGTCGTATTCGGCTAACAAACTTCGCGCCGCGGCGTGTTATTGGCAGATACTGAGGCAAATTGAGCACTTGAGCATGGCCCAAAGTGTTTATTACTTTGCGCATTATGCTGTTATTTCAGGTTCTAAATTCCTTAAGAAGACCTAGCAATGCGTGCAGTTCGCCTTCAGCTTCAAGTATGGTCGTGGTAGCAGTGTCCAACGAAACTCTCGCAGTCCGCTCGCTCGATCCTTCATCCGAAGCATCCTCAGGAGGCTTGGTTTTTGCCTCGTCCGGCGATCTTTCGGACCGCGGCGCTGCGGCGCTCGACGGCTGCGGCATCGTCTACTTCGGCAACGCCTGGACCGCGGAAAATCGCACCAGCAGCCACCACATCGCACGGCGGCTCGCCACACGGTTTCCACTGCTGTACGTCGAGTGTCCCGGAATGCGGCCGCCCACCACTCAATATCGGGACGTGCGCAAGCTCTGGCGGACGCTGTCCCACACTATCCAAGCGCCGCGGCGACTGAGTGAGCACATGTGGTTGTGCACGATTCCGCAACTTCCGTTTGCGAGATTGCCCGGTGTTCCGTTCCTGAACCAGAGTTTCGGCGCGGCGGCAGTTCGAAACGCGATTGCGCGTGTCGGTTTCAAGCGCATTATCCTCTGGTTTGTTGTTCCCCATCCGGGCTATCTGGCGGGACGTCTCGGCGAGGCGCTCTCGGTGTACTACTGCATCGACGACTACGCTGCGCATCCAGGTGTCGATCAGGACGCGATCCAGCGCGCGGATGCGGAGTTGACGCGCATGGCGGATCAGGTTTTCGTGGCGCCTCCCGGATTACTGGAAGCCAAGCAGCAACTCAATCCGCACACCCTGTTTTCGCCACATGGGGTTGATGTGGACCTGTTCGCGCAAGCCATTTTGCCTGAAACTCCAATCGCTCCCGCCGCTGCATCGCTGCGGCACCCGGTGGTCGGTTTCTTTGGATTGCTCGGAGAATGGATCGATGTGCCGCTTCTCGTGCGGATTGCCGAGGCGCATCCAGAATGGACGTTGCTCATCGTCGGCCGTGTGGCGGCCGACGTCACGCGCCTGAAAGAGCACGGCAACGTCACCTTCGTCGGGCCGCAACCCTATGAAGAGCTTCCACAATGGGCAAAGGCATTCGACGTCGCGGTGATCCCGTACTTGCGCAACCGTCAGGTCATCAATGCCAATCCGCTCAAGCTGCGGGAGTACCTGGCGACGGGCAAGCCCGTGGTTGCGGTGTCCACCCCCGAGATAGATCGATTTGGCGACTGCGTCCGCGTCGCCGCCGACGCTGCAGACTTCGTGACGAAAATAGAGGAGGCGCTTGACCGGGATACGCCTGAGCAACAGGCAAGCCGCATGAACGCGGTCCGCGCCATGACCTGGGACGCTCGCGTCGAGGAAACCGTTGGCGCGGTCGGGCAGGCCCTGCGCCGCAAAAACGATCACGCCCATAAGGATCTTTAATGCCTTCCAGCCCAATCCAGACTCTGCGCGTCGGCGTCGTCGGCGCCGGCTATGTCAGCAAATACCATCTAAGCGCTCTGAAGACCCTCGACTTCGTGGAGATCGTCGGCGTTGCGGACGTTGACGCCGATCTCGCCCGACAGGTCGCTCGCAAGTTCGGCGTGCCGTTCACCTGCACGTCGCTGACCGAATTGGCCAGTCAGCGCCCGAACGCGATCTACATTCTGACTCCCCCTGCCACCCATTTGGCGCTGACCCTCGAGGCGTTGGATCTTGGCTGCCACGTCTTGGTGGAAAAGCCGATGGCGGAGCGGGCGGAGGATTGCGATCGCATGATCGAGCGCGCGCGCGAGAAAGGCCTCGTGCTTTCGGTCAACCATTCGGCGCGGCTCGACCCCGTGGTCCTGCAGTCTCTTAGCCGCCTGCGTGACGGGGCCTGC
The DNA here is from genome assembly GCA_016710335.1 of Rhodospirillales bacterium. Taxonomy (NCBI): domain Bacteria; kingdom Pseudomonadati; phylum Pseudomonadota; class Alphaproteobacteria; order Rhodospirillales; species Rhodospirillales bacterium. Next base: position 23,510 of record JADJXQ010000004.1, read on the forward strand.
GGAACGCCGCTCGAGGTGGATTTCTTCCGAAGCTCCCAGTATGAACCCTACGGCGGCGGGCCGCGGCCGGCCATGTACCGCAAGGGCTCCTATCCGTTCCAGGATCTGGGTGTTCACGGCCTTTATCTGCTTGAAGCATACTTGGGTGAGATTCGAAAGCTGGACGTGGACTACCGTGGGACCGGCTTTGAGCCGAACCTGGTGTTCGATGAGTGGCGCGCGTTCGCCGACTGCGAGCGCGGGGTGGGGCGGATGTACATCTCGTGGAACGTCCGACCGATGCCGAACCGGATCGAGGTCTTCGGCACTGGCGGCACCCTCAAGGTCGACTGCTTCATGCAGACGCTGATCGGCAGCCGCAACCTGCCCGGCCCCAAGTTCCCGCAGATGGTTGCCTCTACCGCGGCGAACGGTTTCAAAGAAGCGTTCGCGGTGATGTGGAACACGGTGCAGTTCGCCCTCGGGCGACTCAAGCCGTCGCCCGGCATTTACAAAGGGGCGCTCGATTTCGCGACCGCATTGCACGAAGGGAAGGCGCCGCCGGTTTCAGCCGAGGAAGGGAGACGCATAGTCGCGCTGATGGAGGATGTGTGCGTCAGGGCCGACGCGGACGCGGATCGGCGGCGCGAGCAGGCGCTGGCGCCGCTTGCGCCGTGTCCGGTGCTGGTGACCGGCGCGGCCGGCTTTCTCGGTAATGCTCTTCTCAAGCGCCTCCTCGCCGACACGGACGGCCCGATCAGGGTTCTGGTGCGCCGGCCGACGCCGTTCCTGCAGGACAACCCGCGCATCCAGGTTGTGTGCGGAGACCTCGGCGACCCCGAGATCGTCGACCATGCGGTCCAGGGGATACAGCGCATCTTCCACGTCGGTGCGGCTATGAAGGGTGGCCCGCAGCAGTTTCAGGCCGGCACCGTATGGGGAACAAAGAACATCATCGAGTCGTCATTGCGCCACGGGGTGCAGCGCATTGTCTATGTAAGCTCAGTGAGTGTTTTGGATCACGCCGGGCACCGCCCCGGCACACCGGTTACGGAAGATGCGCCACTGGAGCCCCATCCTGAGCGTCGCGGCAGCTACACGCAAACCAAGCTGGAGGCCGAGACCCTGGTACGCAAGGCCGTCAAGACGCGCGGTCTGCCGGCGGTCATCCTGCGGCCCGGCCAGATCTTCGGACCGGGGGCGGAGGGCGTCGCTCCTCCTGGGATCATCGGTATCGGCGGTCGCTGGATCGTCGTCGGCGACGGCGAACGGCGACTGCCGCTGGTCTACGTGGAGGACGTGGTGGACGCCTTGTTGTATGCGGCAGACAAGGAGGGCATAGACGGCGAGGTGATCAACGTGGTTGATCCGGCGCCGGTAACCCAGCGCCATTATGTTGCGCGGGCGCAAGCGGCGGGCGTCTCTGCCGCAAAGCCACACTACGTGCCGCAGCCCGTCATGATGGCGCTGGCGGCAGGCGTCGAGGTGCTGGGACGGGTTCTCGGACGGGGCGTCCCGCTGACACGCTACCGCATTCGCTCGATCCGTCCGCTGGCGGAATTTAGCGTTGAAGCGGCGCGCACCAAGCTTGGCTGGACCCCCCGAGTTGGTGCGGATGCCGGGCTGAAGACGACATTCCGAGCCAGCGACGCCTCAGGTTGAAATCAGATCTTGGCGCAGACCACGACGGGGCGGCGATGACTTCGATGGGATGTAATCCCCCGGTCTCTTTCATTACCACCTGCTTCAACGGCGGGGACGTGATCGAGCAGGCGGTCCGCTCCATGGAGGCAGTGGACTGGCCGGCGAAGCAGATCGTGCTGCTCAATGACGGGTCGACAGACCGTACCGCCGAAATTTGTCGGGCGCTGGCCGCGGACAATCCGGACATCACCTTTCTCGACCGGCCGAGGCTGGGACGCGGTCGCGCCCTGAATGAGGCGCTGGCCGCTGCCTGTGGCACCTACATTGCGATCAACGACGCCGATGACGTGAGCTTGCCCCACCGCCTAGTGGCAACCGTTCCGTATCTGGAAGATAATCCCGAGCTGGGCCTTCTGGCGACGGACGTTCATTTCGTGCCGCATACGGAGTGGGCGGAGCGATTGACCGCTCTTCCTGATGACACAACCACGGGCAGAACTCTTCGCTGGATCGAGCCGGTAGAAATTTATGGCGAGAACTTCATTGCCGCGTCTTCCATCGTATTCAGACACGATGTTGCCTGCAGGGTAGGCGGATTCAACGAGCGGATATCGTGTTCAATCGACTACGATTTCTACTTTCGCGTCATGACGTGCGCCCGCATGGCGTTTCTCGACTTCCCGACCGTCGCGCACCGCAGCGGCTTCGCATACCCTACTTTCTTTCGCAGCCTGCCGGCGAACATCCGTCGGCGGGATACCTTGAGCGTCCTGGCGTTCGCCCGACAGCACTTTGACATCCCTCTGAAGAAGCGGATCGTATCGGGGGGAAGAACGCTGATCGACACATACAAGCTGGGTCTGCGCCAGGGCTTTCCGCGCGCATTCGCGTGGTATCAGGCTGTTAAATCCTTACGGCGGTCACTTCCACAGGCATAATGACTACCTTTTTCCTGGCAGAGCCAGTAAGTCCTGCACGTCGCGCGCATGGGGAACGGCGCAGCACACTCGTGCTCCTGCAATCTGTTGTATCTTGTGGGATACGCAGGATCATTAGAGCAGGGGGTTTGCCATCAATCCGCGGTCTAACCAGTAATGGACACACAGCATGAGAAATGATGATTTTAGCGTAGATTTCGTAATAGGAGGATGTCGCAAAGCCGGTACATCTTGGCTTTATGAAGTTTTAAGATCAAATCCGGAAGTATGTCTTTGCGAAAAAGTAAAAGAAAGCCATTTCTTCACAACCAAGTTTGGAAAAGGGCTTGACTGGTACCGCTCGCTGTTCCCAAGCAATTTATCTGGGCTGGCCGTCGGGGAAATCGATCCCTCGATATTCATATTTCCCGAGGCTGTCTCAAATATCAAATCAACTTTCCCGGACACGAAGCTGATTTTTATATTACGTCGGCCCCCTGATCTGGCGCATTCGGGTTACATGTTTTCTTTGCGGGAAGGCACAGTGACGGGAACCGAGCAAGAGCGATGGGAGCAGTCTCCCTATGCGCGCCGCGACGTCTCGTTTTTCACTGTGCTGCGGCCGTTCTATGAGCACTTCGGCGCTGACAAGATTCTCATCACCATATTTGACGATCTCAAGCAGCATCCTGAAGCGTTTTACAAGCGGGTTTGTGAATTTGTGGGAGTGGAGACGAGTGCCGATCCACTGTTGTTTTCCCGCAAGTTCAATGCAGCAGCTCGCAGCCGCGTACAATGGCTGACGGCGCCCGTACAGCGACTGAAGCGGCTTGCGCGCCAGACGGATATGCACTGGTTGGTGAACACCGCCAAACAATTCGGTGGAAAAAGACTTTTCAATATGTTGTTCCCCGCGGAGAGCACCCGAATCTCACCCGAAATGGAACAGATCATCATCCGGGATACATATGATGAAGTTGCAAAAGCCTCCGAACTGATCGGAATAGACTTGGTTTCAATGTGGCGGTACGACAAAGCTCCCGGAGCGCCGAGCCCATAAGCGGTTTGCAACCAGCCATTAATTAACAGAGGGTTGCCGGCGGACAAGGGCACATCAGCCGCGACTTGCTCAATCGTCAATCATGCAGCCGGCATCCTCTTTCGTGATTTCGCTACCTCCCGGGGATGCTCAGGATCATATGGGCGGTGTCTTCAGTGCCACTTCCGGGCCAACTCCACGTGAAAGTGAGGCTGTCAAGATTTTGCGGCGCCCGGTATGACACTGCACCGCGGGATCGGAAACCACCGTCGTGAAGCTGGGTTTGTGATCCCGCGGCGATCAAGGCGTCGTTGTCGGTTCGACTAATGATGTCGCATAGAAGATCCGTCGCGGCATTCGGCGCCCCCGACGTGCTGACGGGACTGGCCTGCTGAATGCCGCCACCCTTGGCCGCGCTAATGACCGAGCCGCTGGCGTTGCGCAACGCGATGAGGCAAGGGTTGAGCGCGCCGTTCAGTTTCCAGTTGAAAGCAGTGTAGGTCAGACTTCCGGAACCGGCGTCTGGGTGCGTCAGGACCCACGCCCGCACGTGTTGGATCCCAAGGTTGTGCTGAGCGACGAGGGTCATCGTGTTGCCGTTCCACAATGGCGTCCCAAAGGAGTCTACGTACTGGCCTGCCGCCAAGCACAGGAGTAGATCCGTGTTTGCGGGAATGGTCCACGACCGTGTAGCTGGCTGGGATCCGGCGTTCACGCTCTGGAACCACATGTTCGAGTCGAGGATGCTTGGCTGCGTCACTCCCACGGCCGCAACGCGGTGGCGGGAAGCAATGATCGGAAGAAGGCGGCTCATTTCGGTGCCGACGGGTAGCCCGTCGCTCCCAGCTTGATGTACATTTGGTCGAAGTAAATGCAGCGCTTGAAGCCCCTCAGGTCGTAGTCGCTGTACTGTCCCCAGTTGCTAGCTTTTGCTTCGACATCGTCGGACTTGCCGCAACGGGCATTCCGCGCAGAGGAGAACGGGGTTTTCATGTCGTCGATGTACATGTCGGCCCAACCGCGGTCGCCGTTCTTGCCGGTTTCCTTGTCGATGACCCCGCGGATTCGGATCGCGTACCATCGATTGGGAACCCACGGTTTGCCGAGATTCGAGGGGAATTCTCCCTTGCTGATCCCTGGCGAAAAGTAGGTTCCGTTTGGGCCCCAGTAGGTCTCCTGCTCCTTGCCGCCCGCCGAGTACCCAGACTGCAGCAGGATCTGCTGCGGGGCATTGGCGTAGTGGTTCAACCTGACTCCCCAGCACTCCGTGGTACGATTGTCAGACGACACCCATTCCCAGATGATCGTCCACTGGCAGCCGGGCGGGTTGAAGGCGGCGAGATCGGCGTCCGACGGCGCCGGAACCAAGAACTTGAAGCCGACCTCGAAGAGACGCCCGTAAGGAAGAGTCCACAATTCCCCATTGGATCGAATTGCCGCGCAGAGGTTATGCGCGGCGTCCAGTTCCTGCCAATCCTTCGTATCGGTCGGTCCGCCGGTCGGGTCCTTGCCGCCTTTCGGACACCGCACGGCGCGGACTGCTCCTTTGTTGGGGCCTGAAGCGACGCAGCGGGGCTTAACTGCATCGTTCTTGAGACGCAGCTTTCCGGGCATCCCGTGCTTTGTAAGATCGACGACCTTTGCCGGCGCCGCATTGTAACTGTATTTCGCTGCATCGTTATTCCAACTTGCGATGGTCGCGTCTGACAGTCGCGATGCATCGAACCACCAGTCCGCGTCTGCGGGAATGAACGATACAGGTGTGGGCGTCGGATCAGGGGTAGGGTCGGGTGCAGGGGTCGGCTTTGGATCGATCGTCGTCGCTGGCGACAAATCCGGTAGACGACGTCGGCGCCAGCGGGGTGCTTGTCTTGCAAATAGCATGAAATTTTCCCGATGCTTGGTTCTGCAGGAGTGGGGCCACGAAGACGCTGCGGCGGCCCGGCACACTATGAATTGATTATGAACGGCATCATGCAAATAATCCTTAACGCTCGCACGTCAAGGATTATCAGCCTATATCGGCGGTGCGAGACCCAGTTACGCCGCGTTCATGACAGGCTCTGCTTGGAATCGCAGTACGGAACTGGTGATCCCGTGACATGTGCGGGCGCTTTCGAGCGCTTCCGCGGTGATGGTGACATTCCCCGCGACGACCGTGAACGTGCCGAGCACCTGGGCTGGACCGAGCAACTCGACCTCACAACCCGACCCGGCGAGGACGTTTTTCATGATCCGCGGGTGGGTCACAAACAGATAGGACGTCACTCCGTTCAGCATTGCGAACTCGCCGAGCGCGCAGACGATTTCGCCGAATGCTCTCTTCCGCTCTGCCGGATCGAGATCCGGATCTATGCCGAGGCGGGTGACCTCCCAGATGTCCGGACGGTTCGGTAATGTTGCGTCTGCCGCGAGGTGCGGCCACAACTGCTGGATCATGTACGGAAAGGTTGTCGGGATGAGCCGAGCCACTGCGCGCACCTTCCCATCCCCGTCTCGCCATAGCAGATACACGGCGGCCGGGGTGTCGAACTGGTCGAACTCCATGCCGTCGAAGCAAGGAACGTCATACTGCTGCCGCTCCACGAAAATTTTGTGGCGCAAGCGAAGTGAGGAGGGAAGCGCATCGCCGAAGCAATGGGCGGTTGCGAAAGTGACGACGTCGATCACTGGCCTCTCCATCAGGAAAATTTACCGAGCTCTTGTCCCGATAGAGCGGAAAATTCCCATCCATTGGTGCAATCTGATGAACTGCTTGGTGCTGTTTCATCCGCGTCTTTTTGTTGAAGCCACTCATTCCGCTGCTTTATCTGACTGTCGCCGGCACGAAGGGAGGCGTCCGGCGTCTGGTGAAGACATGTTATGAACATATGAATGCGGCGTTGCAAGGAAAAAATACCGATACTGGGCCTCAGAAATGTGATCATGGTCCGGAGTATGGGATAGCTGGCGCAACTTCTCGGCGGCACAAGACGGTCAGCCTGTTCCCGTCGTTGCTCTCTTCTCTGGCGAAGGGGGCGGCGGCCTTTTGGGGACGAACGTGCAGCGTGATGTAGGATGGGGACAGTCGGCGCCTCCCGTGCCTCGCGCCGTGAAATGACGGAGTTCCTAACGGATGTCCCTTGAAACAGTCGTGCTGGCGCTGGGGCTGCTCGGCACCGGCGCCGTGGCCGGCCTGATCGCCGGCCTGTTGGGCGTCGGGGGTGGCATCGTGATCGTACCGGTTCTTTTCCACGTCCTGCCATTGGCGGGCGTGGAGGAGGCGGTGCGCATGCATCTCGCCGTCGGCACGTCGCTGGCGACCATCATCGCCACCTCGATCGTCTCAGCTCGCGCCCATTACGCTCGCGGCGCCGTCGACGTCGGGCTTCTGCGACGGCTAGGGCCGTGGATCCTGCTTGGGGTGATCGGCGGCAGCGCGCTGGGCGGCAGCGCCGGCGGCGACACGTTGACCATGATCTTTGCAGCCGTAGCGGTCATCGTCGCGGCCAACATGGCGTTTCGGAACGAGGGCGTGACGGTCAGGCAGGGATTGCCGTCGCTACCCTGGCGGCAACTGATCGCGCTTGGCATTGGCGGATTTTCAGTGGTCATGGGGATCGGCGGCGGGACCTTGAGCGTGCCGATCCTGACCCTGTTCGCCGTTCCCATACGCCGCGCCGTCGGCACCGCCGCCGCCATCGGCCTGATCATCGGGTTACCGGGGACGCTAGGGTTCGTTATCGCTGGTTGGAAGAACCCTGACCTGCCGCTGTTCAGCCTCGGCTACGTCAACCTGCTTGGTTTCGCGTTGATCGCACCGACGAGCGCGTTGCTGGCACCGCGCGGCGCGGCGCTCGCCCACGCAATATCTCCGCGCCTGCTGCGCTACGCTTTCGCGTTGTTTCTGTTTATCACGTCGTTGCGCATGGCAGCGAACGTGCTCGTGCACTGAATAGTTCTACGCCTGCGCGCGCTCGAGGTCCGGGTCGTAAGCCAGATTGGGGGCGAGCCAGCGCTCCATCTCGGTGAGCGACATGCCCTTGCGGCGAGCGTAGTCGGCCACTTGGTCACGATGAACGCGCCCCACGCCAAAGTAGCGGCTCAGGGGATGGCTGAAGTAATAGCCGGACACGGAGGCGCCCGGATGCATGGCGAAGCTGTCGGTGAGGGTGATGCCGACGGACTCCTCCGCGTTCAGGAGGTCGAATAAGGTCCTTTTCTCAGTGTGGTCCGGGCAGGCGGGATAGCCCGGAGCCGGCCGTATGCCGACGTACTTCTCGGCGATGAGGTCATCGTTGGTGAGGTGCTCATCAACAGCATAACCCCAGAATTCCTTGCGCACGCGTTCGTGAAGGCGTTCGGCGAACGCTTCGGCCAGCCTATCGGCAAGAGCCTTGACCATGATCGCATTGTAATCGTCATGTTGACGTTCGAAATCGGCGACGACGGCGTCAAGACCGTGTCCCGTGGTTACCGCAAAGCCTCCGAACCAGTCCGCGATGCTGCTTTCCTTCGGAGCGATGAAATCGGCAAGAGCAAGGTTGGGGCGCTTCCGGTCGCGCTGCATTTGCTGGCGAAGCGTATGGACGACGGCAAGAATGTCAGCGCGTTCGTCATCGGCGTAGACGGCGATGTCGTCGTCGTTGATGGCGTTGGCGGGCCAGAGCCCGATGACGCCTTTGGCCGTCAACCACTTCTCGCCAAGGATCCGCTGCAGCATGGCGAGCGCGTCGCCATAGACACTGGTCGCCGCCTCGCCGACGACTGGATCGTCGAGGATATCGGGCCAGCGCCCCGCGAGCTCCCACGTCGAAAAAAACGGACCCCAGTCAATGCGGATGGTTAGTTCCGCCAAGTCGTAATCTTCAAAGACGGTCAGCCCTGGCACCGCCGGCCTTGGCGGCTCATAGCCGTCCCATGTCGAGATCTGTTTATTGGCGCGCGCGTCGGCGAGAGGCAAGCGTTCGCGGGCTTGGCGGCCACGCATGTGGGCTTGGCGCAGCTCCGCATATTCGGCGCGGATCTTGTCCGCGAAGGCGGCGCGTGCGGCCTTCGACATAACGCTACCGGCAACGCCGACGGCGCGCGATGCATCGTGGACGTGAATCAGCGGCCCGTCGTAGTTGGCCGCGATCTTGACGGCGGTGTGGACCTTGCTGGTGGTCGCTCCGCCGATCAGCAGCGGCAAGCGCAGTCCCTCACGCTGCATTTCCTTGGCGACGTAGCACATCTCGTCGAGAGACGGGGTGATCAGGCCAGAGAGGCCGATGATGTCGGCGTTCTCCGCGCGCGCAGTCTCCAGGATCTTGGCGGCCGGAACCATGACGCCGAGGTCGACGACCTCGTAGTTGTTGCACTGGAGAACGACGCCGACGATGTTCTTGCCGATGTCATGCACGTCGCCCTTGACGGTCGCCATGACGATCTTGCCATTGCTTTGTTTCTGGCCGTCGGCGCTGGCTTCCATGAAGGGCAGGAGGTAGGCGACGGCTTGCTTCATCACGCGAGCGCTCTTGACCACCTGCGGCAGGAACATCTTGCCGGACCCGAACAGATCGCCGACGACGTTCATGCCGTCCATCAAAGGCCCCTCGATCACGTCCAACGGCCGCACAGCCTTTTGCCGCGCCTCTTCCGTGTCGGCCACGACGAACTCGGCGATGCCGTTGACGAGAGCATGAGTCAGCCGCGCCTCGACGCTCCGCTCGCGCCACGAGAGATCCACTTCCCGTGCCTTGGCGGCGCCGCGGAAGTTCTCGGCGATGTCCAGGAGGCGTTCTGTTGCATCCGCTCGGCGATTGAGGATGACATCTTCGACACGTTCACGGAGATCGGCGGGGATCTCGTCGTAGACGGCGATCTGCCCGGCATTGACGATGGCCATGTCGAGGCCTGCCGCAATGGCGTGGTAGAGAAAGACCGAATGCATCGCTTCGCGAACAGGACTGTTGCCCCGGAAGGAAAACGACACGTTGGAGAGGCCGCCGGATACGTGGCAGTGCGGCAGATCCTTCTTGATGCGGCGCGTCGCTTCGAAGAACGCTACGGCGTAATCGTTATGCTCCTCCATGCCCGTGGCGATCGCAAAGATGTTGGGATCGAAGATGATGTCTTCGGGCGGGAAGCCCAACCTGTCGACGAGGATGCGGTAGGACCGCTCGCAGATGGCGAACTTGCGGTCGGCGGTGTCGGCCTGTCCCGCTTCGTCGAATGCCATGACCACGACCGCCGCGCCGTAGCGCCGGACCTTGCGAGCGACATCGATGAAGGCCGCTTCTCCTTCCTTGAGACTGATCGAATTGACGATGCTCTTGCCTTGCACGCACTTCAGCCCAGCCTCGATCACCTCCCATTTGGAAGAGTCGATCATGACCGGAACGCGAGCGATGTCCGGTTCTGCTGCGATCAGGTTGATGAACCGGGTCATCGCCGCCTCGGAGTCGAGCATGCCCTCGTCCATGTTGACGTCGATGATGTTGGCGCCGTTCTCCACCTGCTGCCGAGCGACCTCGACCGCTGCCGCGAAGTCGCCGGCAACGATGAGCTTTCGGAACATGGCGGAGCCCGTGATGTTGGTCCGCTCGCCGATGTTGACGAAAGCGCCGTTCATGATGCGAACTCGAACGGCTCAAGGCCGGACAATCGGAGCCGCGGAGGTCGCCTTGGGATCGCGCGCGGCGGAACACCGGCCACGCGCCGTGCAATGGCCGCGATGTGCTCCGGTGTGGTGCCGCAGCAACCTCCGACAATGTTGAGCAGCCCCGCTTCGGCCCATTCACCGAGCTGAGCTGCCATTTCCTCAGGCGCTTCGTCGTATTCGCCGAACTCGTTTGGCAGCCCTGCGTTCGGATAGGCCGAAACCATGGTGTCGGCACATCGCGCCACTTCCGCCACGTAGGGGCGCAGTTGGCGTGCTCCGAGCGCACAGTTGAGGCCGATCGAGAACGGCCTGACGTGACTGACCGAATTCCAGAACGCCTCTGCGGTCTGACCCGAGAGGTTGCGGCCCGAGAGATCGGTGATAGTTCCGGAGATCATGATCGGCAGGCGCACGCCGACCTCATCGAATAGTTCTTCGATCGCATAGAGCGCTGCCTTGGCATTGAGCGTGTCGAACACCGTTTCCACCAGAAGCAGATCGACGCCGCCGTCCACCAGAGCCGATGCCGCCTCACGATACGCGACGCGCAAGTCGTCAAAGGTGATGTTGCGGTATCCGGGATCGCCAACGTCTGGTGAGAGCGACGCGGTGCGATTGGTCGGACCGATAGCGCCGGCGACGTAGCGAGGCTTCTCCGGATTGCGAGCGGTTGCCTCGTCGGCGGCCTGACGGGCGATGCGCGCGCCGGCGGCGTTGATCTCGGGGGCAAGCCCCTGCATGTCGTAATCAGCCAGGGAAATGCGGTTGGCGTTGAAGGTGTTGGTTTCAACGATGTCTGCACCAGCAGCGAAATAAGACCGGTGAATGTTCCCGATGATGTCCGGCTGGGTGAGGTTCAGGAGGTCGTTGTTGCCTCTGACGTCCTTTGGCCAATCTTTGAAGCGGTCACCGCGATAGTCTGCTTCCTCCAGATCGTGCTGCTGGATCATGGTACCCATGGCGCCGTCGAGGATCAGCAACCTTTCTTTTGAAGCCTGCAACAGGGTCTCGCCGCTACGTTCCGTCGCCTGCGAACTCATACACCGGCCTCCTCGGCAGAAATTGGCCCATGCGCGGGCTCCGCCGGCGCCCTCACGCCCAGAACATGACAGAGCGCGCGGGTCAGGTCTGCGCGGTTCAGCGTGTAAAAGTGAAACGCGTTGGCACCTCCGGCATGAAGGGCGCGGCACTGCTCCGCCGCAACGGAGACGGCCACGAGCTTGCGTAGATCCGGGTCATCGTCTAGGCCCGCGAACAAGTCGGCCATCCAGGCCGGCACCGCCGCACCGCAGGTCTTGGCGAAGTCGACGATGCGAGCAAAATTGCTGACCGGCAAAATGCCCGGGACGATCGGGACATTGATGCCAGCCGCCTGCGCCCGGTCGCGAAAGCGGAAAAACACTTCGACGTCGAAAAAGAACTGGGTGATGGCGCGGCTTGCTCCTGCGTCAATCTTGCGTTTCAGGTTGTCGAGATCGTCCTCGGCACTTGTCGCTGCCGGATGAGTTTCCGGATATGCGGCTACACTGATCTCGAAGTCGGCGACCCGCTTCAGCCCCGCAACCAGGTCTGCGGCATACGCATACCCGCCTGGGCAGGGCGCATAGCCGGCCCCGCCCGCCGGTGGATCGCCGCGCAGCGCTACGATGTGACGAACGCCGGTGCGCCAGTAGCTGCGGGCGATGGCGTCGATTTCCTCACAGTCTGCGCCGATACACGTCAAATGCGCCGCCGGACGCAATGTTGTTTCCCTCAGCATCCGGGCGACGGTCGCGTGAGTGCGTTCCCGCGTCGAGCCTCCGGCGCCGTAGGTCACAGAGACGTAGGCAGGTCGCAAGGGGGCGAGGCGCTCAATGCAGGACCACAGGCTGCGCTCCATTTCATCCGTGCGCGGCGGGAAGAATTCGAAAGACACCTCGACGTCGCGGGGCAACGGCGCCGCGATCGGCAACGGCGGACCGTGCCGCTTCGAGCGCCATCCAATCATCGGTTCTCCTGCTTCCATTCTCTGCTCTTCATCGACACCGACGGTCGACGATCCGGATTTGTCAGCGTCACTGAACCCCGAAAGGGGTTTTATGCAAGCCGACGTCAAGGTCAACGACAATCGGCCCGGGCACGGCCAACGCGCGGGGCGACGCTGTCCATTGCAACGCGGTTGCGACGAGAGTATTGGTGTGCTCCCCTGATGACCCTACCCTCCCGGTCTCGAAAGATCCACGCGAGACAGGTCATAGAGGAAATCCGTGGTTAACTCGATGCCAACCTCTCTGAGCCATACTGGATCCAAGGGCTGTTCAAGAACGCACCGAGTGAATGATGAACTCGAGATCCCGGCAATTCTGCCGCTTGAAGGGTGATTTGCGCCATGATTTTTAAGCAAGCTCTCGCAGAAGCAAAGGGCGCAGGGGCTCTGGCGAAATGCCTTCGTCTGTGTTCCGGCATCACGTTGCTCGCGGCTCTGGTGCTGACGGCCGGATGTGCGTCGAGGCCCGATGCGCAAGCGGATCCCGAGGCATTCGCTGAGTACGAGCAGATAAACGACCCGCTGGAGCCTTTCAACCGCGCGGTGTTCCAGTTCAATCGCGGCCTGGATGCGATGCTCTTGAAGCCGCTGGCGATTTTCTACCAGGACTTGCTGCCGCCGCCGTTTCAGCGCGGTATCCGCAACGTGCTGAGCAATCTTCGTGAGCCTCAGACATTCTTCAACGATCTGCTGCAGGCGCAACCGGAGCGAGCCGGCACCACCTTGATGCGGTTCGTTATAAACTCGACCCTAGGCGTCGGCGGCCTCAACGAAGTCGCCTCAGACTTCGGCTGGGAGCACCACGAGGAAGATTTTGGGCAAACGCTCGCCGTGTGGGGCGTCGATGATGGCCCCTACCTCATGCTACCAGTTCTGGGCCCGTCCAGCCCGCGGGATGCGACCGGCCGCGTTGTTGATAGCTTGGTGATCGATCCGTTCGGACTGCTCGGTGCGGTTCTGATCGAAGACAGCGAGTGGTTGACGACGTTTTCTATTACGCGTGGCGTCCTCAGCGCAGCGGAACAACGCGCGAGAGTCCTCGGTCAACTGGAGGAACTGGAACGGACGTCGCTCGACTTCTACGCGGCTATACGGAGCGGCTATCGTCAGAACCGCGAGCACCAGGTTCAGGACGGGCTCTTGCATGTGCCGTCGTATCCGCCCAAGTCGGAGGGGAACCAGAAGTGACCGCGCCGTTTCCATCTCCCCTATCAGATTTGAACAGGTTGATCATGAATCCGTTGCGCAACAGCTTAGGCGTCATCTTCCTGGTTGCGGCCCTGTTTGCGTTGATGTCGGCCACGTACAGGATTTCTGCCGCCGCCGACACTTCGGAGGCCTTCGTTACTAACCTGGGCAAGGAGGCGGTGGACGTTCTCAAAGCGACTGACACGACGGAGACGCAGCGCATCGAGCAGATGCGTGCGCTCTTCGTGACGTATTTTGACGTGCCGGAGATCGCCAAGTTTGTCGCCGGACGACATTGGCGCGGCCTGACCGATGCGCAACGTAGCGAGTATCTCGGGCTGTTCGAGGACTACATTGTCTATGTCTATTCCAGGCGCCTGGGCGGTTATGGCGGAGAAAGCCTGAAGGTCAAGAATTCGTCCCCGAAGCCCGGGGGGACGGACGAGACATTGGTCGTGTCTGAAATCGTCTCGCCCAATACGAATAAGAGTTACCAGGTGAACTGGGACGTCGAAGGCCAGGATGGGGGGTACAAAATTACCGACATCGTCGTCGAAGGCGTTTCGATGAAGCAGCAGCAGCGCAGTGACTTCGGTGCCCTTGTGCAGCAAAGCGGCGGGCGTTTCGAGGGGCTGCTGAAGGCCCTTCGTGAAAAAAACGCTCAATTGAAAGCGGAGCGCGAACAGGCCAGTTAGTGGGGGAACCACCCAGCGGTAACAGCACTGGCAGCGACAGCCAAGGATTCAATCCGCTGCACTAAAAGACGTCTGCGGTGAACTCCAGCCGGACACGTTTGCGAAAGCCATCAATGGCCTTTAGGGAGTCGAGCAGCATGAGTCGATCGCGTTTAACCAGCGACTTAGGGTTGACGTAGTAGTTGACGCGTTTTCCGGCGTTGAAATCGGTAATTTGCTTTCGGAGCAGGATATCGGTGATCAGGTGGAAGGCGCTGGTGAGATCTTCCTGCTCGTTGATACTGAGCGCTCCTTCGTCGTGCAGATGACGGATGCGCTCCAGCGTCGAAGTCGACTCTACTCCTTCGCGCAGGGCTAAAAGCCGGACCCCTTCGACCAGTGGGATTGTTCCAGTGTACTTCAGGTTTACTTGGCCGCGGAATTCCCGTTTTTCCCGCTCAGTCATGAAACCGCCGAAGAAACCGAGCGCGACATTGTGATCCGCTTGATCCTGGAACATTTGCTTCAGGAAAAAGTGATTGTTGCGGACCATCTCGGTCACTCTCTGACGAAGCTCAGCCGCGAGATCCGTGTTGCCCCACACCGGTTGAAAATCGAAGAAGATGTCGGCCAGGCGGATGGCGACAAAATTGCTCTTGCGGCCCCATAAGGTGATCTGGTCAATCCACTGGGGCAACGTCTTCCGCCACAGCGGATTGATCGCCATGCAATAGCCGTTGCAATAGGGGATGCCGATGGCGTTGAGGTCCCGGCACAGCCTCTCTGCCAACTCAAGGAAAAAGGTGTCGATGCGATTGTGCTCGCTGTCCGGATAGGCTTCAATGATGAATCCGTTGTCCTGATCCGGAAAAAGGTAATTCTCACCGCGCCCGCCTGACCCCATGACGATGGTGGTCGCCTTGACCGGCAACGTGCCCCAACCTTCGTTCTCCATTTGCCGAAGATGCGTTTCGCCGAGACGGCGATATAGGTCGTTGTTTATTTGCGTCAGCAACTGCTGGATGTCGGGTGCGGGAAGATTTTCGGCGAAGAGCTGCTCCGCAAGTTCGATTTCTGCACTGCGGACCTGCTTGAGACCTTCGATCGTTCCTTCCTGCGTCAACAGGTCGATCTGGTGCATCAACCCCTGTGACGCCATGGCCAGCGCGTCATGAAGGTACAGCACCCCGGCCACGCGGCCTGTCCGGTCGGTGACCGGCAAATGCCGAAGATTGTGGCGGCGCATCCAAGCGATTGCGTGATACAGGTATTCTCTCCGGCCGATGGTCACCACGGGCGATGTCATCACGGTCTCGACCGGGGTTTCGCCGGGTACGCGGTAAGCGATGCGGCGTGCAATGTCCTGCTCGGTGATAATGCCGGCAGGGCGGCCAGACGCATCTACGACCAGAGCGCACGAAGCTTTGGTGGCCGCCATGTGTTCGATCATGTCGAAGCAGGTGGTTCCTGTTCGTATCGCGAGGACATCCGAACGATGCCGCATGGTGTCTTGTACGCGTTGACTGAACACCACACGCTGCGGCGGAAGGTGCTCATGGGCCGGATTGCGTTTCACGATTGTCTGCGGTGCCTCTTCACCATGCCCGAGCCATTCGAGATGTGCGGCTCATGCGGGACGACCAAACCGATGAGTGTCATGCACTCGGGAACCCCACGTCCGGGCGATTGCCCAGCGCAGGTGGCGCGCTTTGCCAGTGTCGGCAGCAGATCGAAGCATCGAAATCCGATGTCTTTCAAGCCTGCGCTGTGCGGGATCCTGGTGCTGTAGTGGAACCACGAGGTCGAGGGGCACTTGATCGCCCGCTGACTAGGCAGCCACACGTCTAAACGCCACATTCCGCACGACGATTGTCATCTTATTACCGTATTGCCCGGGGCGTGCGAAGATGTTATGGATATTTCAAGCGCGTGGGTAAAACGTTCCGCCGCGTGAGGAAACGTTGAACGATAAAAAAGCGGAAGCACCGGGCGTATAGCGAAAGCTTGCAAACTTTCGTCGATAGCGCTCGCGGGGAAGGTGAAGCGTTCAGACGCAGGTAAGCGATTAGCCAGAAGTGATTGGCGGCGCCTCCTACACCCCCCGTTCTGTCGTTCGGCGCCGGTGTTCCCGGCTTCGGGTTCACCGGAATTCATAGTGGATTTGGGTCCTGGCGGCCAAGCAGAGGCTTCGCCGTGACTAGGCCGACGGAGAGGGGAGAACTGTCTTGTCACCAAAAGTGATCTGGCTGTTCGTGTTCGTAGGACTTTATTGGGCGTATTGCATTTTCTGGGGAATACGCGGAGCACGAATGGCAAAAACAGCCAGCGATTACTTTATCGCCGGCCGTCAACTTTCATTGTGGGTTTTCGTTCTTGCGGCCACCGCGACGTCGTTCTCGGGCTGGACCTTCATGGGCCACCCTGGATTGGTTTTTCGCGATGGCTTTCAGTATGCCTACGCCTCGTTCTACGTGATCACCATCCCGTTTACCGGTGTGATGTTTCTGAAGCGTCAGTGGATGCTGGGAAAGCGCTACGGCTATGTTACGCCGGGTGAGATGCTCTCCGATTACTTCCAGGGGGACGCCATCCGCATTTTGACGGTGTTGGTGGCGTTGCTGTTCTCCATCCCGTATCTGGGCGTTCAACTCGGAGCTTCCGGCTTTCTGTTCACCGTGTTGACGGACGGTCTGGTTCCCAAGGACTTTGGCATGTGGCTATTGTCCCTGGTGGTGTTGATCTACGTGGCGTCGGGTGGGCTCCGCGCGGTGGCCTACGTGGACACCATGCAGTGCATTCTACTCGCGCTTGGCATTATCATCACCGGCATCATTGCGCTGACTTTCGTCGGCGGGTGGGATGCGCTGGCGGCCTCCCTAGCGGAGATGGGCAGGCATCCGGAATGGAGCGGCAAGTGGGGATCAACCCAAGGCCTGGGGGGCGGTGACTACAATACCTATCTCGCCGTGCCCGGGGTGATCCAGTTTACCGCCGGTCTTGGAAAAGAGACACCGGTAGGCGGCCTCTGGACGGGCGTCATGATTCTCACCTACATGTTCGCCTTGATGGGGATTCAGTCGGCGCCAGCGTTCACCATGTGGTCGTTCGCCAACACCAATCCGCGGCCGTTCGCGCCGCAGCAGGTTTGGGCCTCGGCGTTCGGCATCGGCCTGATCCTGTTTTTCTTTACGGCGTTCCAGGGCCTGGGCGCGCACTTCCTCGGCATGAACCAGCAGATCAACGACGCGGGCTTCACCGCCACGCTGCCGGGGATCCAGGAGTACATGAACGCCCATGCCGGCCAGATGCCATTCGATCCGGGCGTCAGTCCCGATTCGGTGGTGCCGCGCTACTTCAACCTGATCGGTGATGCGATGCCGTGGCTGGTAGGGCTGTTGGCGGTCTGCGCTTTGGCAGCCATGCAGTCCACCGGGGCGGCGTACATGTCCACGGCGGGCGGCATGCTCACCCGCGACCTGTACAAGCGGTACCTGAACCCGACTGCAACACATACGACCCAGAAGATGTTCGGCCGTCTGGGGGTTGCGTTCATCGTCGTCAGCGCTTTGATGGTGGCGACGTTCTCTGAAGATGCTCTCGTTCTTCTCGGCGGTCTCGCCGTGGCGTTCGGGTTCCAGATGTGGGTGCCGCTGGCGGGGGTGACGTTCTTCCCGTGGATTACACGCGCCGGTGCGACTTGGGGTCTTGCTGCTGGATTGCTCGGCGTCAGCTTCACCGACAGCTTCGGGTTGACGCTTCTGCAATCCATTGGGATAGACCTGTGGGGCCGGTGGCCGTGGACCATTCACTCGGCCGGCTGGGGTATCATCGTCAACGTACTCGTCTGCGTCGTTGTTTCGGCCATGACACAGAACGACCAGGCGCTCGCCCACCGCATGAAGTATCACAACTTCCTGCGGGAGCACGCCACGTTGCGAGCGTCCAAGCGCGGCCTCATCCCTGTAGCTTGGGCCATCACATTGGGCTGGTTCTTCTTCGGGATCGGGCCGGGCGCCGTGATAGGCAACGATATCTTCGGTGCGCCTGACGCAGGGGTTGATGGATGGACATTTGGTATCCCGTCGATCTGGGCGTGGCAGATCCTATTCTGGCTGCTCGGCGTGTTTATGATGTGGTTCCTGGCCTACAAGATGGAGATGTCAACCGTTCCCGACACCGAAGTGGAAGCTTTGGTCGAAGACATCGGTGACACCACGCTGGAGAAACCAGGCGTCTAGCGTGCCATCGTCGCAAAGCTGGGGGGAAGGGCGGTGC
Source organism: Rhodospirillales bacterium (assembly GCA_016710335.1). Taxonomy (NCBI): domain Bacteria; kingdom Pseudomonadati; phylum Pseudomonadota; class Alphaproteobacteria; order Rhodospirillales; species Rhodospirillales bacterium. The sequence goes on from JADJXQ010000004.1 coordinate 41,874, forward strand.
TCTTCCCCCCTTTTTATGGAATCGGCATCTTGATGGATACGCGCGGCGGATGGAGGAGTTATTTCGCAATCAGTGGCTTTGGACTATCGTACTCGGCGTGGCTCTCTACCTCCCGGTTCGCCATCTCATTTTCGCACTGGCTGTGCGTCGCGAGGAACGAAAACTGGGTCATGCGGCCGACCCGTCTCGCCAGAGTGAGATCAAGCGGCGCGTGTCGCTGACCGCGGCTTTGCTCTGTTTCGTGTTCGCGGTTGTGTATGTCCACGTCATGCTGAACAGAATCTACGGCGGGACATGAACGCCGGATTCTCGCGAAGCCCTTTCAGCTTTGGGGTGCTCCGCCGTTACGTCATCATCGCGTTGGTGGCGTTGATGGGTTGGGGCCTTTACAAAACCATCATCAACCCGCTGTTCGTCACGGCGCCGACCGGCGATTTCGAAGTCCGTCAAGGTGACATTCTGCTATCGGACAAAAAGTACGATGAAGCTTTGGAGCGCTTCGACGCGGCTTTGATGATATCGCCGGACCATCGCGGAGCACTTATGGGGCGCGCCCTTGTCTTCCTACAGACGGGCCAAGACGCCGAAGCCGAAGCCGCCTTGACCGGGCTGATTGACGGCCTCTCCACGACTCTGGAGCCTGACGATGCTACCGGCCGAGGTGCTCTCGCCGCAGCGTACGCCAACCGCGGAATTTTATACGACCGAATGGGAGAATTCGAGAAGGCGCTCGCGAACTACATCCTTGCGTTGAGGGTGGACGCCGAGGCCGTCTCCGGTCCCGATATTTTCGACAAGATCCTGTATGAGGCGCGGCCGTCCAGCATTGAGGCTCGAGCCAAGTACTTGGACGAACAGCTTCAGTTACCGGAGGACCAAAGGATATTGCGCGTTCCAGAAATTGACGCCAGACAGCGCATGCACAAACCTTAGTGGTCCGACCTCACTGACCTACTACCACTTCCCGGAAGAGCACTGGCGGCGGATCCGGACCAACAACCCGCTCGAGCGGATCGCGAGATCCGCGCGGGAACCCGGCTGGCGGGAGCATTCTGGACGGCGAAAGCGCCCTCAACCTGGCCGCGGCCAGGTTGAGGCACATCGCCGGCACCACCGTCCACCCGCCGCTACCTGAACATGCAGCGCTGCACGAGCAAAACTGACCGCATAAACCGCATGACCCGACGGCCATCACCCACGGAAAAGTGCGAAAGACTTGGACACTACCGGCTGGCGGGAGCATTGGGCGACCCCCGGCGGCTAGATAGAGGCACATCACCGGCACACGACGTCAACTACCAGACGCTGAAGCAGTGGGCCGAGCGCCAGCCAGTCAGCCGTGCCGGCGCAGGGTCGCAAAAACTGGCATTCGCTTCAGATCAGAGGTGATGGGTTCGGAACAGGATGCGTTGTTGAAAGCTAACGGCGAGGCTCGTGTGAGCCTCGCCGTCCGGATTCGCATGTTCAATACCAACAGCGCTCAGATGGTTGCGGTGAGCTGCGCGCTGACCTTCCCGATTAGACCGTGCGGACTCGCTTACGTCTCGCCGCTGCAGCGCCCAGTGCGGCGATGCCGGTTGCGAATAGCCACACAGCACCCGGAACGGGAATGGGCTGTACGCCTCCCCCGTCACCGCTCAAACGCACATCCGCAGCCAAGGTCGTAGTGGTCTCTTCATTGACCGAGAAAGTATTGGTCGCCAATTCGAGATCGACGGTCCTGCCGCCAATGTCCCCGGTATACTTCGCGTCAACGATGCTTATGTCATCTCCACAGCCGTACGACGCCGACCACATGCTGGGGCACGACGCCGGCGGCAAGGAATTTAGGTGCTGATTGATCAAAAACACAATAATCAGCGATCCACCGCTCGACGCTCCGTTGTCGACGTCCACGTTCACGTCCAGTTTCACCCGAACGCTCTGCTGTCCGAAGGTCTCGGTGTTGCGGAACACGATCGTTCCGAGCGACTCGCGCTCTCCGGACAAAGCCGCGAGCGGCTTGTCCACGCCTTTCCACACCAATCCGCTTTGCAGCGCCGGAGTGAGCGGACTGACCACTCCCCAGTTGCCGTAGGCGTCTCCACTGTAGCCGGGAACCGCCGACGTATTGAAGTTGTCAGCGCTCAACGCGCTGAAGGACGCACTTCTCGTATTGACGGTAGCAGCCTCGGTCGCAACCGGCGCAACGACGGTCGCCACCAAGAGCATCAATCCCGCAATTTTTGTGAGCCTGTAAACTTTCTTGAGCCTGTTCATACCCTACCTCCACCCGAGTTTGCGCTACGAGCTTATTGTTCTAGCTACCTGTTGTTCCAAGTACGTCATCTTTGGAATACGCACTGCGTCCCGCCCGAAATCCCAGCACGAAGTATCCGCTCCAATCTGTCAACTATTTCTCATACCCTTTAGCTATCTTCGGCAAATCTTGCCGGCCCTTAGCGCGCCCCGCCTCCGCCACCGCCGTCCCCGCCTCCATCGCCGCCGGAACCGCCCGGTCCTCCGGCTCCGCCTGGGCCGGCCAAGGTCGTGGTGCCGAACACCGATGGCAGCCCCAGATCAGCCCTGAACTCCTCCGCGGCAATGGCAAGCTCCGCATGTATGGCTTGTCGGTTGCGAAGCGGCACACACAGCGCCTGTTCCGTCTGAGGCGCATGCTCCCGCAGCGGCTCGACTTGCCCCGCATCACTGCGCAACGCCTCCGGCGCATAGGTGTTGCCGGTCTTCTCCTCGGCAAGCTTGATCAACCATGCTTGGCACGTCTCGCTCTCATCGACAACGCCGTCGTTGTTGAGATCGTATGCCCGGAGCCACGTGGCGGCTTCAGGAACGTCGCTGGTCTGGATGCGTACCAGCGGCAAATCCGGTTCATCCGCCTCCACGAGCGTCAGTGGGCCAACAACCTCCGTATAGCGCCGATACTCGCCGGCAGTGCTGTCGTAGAGCATCAGATCGGACAACTGAGCCTCGTTGGGGACCCTTGCAGTGGAGCACGCCACCACGGCCAGACCTGTACAGACTGCAAGAACTTTTTTCACGATCGCCTCCGATTGTTTTAGCTCAACCCGTTGTTCTTGTTCGACACCCATGCCTAACCGGCAATACCGCCTACGATCCTCTAGGTCCCGTATGTCTGTCAAAACAAGTATATTTCATATAAGAGAAATTCGCAAGCGCAGCGCAGAATGCCGTGACAATTTTACGTATCAGTATCCTCGCGGCAACACTACACGTCTGAGGCCCATCAGGTGTCCAGTGAGGGGAAGGGCTGCCTCTTCCGCTCCTTTTGCTTTCCTCATCGCCAGACGGAGCTGCCCCGGTCCGCACACGACTTCGCGGCACATGGCAACCGGCTGGCTAGAGCCGCAACGGGAACTGGTTGCACACTAACGCGCAGTAATCGTCATGGTTCCGCCTTGCGTCCAGGAACCAGAATGCGAATCCGATTTGCGAGGGCGCCCGGGCTGCGCCAGGTGCACCCGAATTTGAACCGGTGAGCGTTGACAACGTTCTCCGCATGTCGTGAAGATAGGGATTGGCATGTGTCGCGTGAAGACCATGTGTCGCGTGAAGACTATTTGGAGGAGCGCGCAGTGGTCGGCGCCGGTAGACACATTCGTGACACGTTGAAGTGCTAATCGTGACGCAATCACGTTGAAGGAATGCTGCAGTGAAGACACCGAAGACGCTCACCGCCATAATTGCGATCGGGACCCTGTCCGTGATCTGGGTCGCCGACGCAGACGCCCAATTTCGCGAGGACTCCGGTTACCTCGGAAACCGGGGGCGGCCGACCACCGTCCTCGACCTCATGAAGCAGCAGCGGGCAATCGATTCACCGACGGTGCGAAATCCGCCGGGGGCGGCGCCGGTGCGCCGCCCGCCAGGGTTCGTGACGGATTCTTCATCAGCCGGAACGCGGCGGGCGATCGTGAGCCCGGGAGCTGAAGAACCGATGATCCCGGGTTCGCAAACCCGCGACGCCCCGGCTAAAGATGCAGCGACAACCGCTCCGGGTGTGGCTGCAGAATCGGCACCTCAGTTCCCGAAACCGAAAGAGCCAGCGGTGGAAGGCGAGGCTCCGCCCGCAGGTGCGCCGGTTCAGGCGCCGACCGAGGGCGAGGGGGCGCCTTCGACGGAACGCCAGCAGAGTACGCAACCCGCCGCGCAGTAGGCTGAACCGTCCCATCGGCTTGGCTACATGTAAGCCAGCGCGGCACGCCGTAAGCGGATTTGTGCGGCCTCTGGAGGTAGGCCGAAAGCGGTCGAAGGCACTTTATCGATTGCGCGCCGGGAGCGTCAGAAGCCGAGGTCTTCGGGCAGGACTCGATTGGGTGGGCGGTGCCCGTCGACGAAAGTCTTGATATTGATAACGACGCTCTCGCCCATGGCGACGCGACCTTCCATGGTGGCGGAGGCCATGTGCGGCAACAGCACCACATTGTCGAGCTGTAGCAGCTTAGGGCTGATGGCAGGCTCGTGCTCGTAGACATCGAGTGCCGCGCCGGCGATCTCACGATTGCGCAACATGGCGACGAGCGCTTTTTCATCGATGATTTCGCCCCGCGCTGTGTTGACCAGGTAGGCGTGCGGCGGCAGCAGTTTGAGACGCCGGGCCGACAACAAGTGGTAGGTGGCCGGGGTATGGGGACAGTGGACGGTGACGATATCCATTCGGGACAACATCTGATCGAGGCTCTCGTGGTAGGTCACCTCCAACTCGGCCTCGACGTCGGGATGCACGCGGCGGCGATTGTGGTAGTGGATCGCCATGTTGAAGCCGCGCGCCCGCCGGGCAACTGCTTGGCCGATGCGGCCCATGCCAACGATGCCCAGGCGCTTGCCCGTAACCCGGTGCCCCAGCATCCAAGTGGGCGACCACCCTCGCCAACGACCGGCGCGCACGATACGCTCGCCTTCGATGAGGCGTCGTGGGACCGCGAGGATAAGCGCCATTGTCATATCCGCCGTGTCCTCGGTGAGCACGTCGGGCGTGTTGGTGGCGGTAATACCCCGCTCACGGGCGGCGTTGAGATCGATATGATCGACCCCCGTCCCGTAGTTGGCGATCAGCTTCAGGCGCTCGCCGGCCGCTTCCAAGACTCGCCGATCGATCCGGTCGGTGACGGTCGGCACCAGGACATCTGCGGTCTGCACCGCGTCGATCAACTGCTCGCTGGTGAAGCTGCGGTCGGCGAGATTGAGGCGGACGTTGAACAACTCCATCATCCGAGTCTCGATTTCGTCCGGCAGCTTGCGCGTCACCACGACAAGCGGCTTCGCTCTCGCCATTGTGCTCCTCGTCCACCGCAAAAACAGGACACGGCGCGATACCATTCCGGCGACCGCAAGTCCAGGGCTGCGCGGGCGGCGCGCTGGCGCTTGACCGCGAGCGGGGCGACCTCCCTATAATGGTGGCTCGTACCCGATGATTGACAGTCCACGTTGTCGCTCGATGGTCTCGCTTATGCCGCTAATGGGAGTCGCTCGCATTCTTCTGCTTGCGACGCTGTTTTTGATCCCTTGCGTGACCGCCGTCATCGCCGCGCCGAAAGGCAGTGGCCTGCCGCTGCCTCGGTTCGTGAGTCTGCAGTCGACGGAGGCAAATCTGCGTACCGGCCCCGGCCTTCAGTACCCGATCGCCTGGATCTACCGCCGCGCCGAACTGCCGCTCGAGGTAATCGCCGAATACCGCACATGGCGGAAGGTGCGCGACTGGCAGGGGACGGCGGGCTGGATGCACCAAAGCATGTTGAGCGGCCAGCGAACGCTGATCGTCACCGCCGAGCGCTCCGCCATACAAGAAGGTCCGGAGCCGGCCAGTCCGATCATCGCGATCGCCGAAAACGGCGTCATCGGCCGACTGCTGTTCTGTCCGCAAGAAGGGTCGCTGTGCCAAGCCGAACTCCGCGGCCGGCGCGGCTGGATCGGGCGCGATACCTTCTGGGGCATGCATCCCGATGAAGCGCTGGAGTAGCGGAACGCTTGCCGCAGTCACCCACGGCGCCTGAGACGCGATGGCGTCAGGCGAAGTCCGTTGCCAAAGCCGTGCGCGTTGCTTCCTTCAGGGCCGCCGTGTGATCGTAATTCCGATGTCGGATGCTCAACACCACGCGCGTTCCCGGCACCCGAAACGCCTGCACTTGCTCGGGCGAGAACGGGAACTTGAGAAAGTGTACCGACGATGTCTTTCCATCGGACGTGGTCCGTTCCACGTCACCCTCGGGAGTGGCGGCGACGCGTCGATCGCCGATCTCGAAGGTTACCGTGTCCTCGATCCCGCCGAGGCCGGCGAGAACGCGGGCGCGGCGCGTCGCCTCCTCGATCTCGATCATCATCGTGGCGACGAGGTTGCGGCCGTCCGGGACCAGCGGCGCATAGGCGCGCAGTTCGTCCTCGATCTGCCCCTCGCCGCCCTTCTCGATTCGAAGCATCTCATGGATCTGGTGCCAGATGGTGTCGAAATTCTCGAAGTAGAAGGTGACATCGGGCCCGACGCTGACCCGGCGGTCCCTCTTGATCGCGGCAATTTGACCGCGGCGCTCTGCGCGGACTGCCTCATAGTCTTCGAGCGACAGAATGTCGGCGCGGGTGATGCCGCCCTTCGGCACGGTTCAATCCTCCTCTAAAGTCCGTAGGCGCGGGCGATGAGCTGCACCGGATGCTGAACCGGCTCGACGCGATCCCATTCGCGGCCGTCCAGACGTTCCATGCCCTGAACGATGTGGTCGCGGGCGAGCGGACATTCCGACACAACAAACGCCGTTTCGTTTTCCTTGGCTTGGCGCGCCGCAGGTCGCCCCACCTTGAGCGCCACCTCGAAGTTGTCTTTCATGATGCCCCAAGAGCCGCCGTGCCCCGAGCAGCGCTCGACCACCTTGACGTCGGTTTCCGGCAGCAGTTTCAACAGCTCTGTCGCCTTCTGGCCCATGTTCTGCGCACGGGAATGGCACGCGATGTGGACCGTGACGCCGCCGGGCAGCCGCTGGAGGCCGTCGGCAAGGCCTTCCTTGCGGGCGATGTCGACCACGTACTCGGCCGCATCGAAAGTGGCTTGGCCCAAAGCCTTGACATTGTCATCGTCCGGTTCGATCAGCGGCCACTCGAACTTCATCATCAGGCTGCAGGACGGCACCAGGGAGACAATGTCGAAGCCTTTGTCCACCCATGGCCTGAGGTCCGCGGCGATACGGCGGGCGTTGGCGGCGACCCGATCAAGATCGCCGTGTTCGAGTTGCGGCATGCCGCAGCAACCGGGATATACGACTTCTGTGTCGACGCCGTTGTGAGCGAGCACGTTGCGGAACGCGGTTCCCACATCCGGATTGTTGTAGTTGACGAAGCAGGTCGCATAGAGCGCCGCCTTGCGCCCGAACGCGGGCGCTTTCACATTCACTGTGGGCGCGGCAGCACCTTTGGCTCGCGCAACGAACGTCTTCCCGTGGAACGGCGGCAGATGGGCGTCCCGATGGACGCCGGCGACGCGCTCGATAACCGGCCGGGTGAGGGTATTGCCCCGCCTGCTTGCCCAGTTGGCGAGGCCGGGCACATGCGACGCTAAGCGGCCGTTGCGATCGGTCTCCGTCAGTTGCCGCGCGGCGAACGGAATTTTGCTCCGCTTCCGCTCGACGGCGCGGTACCGCAGCATCAAATGCGGGAAATCTAGATCGAACTCGTGCGGCGGCACGTACGGACACTTGGTCATGAAGCACATGTCGCAAAGCGTGCAAGCATCAACGACGGGTTTGAAGTCGGCGCTCGCCACCGAGTCCAGTTCGCCGCTCGCCGACTCGTCGATCAAGTCGAACAGGCGAGGAAAGCTATCACACAGGTTGAAGCAGCGGCGACACCCGTGACAGATGTCGAACACGCGGCGAAGCTCCGCGTCCAGCTTGGCCTCATCGTAAAAATCGGCATCGCGCCACTTGATCGGATGACGAGTCGGTGCATCCAGGCTTCCTTCGCGCATACATCACCCTTTGAGCCCAAATCGGAGCCGTCCCCTCCGACGCGCCTGTGTCAGGCGCTCCTCGTTTACGGTGACTGTCCAAGCGCCGGCACGGGACGCATGTTCCCCGCGCCGGCAGTCGACGATATTACTCCATGGTGTCGAGGGCTTTCTGGAATCTTCCAGCGTGGGACTTTTCCGCCTTTGCCAAGGTCTCGAACCAGTCGGCGATTTCCTCGAACCCCTCGCCTCGCGCGGTTTTGGCCATGCCCGGATACATGTCTGTGTACTCGTGGGTCTCGCCAGCAATGGCCGCGCCGAGGTTAGCGCCGGTCGGACCAATGGGAAGCCCAGTGGCCGGATCGCCCACTTTCTCCAGGAACTCGAGGTGGCCGTGGGCGTGGCCGGTCTCTCCTTCGGCAGTGGAGCGGAACACCGCAGCGACGTCGTTGTAACCTTCGACGTCCGCCTTTTGCGCAAAGTAGAGGTAGCGCCGATTAGCTTGCGACTCGCCGGCGAATGCGGCCTTCAAATTCTCTTCCGTCTGGGAGCCCTTCAACTCAGCCATGGTACATCTCCTATACCCATGATTGACGATTGGCAGTACGCGCATTTCGAACCGGCAGTTGAAGCCGGATGATGCGCGCAGTATGCCGCTCACGCCCCTGCCTGTCAAGGCAGATTGGAGCGGTTCTCAAATGCAGGAAACGGTATTGAAAAGCCTAGAGCTTTTGGGGGCGGCGATCGACCCGGACAATCACGTCCACGCGTGTTACCCGCGCACCTTCTGGCGCCGGGGGCAAGCCCGCTATGACCACGTCCTGAGACGAAATATCTTCGAGACGTCCAGAATCAGTGAAGAAAAAGTGGTGATGGTCGCGAGTGTTCGTATCGAAGTAGAACCGCGTACCGTCCACCATGATCTCGCGCAACAGCCCGGCATCGGTGAACTGATGCAGCGTGTTGTATACGGTGGCCAACGAGACGCTTACGTCCGCAGCAATCGCTTCTTCGTGCACGGCCTCTGCCGTGACATGGCGATCGCCCTGCTCGAATAGCAGCTTCGCCAGCGCCAGCCGCTGGCGCGTCGGCCGCAAACTGGCGGTGCGCAAGAGCTCAAGCGCACGACTGTAGGGTCTACCCGTCACCATGCCCGCAATATGGGGACCACGTGCATCGGCGGCAAGCCCTGAACCGGCATCGGCCTCGCCGGGCAAACCATCGACCGCATCATCCATCGCCTGATCGCGCCCGCATGGTCAGTCGCCCGTCCGGATCCGCTCGACAAGTTGCTTGACCGTCGGGATGAAGCCGCCTTTGTAGAACGGATCGGTGGCGAATCGATAGGCGTTGTGCCCGGCGAACATGAGGTTACCTTCGATCTCGCCCTCGTGAGCGATGGACTGCAGAGTTTTCTGGATGCAGAACGAGCGGGGATCGGCAGGCTTGCCCGTTGTTCCAGAATCGTCCTCAGACCAGTTGGAAAACCGACAAGCGCTAAGACATCCCATGCACTCTTGCTGATCGACTCGGATTTGCTCGGATTTCTCCGGCGTGACGAAGATCAACGTTGAGTCCGGCGTGCGCATGCCCTCGGTGAAGCCGTCGGCAATCCAGGCTTCGGCGCGTGCCTTGTCGGCGAGAGTGACATATACCCGCCGCCCGCGAGCGCCGATCGGCAGCGCCTCGCTGTGCTCGCCGATGAGCTCCGGCGTATAAGCGATCTGGCGCTCGTTTCGCTCCGTCAGTTCACTGAGGTAGGCGTTGCGCACCGCCGACGAGTAGAAGCCGGTAGGACTGAAGCGGTGCAGTTGCACATCGCCTTCCCGCAACGTCAGAAGCCGTTTTTTCCACTCCTCCGACACCGGGCTTTCCTGGGTCACAACGGGCCTGGTCCCGAATTGGAAGGCGATCGGGCCGAGTTCGGGGTTGCCGATCCAGTCCTGCCACTCGCGCAGACACCACACCCCTCCGGCCATGAAGATCGGCGTCGCCGCGAGGCCGCACTCGGTCATCTGCCGGCGGAGCTCGCGAACCCGCGGGTAGGGGTATTCAGGCTTGGCCGGATCTTCCAAATTGGAGAGGCCGTTGTGGCCGCCGGCGAGCCACGGGTCCTCGTAGACCACCCCGCCGAGCCACTCGCCATACTTGAAATACGCGCGCTTCCACAGCGCCCGGAACGCCCGCGCCGACGATATGATCGGATAATAGTAGAGCCCGTAGCGGGCGACGATCTCGGCGATGCGGTATGGCATGCCGGCACCGCAGGTGACGCCATGGATGAGGCCCTTTGCGCCCTCCAGAACGCCGTGCACAATGCGCGGTGTGGCGGCCGCTTCCCACAGCACGTTCATGTGAATGCGGCCACGGCCGCTGGCGCGTTCGTGAGCGACCTGGGCTTGGGCGATGCCGCCGTGGATGGCGTAGGCGACCAACTCCTCATAGCGGTCCCGCCGGGTGCGCCCGCGATAGACCTGCGGGATGACGTTGCCTTCATCATCGAACGAGTCGGCGTTGACCGCAGAAAAGGTGCCGACACAACCCGAGGCGGCGAACGCGCCGGAGCTGGCGCCGTTGCTGACCGACACCCCCTTGCCGCCCTCGACGATTGGCCAAACCTCGCGGCCCGAAATGACGATCGGTTGGAGTGCTACCATGCCTGTTCTTCCCGCGCTTTCCGGACGCCAGCAGCTTTGCAGTTGCGGGTCCCTCTCGACAGGGCGTCCACTCCGCGAAGACCCGCCACCGACTCGAACCTTGTCCTCAGCGTCCGCTGTTCCTCTCCAGGAGCACTCATATATGACTGGTTGTTCGAATTGCGACTCCCGTGCCGCTCAGCACAACAGAAATCCGGCGGCGACCACGTCCGCCGGTTTCGGGACTGCGCTCCGCGCCGCACGATTATCGTCGTCAGTTCGGTGCCGCCTTTTCAGACAGGTCTTCCCCCGTCTTCTGATCTACGGCCCGCATCGACAGCTTGACCTTGCCGCGCTCGTCGATGCCGATGAGTTTGACCTTGACGGTATCGCCCACCTGCACGACGTCGGTGGTCTTGTTGACCCGCTGCGGCGCCAGTTCGCTGATGTGAACCAGGCCGTCGCGGCTGCCCATGAAGTTGACGAAGGCGCCAAAGTCGACGGTCTTGACCACCTTGCCATTATAAATCACGCCGACCTCCGGCTCAGCAGCGATGCCGCGGATCCACTCGATGGCCGCGTCCGCAGCGCGCTGGTCCACGGCTGCCACCTTGACGCTGCCGTCATCCTCCAGGTCGATGCGGGCGCCGGTCACTTCGCAGATCTCGCGGATGACCTTGCCGCCAGGACCAATAACCTCTCGGATCTTGTCCTTGTTGATATGAATAACGGTGATGCGGGGCGCATTCTCGCTGACGGCATCGCGCGGCAGGTCGATGGCCTTCGACATGGCGCCTAGAATCTGCATGCGACCTTCCGAGGCCTGCTCCAGGGCGGTGGCCATGATGTCCTTAGTAATCGAGGTGATCTTGATGTCCATCTGCAGGGCAGTGATTCCCTTGTTGGTGCCCGCAACCTTGAAGTCCATGTCGCCCAGATGATCTTCGTCGCCTAGGATGTCGGACAGCACCACGAACTGATCGCCCTCCTTGATCAACCCCATGGCGATACCGGCGACCGGCGCCCGTAATGCCACCCCGGCATCCATCATCGACAACGACGCTCCGCAAACGGTGGCCATCGATGACGACCCATTGGATTCGGTGATCTCGGAGACGACGCGGATGGTGTAGGGGAAGCTTTCCTTATCGGGGATCAGAGAACGAACCGCGCGCCAGGCGAGCTTGCCGTGGCCGATTTCCCGCCGCCCCGTGAATCCGACCCGACCGGCCTCGCCAACCGAGTACGGGGGGAAATTGTAGTGCAGCATGAAGTTCTCGCGGTATTCGCCGGCCAGGGCGTCGATGATCTGCTCGTCTTGACCGGTGCCGAGCGTTGTCACCACCAGCGCCTGGGTCTCGCCGCGGGTGAACAGCGCGCTGCCATGGGCTCGCGGCAGCAGGCCGACCTCGACCGCAATATTGCGAATGTCTCGCGCTCCGCGCCCATCCATCCGCCTGCCGGTGGCGATCATGTCACGTCGCACCACCTCCTGCTCGACGCTCTTGAACACGTCGTCCAGGTTCGCCAACAGGACGGTCTGGTCCACCGCCTCGTCGGCCGCAAGACTCTCGACGAGCCGGCTTTTGACCGCCGCCACCTTCTCGCGACGGATCGACTTCACCGTTTCGTGATAGGCTTCGCTGAGGTCGTGCTCGGCCAACGCCCGGACGCGCTCAGCTAAAGCGGCCCGCCCTTCCGGCTCGGGCGGAAGGTCCATCGGCTCCTTGGCGCACGCTTCTGCGAGGTCGATGATGGCGTCGATCACCGGCTGGCAGGCCTCATGGCCAAACATGACAGCGCCGAGCATGACGTCCTCGCTCAACTCCCGCGCTTCCGATTCCACCATCAGCACCCCTTCCTTGGTGCCGGCAACGATCAGATCCAGGTTGCTATTGGCAAGTTCATCGAGTTGCGGATTAAGCACGTAGGCTCCGTCGATGTAGCCAACCCGGCAGCCGCTGACCGGCCCCAGGAACGGAACCCCGGACAGCGTCAGCGCCGCCGAGGTGCCGATCAGCGCCGCGATATCAGGGTCGTTCTCGAGATCGTGGCTCAGCACTGTGCAGATGACCTGCGTCTCATTGCGGAAGCCCTTCGCGAACAGAGGCCGAATCGGCCGGTCTATCAGCCGCGAGGTTAGCGTCTCCTTCTCGGACGGCCGGCCCTCGCGCTTGAAGAAACCGCCGGGTACCTTGCCGGCCGCATAAGTACGCTCCTGGTAATGCACCGAAAGCGGGAAAAAATCCAAGCCTGGCTTCGTCGACTTCTCGTAAACGACCGTGCACAATACCTTCGACTCACCGTACGTAACCATAACGGCGCCGTCGGCCTGGCGCGCAACCTTGCCGCTTTCCAATATGAGGGGGCGTCCACCCCAACTTACTTCCTTACGGAATTCCTGAAACATTCTATCCCTACAGTCCTACGATTACATACAGGTGCTTTGAGTGCGACCACGGCTTCAGACCGGCGCCACGCATTACCAAAGCACATTCGAGACGATTATCGGCGCAGGCCCAGGCGCTCGACCACGGTGTTGTAGCGTTCCACGCTTTTCCGCTTGAGGTAGTCGAGCATCTGCCGGCGTTGTCCGACCATCATCAACAGGCCGCGCCGCGAGTGGAAGTCCTTGTTGTGAGCCTTAAGGTGCTCCGTGAGATTGCGAATGCGTTCGCTCAAGATGGCGACCTGAACCTCCGGTGAGCCGGTGTCGCCGGGCTGAGCCGCAAATTCCTGAATCAGTTCCTGTTTCCGTTCTGCCGTTATCGACATCTGTCGCTCCATCCATCATAGGTTGAGAACGCGAATGGGGCGGATTTCCCCGCCTTGCACGCGAGCCAAAGCAACGGGCTTGCCATCAGCCATGGCGAAGATCATCCTATCCTTGAGGACAAGCTTTTCAGAAGTCCGCCTCGCCACCGGCAGGACGGGAACCGATTGCCCGTGCTTAAGTCTGATGGCTTCCGCTGGTGTAAAGTCGAGCGCCGGGATGTCGGCCAGCGCCGCCTCGACGGGAAGCACATGCTGCAGTAGCTCGTCACTATGCCCAAGTGTCTTTACTTTATCCAGGGGAATCGCGTCGGCCTCGCTGAATGAACCCACGGCGGTGCGCCTGAGAGCCACCACGTAGCCGCACGTCCCGAGCGCGGCGGCCAGATCGCGAGCCAAAGCCCGCATGTAGGCGCCTTTGCCGCACACCACCAAGAACTCTGCGTGATCGTCGTCAGGACACGCCGCGAGCTCGACGGCCTTGATCTCGACGCGCCGGGTCGCCAGGTCGACGGCGACGTCGGCGCGCGCCAGGTCATAGGCACGACGCCCTTCCACCTTGATGGCGGAAAACGTCGGCGGGGTCTGATCGATCTCGCCAGTGAAGCGGGGCAGCACCGCGCGAATAGCCTCTGCATCAGGGCGCACGTCACTCACCGCAATTGTGCGACCCTCGGCGTCGTCGGTATCCCGCTGCTCTCCCCAGCGCACCGTGAAGCGGTAGGACTTGGCGCCGTCCATGAGGTAAGGAACAGTCTTGGTCGCCTCCCCGAGAGCTATCGGGAGAACACCGGTCGCCAGCGGATCGAGGGTGCCGCTGTGGCCCGCCTTGGCCGCATCGCAACCGCGGCGAACGGCAGCAACCACATCGACCGACGTGGCGTTTTCCGGCTTGTCGACCACGACCCAGCCATGCACCGGGTTACCGCGGCGTGTGCGGCCCATGTCAGTCGCGATCTTCGGACGGATCGGAAGGATGCTCGGGGGAATGGGCGGTCTCGGGACGGATGACCCGCCGCAGCAGGTCGTCGATCTGGGCCGCGTAATCGAACGACGTGTCCAACCGGAAGGCAAGATCCGGAACAAATTTGAGACGAACCTGCTGCGCCAACCGATGACGGAGAAAGGGCCGCGCCCGTTCCAACGCTGCGATCATGGTAACCCCGTCACCGCCGCCGAGCGGTGCCACGTAGACCACCGCGTGGCGCAGATCCGCCCCGACACGCACTTCCGACACCGTCACGGATATGTCAGCCAAGCCGGGATCGTGAACCTCGCCCTTCTCCAACGTCTCGGCAAGCACGTGCCGCAGCTCTTCACCAACCCGAAGCTGTCTCTGACTCGGGCTTCTGGCGCCCTTTTTCTTCATGTCCTCAAGCTCAGGATTGCTTGGCTCATGCTTCGACAAGCTCAGCATGTGGTTTCGTGTAACGAACAGTTGAGCCAGACCAAGACTAAAGTTGGCGCTCAACTTTCTGCAGCTCAAAGCATTCAATGATGTCGCCGGTCTGGATGTCCTGATAGGCTGCAAGGGCAACGCCGCAGTCGTACCCCTCGCGGACCTCCCGCACGTCGTCCTTGAAGCGCTTAAGCTGTGAAAGATCGCCCTCGTGGATGACCACGTTGTCCCGCAGAAGGCGCACTTTCGCGCCGCGGCGGATGTTGCCCTCGGTCACCATGCAGCCCGCCACCTTGCCGACCTTGGTGATGTTGAAGACGGTTCGAATTTCTGCGTAGCCGATGATGTTTTCGCGGATCTGCGGCGCCAGAAGGCCGGACATCATCCCCTTAAGGTCATCGACGAGGTTGTAGATGACCGAGTAGTAACGGATATCCACGCCGTCGCGCTTGGCCAACTCGCGCGCCTGAGGATTGGCGCGAACGTTGAAGCCGACGACCAGCGCCTTCGAGGCGCCAGCCAAGGTGACGTCCGATTCGTTGATGCCACCGACCCCGGAATGCAAGACCTGGGCCTTGACTTCGTCCGTGCCGAGCTTCTCGAGCGCGCCGACGATGGCCTCTGCCGAGCCGTGCACGTCTGCCTTGATCACTACCGGCAGCGAATTCTCGCCGCCCTCGCGGATGCGATCGAACATCTGCTCGAGGGTGCTCTGACCGGCGGCGACCGTTTTGGCGTCGCGCTCCTTACGGCGGCGGAAATCTCCTACTTCACGAGCGCGGGCCTCGGTGTCGACGACGGCGACTTCATCACCCGCCGCGGGCGTGCCATTGAGCCCGAGAATTTCTGCCGGCGTTCCAGGGCCGGCCTCCGTGAGCGCAACGCCGGCGGCATCGTACATCCCGCGCACCCGTCCCCATTCGGCGCCGGCGACGAAGATGTCGCCGATGCGCAGAGTCCCACGCTGGACGAGCACTGTGGCGACGGAGCCGCGCCCGCGTTCCACCTTCGCTTCGATCACCACCCCTTCGGCCGAGCGATCCGGGTTGGATTTCAGGTCGAGGAACTCCGACAGGAGAAGAATGTTTTCGACCACCTTGTCGACATTGGCGCCTGTCTTGGCGGAAACCTCGATAGACAAAGTTTCGCCACCGGTTTCTTCGACCTGAACGTCGTGCTGCAGCAACTCCATCCGGATCCGCTGAGGATCGGAGTCGGGGCGATCGATCTTGTTGATGGCCACGATCATCGGCACGCCCGCCGCCTTGGCGTGACGGATGGCCTCGATGGTCTGCGGCATGACGCCGTCGTCGGCCGCGACGACGAGAACGACGATGTCGGTGACGTTGGCGCCGCGGGCGCGCATCTGGGTGAACGCAGCGTGACCCGGCGTGTCGATGAAGGTGATCCTGGCGCCGTTGGCGGTGGTGATCTGGTACGCCCCGATGTGCTGGGTAATGCCGCCGGCTTCATGGGCAGCGACGTCGGTCCTGCGAAGCACATCAAGAAGAGAGGTTTTGCCGTGGTCGACGTGGCCCATGATGGTCACCACCGGCGGCCGCGGCTGCAGGTTCTCCTTTACGTCTTCTTCACCTTTAAGGCCGATTTCCACATCGGCCTCGCTGACCCGCTTGACCTTGTGACCGAACTCGGAGGCGATGAGTTCGGCGGTGTCGGCGTCGATCGACTGGTTGAGGTTGGCCATCACCCCGATGTTCATTAGGGCCTTGATGACGTCGCTGCTGCGCTCCGCCATGCGGTTCGACAGTTCCTGGACGGTAATGACTTCGGGGATAACCACGTCGCGAATCACCTTGCCTGTTTCGCCCGGGCCGGCCTGCAGATGCTTGAGGCGTTCCTTCTCGCGTGCACGCCGCACGGCCGCCAAGCTGCGTCCACGCTCGCCGCGATCCTGATCGTCGAGGGCGTCGGTCACCGTCAGCCTGCCGACGCGACGTTTGGGCTCGCCCCGGCGCGGCGCGGTCAGCGGCTTGCGGATATCAGGTCGCACCGGCCGCTTGGCACGGGCCGAGGAATCCTCGTCCCGCTCCGCGGTTTCCCTCTCCGCCGGCTTGGCGGCTGGTTTCTTTGCCGCCAGTGCGGTCCGCGGGGCGTCCGGCTGGTCGTGCCGCCGGTCACGGCGCGCTTCCACCGGCATGTCGGCAGGTCGCTCGTCAGGCGGCTGTTCGTCCGGCCCCCCCCCCGGCTGGATGTCTTCGGCGATCTCGGGTTCTGCCGACAGCGCTGGCGATGCAGTCTCTTCGGCCGTCTCGCCCGCCTCGGCCTCAACCGGCGTAGTCTCGAGATCCGGCTCGCCGGAAACTGGCTCGGCGGGCGCCTCGTCCAGTGCCAAGTCCTGATCAAGGACCACCGGCTCAAGATCCTCTATCGCCTGCAGCGCGGCCAAGTCCTCCGTGCGCCTTGCCCCCTGCAGAGCCCGCGCGCGCTGTGCCTTTTCCCCCTCCGTGAGCCCGACGGCGGATCGATCCCGCAACGCCGTCTCGGCGGCGGCAGCGCGCTGCTCGGCCTCCGCAGCGACCTTAGAGAGCCGGCCGCGGGGCATCAGTGGCATAAGTGCGCTTCTTCCGCACCTCCACCCGAACGAGCTTGGACCGGCCATGGGCGAAGCTCTGACGCACCTGTCCCGTCTCGACCGTCTTCTTCAATTCAAGCTTGCGCGGGCGGCTAAGTTTGCCCTCGCTGCCGTCGTCGTTGCCGGTGGTGTCAGTCATCGCACCTACGTCTGTAACAGAACGCCATTGCCTCTCGACGCGGTTTCCCGCGCAGCTTCCTGAACGTCAGCCGTCCGGCGAATGCCGGCAAGCCGCAGTCCCTCGCGCCGTATGCACCTTGCGAAACCGCCAGGAGCTATAACGACATAAACCGAACGCTCACGGCCGGCCACGCCTCCCAGTTCCGAGGCCGTCAACGGCACAACCAGCGGCTCGGCGTCGGTGAACGCACGCCCCTTGGCCCGCGCATTGGCCGATGCATCCGCCGCTATAAGCAGCAAACCAGTTCGCCCAGACCTGAACCAGTCCCGCGCCTTCTCAAAGCCGAACGCCGCTTGCCCGGCGCGTCGTGCCAACCCGATCATGTTGAGGCAGTGTCGGATCAAGCGAGCCTCGACCTGCTCGACAAGCTCGCGTGGAACGATGACGCCGGCCCGCGCCGCCTTGGCGAATACATTTTTCGCGCACGCCTTCATAAGTGTTTCCCGATCCGCACTCAACCAAATTCCCCGTCCGGGCAGGCGCTGTTCGATGTCGACGACCAGCCGGTGCTCCGGATCGACCACAAACCGCAACAGCGCGTCCCTTTCCGTCACCGCACCGGTGACGATGCAGCGACGCCGAGGCGAAGTCACATCCTCAAAATCGTCCCTGGCCTCGGATCGAAGATCAGCGGCCAACATCGCCGGTCTCAATTCCCGAAGCCGCCGGCGCTTCTGATGCTGTCTGCTCGGCATCAGCGGCGTCGGCCTCATCCACGAACCAGTGGGCGCGTGCCGCCATGATGATTTCGTTGGCCTGATCTGAAGTCAGCGTCCCTTTGGGCGCGATCTCGAGCAACTCGTCACCGGCGAGATCCGCCAAATCATCGAGCGTCTTGACGCCGTTCTCGCCGAGCGCCGCCAACACCGCCGGCTTGAGACCCTCCACCTGCGCCAACTCGTCCGACACGCCCAATTCGTTGCGCCGCTGCTCGAAGGCTTCATCGCGCTCGGCAAGATAAACGCGGGCACGTTCACGCAGCTCCTCAGCGACATCTTCATCGAAGCCCTCAATGTCGGCCAGATCGTCAACCGGCACGAAGGCGACCTCTTCCACAGACGTGAAGCCTTCGGTCACTAGGAGATGGGCGATGACGTCATCGACGTTCAGCGCGTCAATGAAGGTCTGCGAGCGCGCGTGGAACTCCTCGTTGCGGCGTTGCGATTCCTCGTCTTCGGTAAGGATGTCAATGTTCCACCCTGTAAGTTGGGTCGCCAAACGCACGTTCTGGCCGCGGCGACCGATGGCGAGGCTCAACTGATCATCGGGAACCACCACCTCGATGCGGCCCGCTTCCTCGTCGAGGACGACCTTGGCCACCTCCGCCGGCGCCAGTGCATTGACCACGAATGTCGCCGGGTCGGAAGACCATTGAATGATGTCGATCTTTTCGCCTTGAAGTTCGCCGACCACGGCCTGAACGCGCGAGCCGCGCATGCCGATGCAGGGCCCGACGGGGTCGATGCTGCTGTCGTGGGACATCACCGCGATCTTCGCGCGCGAGCCCGGATCCCGCGCCACCGCCTTGATCTCTATGATGTTTTCGTAGATTTCCGGTACCTCCTGAGCGAACAGTTTCGACATGAACATGGGATGGGTGCGCGTCAGAAAGACCTGCGGGCCGCGCGGCTCGTCGCGCACGTCGAGAATGTAGGCGCGCACCCGATCGCCGAGGTTGAAGTGTTCGCGCGGGATGATTTCTTCGCGCCGCAGCACCGCCTCGACGCGGCCGAGGTCGACGACGACGGTCCCGAACTCCACCCGCTTCACCAGCCCGTTGACGATGTCGCCGATCCGGTCCTTGTACTCGTCGAACTGGCGCTTGCGTTCGGCGTCGCGGACCTTCTGGACGATGACCTGCTTGGCCGACTGGGCGGCGATGCGGCCGAAATCGATCGGCGGCAGCGGATCCACGAGGAACTCGCCGACCTCGGCGTCCGGCTTCTTGCGGCGGGCCTGCTGAACGGTCAGCTCCGTCGCCTCATTCTCGATCACTTCAACCACTTCGAGGTAGCGCGCCAGCGTGATCTCGCCGCTCGAGCGATCGATGTGCGCCCGGATGTCGTGCTCGTGCCCGTACTTGGAGCGGCCGGCCTTTTGAATCGCCTGCTCCATCGCATCGAGGACCTCGTCGCGGTCGATGTTCTTGTCGCGGGCGACCGTGTCCGCCACCTGAAGAAGTTCCGGCCGTGCGTGAACGGCCGCCGTATCCGCCATCGTAGGTGTCATTGTCCGTTTCTACTACCCAGTGATCTATTCAATGGCCCACTCGCGTCCTTGTCGTGGGCCGCGATTAAATCGTCCGTCAGGACGAGCTTGGCCCGCAGAATGTCAGTGACCGGCAGGCCCACGTCTTCTTCCGATTCAAGGCGAAGCCGGACCTGTCCGTCTTTCACCCCGACGATCCGCCCGGTAAACCGCCGACGCCCATCCAGCGGACGCCCCAGTTCGACACGCGCCGCAAATCCGGCGAACCGTTCGAAATCATCGGCCCGAACCAGCGGCCGATCAATGCCGGGAGAACTGACTTCCAGCGTGTAGGCGCCGGGTATCGGATCTTCGACATCCAAGATCGCCGACAACGCCCGGCTCACCTCCGCGCAGTCGTCAACCACGATGGCGCGACGGTCGCTCCGCTCGATCATCACCTGCAACCGCTTACGCTGCTGGCCGGAAAGCTGGATGCGCACGACGTTGTAGCCCATGGCGGCCAACGCCGGAGCGACCAAGGCTTCAATGTTGCCCAAGGCGGACATCTCGGAGGCCATGTCCTGCGGACATTCTGGAAACCTTGTACTCAGTTTGCACGATTGCCGTCGTCATCCCACCATAACGCAAAAAGGCGGGCCACTGGCCCGCCCCATCAAACCCCATCCGCGAAGAGGCCCAACGAGACCGAGTCGGCTGCGACTCACCAATGGTACTATAGGCATGGCGCGTTATGGCACAAGCAGTTTGCCCCGCTGCACGCCATATTCGCGCCTTGGACAGCGCTCGAAGCGGAGATAGGCGCATTTTCCGCCGGCTGCCAGCGCTTTGCTTTCGTAGCGGGTGGGTATCCAGTCTTGGGGTCTCCTCCGCCAGTCATCCGGCCGACGTGCCAGCCACCGAAAAGCGCGGTGGCGGGTCGCGTGCTGCAGGGTCCAGGCGACCGACCCCATGTGGTCGCTGGCGACCCAGATCTGACCGCCATCGGCGAGGATGTTGGCCAGCTTGTCCAGTGTTTCGGGCGACAGGAAGCGGCGCCTGTGGTGCCTCTTCTTGGGCCATGGATCGGAGAACAACAGGAAGATGCGCTCGACGCTGGCTTCCGCCAAGCGGGGGAGCAAGAGCCTAGCGTCGTCGTCGAAGATGCGAACGTTGTGGAGATCGGCTTCGGCGACGCGTGCGAGCAGGTTGGCGACACCGTTGACGAACGGCTCGCAGCCGATGAAGCCGATGTCCGGGGACGCAGCTGCGCGATGGAACAGGTGCTCGCCGCAACCAAACCCGATCTCCAGCCAGACCGGGGCGGTCGGCCGATCGAACGCCGTCCGCGGATCGAGAGCCACGCCATCGTCAGAAATCGGTACCCGCAGACGAGGCAGCAATGATCGGACCAGGTCTTGGCGGCCGGCTCTCAGCTTGCGTCCGTGACGCCGACCGTGAAAGCGGGGCGCGACCGCCGGGATGTGGCGATTCACTTTTTCCTGATCGTCGCGCGTGCCGCCGTGGTGCTGCGTCACAGGGCTCCGAACGCGGTTCGGAGAGCGCCGACGAGATCGGTGCGCTCCCACGAGAAACCGCCGTCGCTCTCCGGCTCACGTCCGAAATGGCCGTAGGCCGCAGTCCGCGCGTAGATCGGCAGATTCAGGTTGAGGTGCTTGCGCATGCCCCGCGGCGACAGGTCCATCAACTCCTGCAGCACCACGGCAAGCCTGTTCTCCTCGACCTGGCCGGTGTCGTGGAGATTGACGTAAACTGACAGCGGGTGCGAGACGCCGATGGCGTATGACAGCTGGATGGTGCAGCGATCGGCCATCCCGGCGGCGACCACGTTCTTGGCGAGATAGCGAGCCGCATACGCGGCGGAGCGGTCGACCTTGGTTGGATCCTTGCCGGAAAAGGCGCCGCCGCCATGAGGCGCAGCGCCGCCATAGGTGTCGACGATGATCTTGCGGCCGGTGACGCCGGCGTCGCCGTCGGGCCCGCCGATCACAAAGCGCCCAGTCGGGTTGACGTAGAACTGATCCTCAGGGCACATCCAACCGTCCGGCAACACCTCGACCACATACGGCCGCACGATTTCCCGGACGTCGTCCACCGAAATCTGATGGGCGTGCTGAGTGGAGACGACGATGGCGCTGGCGCCGACCGGCTTTCCGTCGACGTAGCGGAGGCTAACCTGGCTCTTGGCGTCGGGGCCGAGCATCGGCTCCTTTCCGGCGTGGCGGGCGCAGGCAAGCGCGCGCAGCATCGCGTGGGCGTAGAAAATCGGCGCCGGCATCAGCACCTCGGTCTCGCGGCAGGCATAGCCGAACATGATGCCCTGGTCTCCGGCGCCTTCATCCTTGTTACCGGTGGCATCGACGCCGAGGGCGATGTCAGCGGACTGCGAATGAATGTGGGAGGTGATTTCCGCATCCCGCCAGTGGAAGCCATGCTGCTCATAGCCGATATCGCGGACCGCCTGGCGGGCGATCTGCCGGAAGCGGTCGTGATCGAGGCTCTCCGGCCCTCGCACCTCGCCTGCTAGGACGATGAAATTGGTGGTGCAGAGGGTTTCGACAGCCACCCGCGATGTCGCGTCCTCGGCGAGGAAAGCGTCGACGATCGAGTCGGAGATGCGGTCGCACACCTTGTCGGGATGCCCCTCGGCTACGGACTCGCTGGTGAAGACGAAGTCATTTTTCCATTGGTGCGACACAGACGCCCCCTGTAAATTCCGCAACTTTGTTCTCCGGAACAATCATGCCGCGCGGTGTTTGGCGTCCGGCGGGGAAGCAGGACGCGCAAAAACACCTCACTGCGCCAGCCGCACGTTCCGGCTGACGGCCGTCGTTGTGACGAGGAAACTTTTGGAGGTCAAGAACCTTGGCTCGTCGTCCATCGGCGAATTCGAGGAATGCGCCGACGGACGTAATGATCGCTTCTAGTGGATCCGCTGGTCCGATCCAGCCAGCGGCTGTGACTCAACTTGCATCATTGACCCAGAAGTGCATATCCGACCTCGATCGGTTGAAACACGCGAACGGGTACAGTAACCCCCGTTAAGGATTGATCGCTCCCATGCGGCCGACGAGCTGTGCAACGTTCTCGCGCTTCTAAAGCCGCTTTACGCGAAATGCGCCGGCCGCCACCGTCACCTTCTGCGAGGTACCTCTTTTGCGCTTATGAGGCTTGGCCGTCGGTGCCCAGCGACTTCGCAAGCTCGAACAGACGACGCCGCACTTGGGGATCGGTGATCCGATAGTAGGCACGAACCAGCTCAAGCGTTTCGCGGCGGGTGAGAGGGTCCTGTTCCATGGACGGCTGCGGATGATCGGCCAGTCCCCAGGCCACGTAGCTATCGTCCGAGCGCGGGGCCTCCGGCATGTCGTCAAAGAAGAATGAGACGGGCACGTCCAAAATCCGGCTGAACTCGAACAAGCGGGAGGCGCCAATACGATTGGCTCCTCGCTCGTACTTTTGAATTTGTTGAAACGTCAGACCTACGGCTTCCCCTAACCGCTCTTGGCTCAAGCCGAGCAGCGTCCGGCGCAGCCGGACCCGGCCGCCGACATGGATGTCGACCGGATTGGGCGTGCCTGGAGGCATGCGCTCGAACCGTGCTGCGGGACCCGCAGAATTGCCCTTCCTCGTCGCCCTTTGCATCCTAACTTCGGTCATTTTTTTGACACACCTTATCGTTGGAACCCGCGGCCGTGCGCCTGCAGCTTCTACCCGCCCCGTGCACATCCTTTCCGCAACCGCACCCATTCTGAGCATTCGGACGATTGTATGCAAATTTTGATCGATTCCGCAACACTTGTTGTCGGGCACCCGCTTTCAACCATGTGTGGATCAAGGGACGACTAAGCGCCGTGGCTGAAGCGCCACCCGATGAGCCCTGCAGCTAGCACCATGACGAGCACTACGCCGTCCCCGAAGCGCGCATAGGGCGTGGGCGCAGCCAGCGGACGTGGCAACGGGCCGTCGAGGCTGCCGACCTTGCCGAGGTCGAGGGAGGCCACAGTGCGCCCGAACGGATCGACGATGGCGGAAACGCCGGAGTTCGCGACACGCACCAGGGGCAAGCCCTCTTCCACCGCCCGCAAGCGGGCGGCGGCGAAATGCTGGTAGGGCCCGGGGGAAATACCGTACCATGCGTCGTTGGTCAGGTTTAGCAGCCAGTCCGGGCGCCGGCTCGGCTCCGTCACCCGGCCGGGGAAGATCACTTCATAACAGATGAGAGGACTCGCCGGAGGCAACCCCGGCAGATCGAGGGTCGTTGGTCCATCGCCGCTGGAGAAATCGGTGCTGCCCGTGGTGACCTTGGCGAACCCCAACCACGAGCGCAGCGGCACGTATTCGCCGAACGGCACCAAATGGGATTTGTCGTACGTCCCCACGATGGCGCCTTGATCGTTGACCGCGTACAGGCTGTTCCAGATCTGCAACGATTCCGTGTCCGGCGTTCGCCGCAGCGTGCCGAGGATGGTCAGCCCTCCTGGCGGCGTAAAGCGGCCGATGAGCGCGAGGCGCTCGGGATCTTCGGCCAAGAACAATGGAGCCGCCGTCTCGCCCCAGATGACGTGGGTCGGTGCAGCTTCACCCCCCGTCCCGCGCCCCTGGTAGCCGAGCTTCAACTGGGCGACCAGATGCGCGTCCAGTTCGTCGCGCCGCCATTTTTGTTCCTGTGGAATGCTGGGTTGGATAAGGCGGAGATAAATTCCGGGAACGGTTTCGGTGTCTCCCGCGGCTGCCAGGCGTGCCGCGCCGCCAGCCCAGGAGACGACAAGAACGCTCGTCGCTATACCCGTCGCCAGCACCCCGCGCCGCCACGACAGCGCTGGATCCGCCAGCGCCGCCGGTATCGACGCGGCGGCAACCGTGACGAGGCTCAGCCCGAGCGTGCCGATGACCGCGGTCACCTGCATCATGGGGTCGGAGGCCGTCCAGATGGTGCCCACGAGGTTCCACGGGAAGCCGGTCAGCACCCAGCCGCGCAGCCACTCCGCCACCGTCCACGCTGCGGCGAAAACGACAATGCCGCCGATCCCGCGCCATCGCAGCCAGCGGGTCGCCCCCCCGGCAACGGCCGGAAAGCAAGCCAGCAAGGCCGCAAGACCGACAACAGCGAACGGTCCGGCCCAGATGAAGCCGCCGCCGCGCACGATGAAGGCATTGACGACCCAGTAGAGACCGAAAACGAAATAGCCGGCGCCGAACCACCATCCGGCCCACAAGCCGCCGCGCCGGCGCTGGGCGCTGTCGATGAGCCAATAGAGACCCATGAAGGCCGGCACGACGGCTGGCCAGACATGGAGCGGCGGCAGGGCAGCCACCGCCATGGCGCCGAGCAGAAACGCCACGCCATACCGCCGCCATCCTTGCAGTTCGGTGACTGTCGCTCGCGAGCGTTCCAGTGCGCCAAGGAACGGGCTCAACGTCCGGTCCGAGTGCCTCGCCACGACCAGCGGCGGCGCCCCGGTCGTCCCAGCGGTTATCATCGCGTATCCGCCGGCTCGGCCGCCTCTGCCGCTGACGGGTCCGGGCCGCTGGCAGGCACATCGACGCGGCGCAGACGCAGACGACGTATACGCCGCGGATCGGCATCGAGGACCTCGAATTCCAAACCCGCCGGGTGCTTGATCAACTCACCGCGGATAGGAATGCGCCCGATCAGGAGAAACACCAAGCCGCCGATGGTATCGATTTCCTCGCGCTCTTCCTTGCTCAGGACTTCACCGTATTCCTCCTCCAGGACTTCTATGTCAGTCCGAGCGTCGGCATCGAGCGAGCCGTCGGCGTTGCGCACCACTGTCTCTTCGGGCCCACGGTCGTGTTCGTCCTGGATCTCGCCAACAATCTCTTCGACAAGATCCTCAATGGTGACAAGGCCATCGACCCCACCGAACTCGTCGACGACAAGGGCCATGTGCATGCGCTTGACGCGCATTTCGAGGAGAAGCTCGAGCACCCGCATCGACGGCGCGACGAACAGAACGGGGCGGAGCACCTTGGACAGGCGAAAGGTGTTTTCTTCTTCACGCCAGGCCAGCACGTCCTTGATGTGGACCATGCCAATCGCGTCATCGAGCATTTCCCGGTAGACCGGCAGACGGGAATGACCGCCCCTGGTCATGAGGTCCAAGATCTCCCGCATCGTCGAACGACTCTCGGCAGCGATGATATCGGCGCGCGGGACCATCACATCCTCCACCGTCTCATCCCGCAGCCGCAGGATGTTGGCAAGAAGGGCGCGTTCGTCCTGATCAAGCGGAATTTCCGCTTCCTCGCGTTCCTCAATGATCTCGTCGAGGGAGTCGCGCGCAACCTGTTCGCCGTTCCGCGCACGTCTCACGCTGCGCATCAGGCCGCGGAGCATTTTTTTTAGTGGATACTCCTGCGGGATCCGCGCTTCGCCGGCAGCAACGTCGGGTGCGCTGGTTCCACCGGTTCCCCCTGGCTCGGCGTTGGCATTGGATCGACTCATTGCTGTTCCACCCCCGGTTCGGCATAAGGGTCGGGAATACCGAGCCCGGCGAGGGCGGTCACCTCCAACCGCTCCATCGCGTCCGCCTCTTGCGGCGATCCGTGATCGTACCCCAAGAGATGCATGGTGCCGTGCACGACGAGATGACTCAAGTGATGCTCGAGCAACTTGCCTTCGCGTGCAGCTTCCGCTGCCGCGGTCTCAAAAGCGACAACCACGTCGCCCAACAACAGAGGGTGGCCCGGCGCCGGCCGCTCTCCTGCCGCTGAGGCGGGAAACGCCAGAACGTTCGTCGGAGCATCCCGGGCGAGCCAAGCGCGGTTGAGTGCGCGGATCGAATCGTCGTCCGTCAGGACAACGCTCATTTCGGCCTGGTCAACCGTGAAGCGGATAACAGCGAGCGCCGCTTCGACCGCCCGCCTGCAGATCGCCTGCGCCCGCGGCAAAGCCTCCAGCCACGCCTGGCTGTTGACCAGCACCTCCAAATCAACAATTGCGCTCATTGCCGCGAGCTGGCCCTGCCGCGTAGCGCGCTCCGACTCCGAGGCGGCTCTCGGCCTCTTCATACGCCCGCACGATGCGGGTGACCAGCGGGTGCCGAACCACGTCCGCGTCCGTGAAGTGCACGAACGCCACATCGTCGACGTTGTGCAGGACTTCCAGGGCGTGACGAAGCCCGGAGCGTGTGCCCTTGGGCAGATCGACTTGGCTGAGGTCGCCGGTGACCACCATGCGGGCGTTCTGCCCGAGCCTGGTCAAGAACATCTTCATCTGCACCGAGGTGGTATTCTGCGCCTCATCCAGGATGACGAAGGCGTTGGCTAGGGTGCGGCCGCGCATAAATGCTAGCGGCGCCACCTCGATTTCGCCGCTCTCCAGACGCTTTACCACCTGCTGCGCTGGCAGCATGTCGTAAAGCGCGTCATAGAGCGGGCGCAGGTAGGGGTCGACCTTCTCCCGCATGCTGCCAGGCAGAAAACCCAGCTGCTCCCCCGCCTCGACTGCCGGGCGCGACAGGATGATGCGGTCGACGCCGCCGCTGACCAGCCGTTCCACCGCCTTAGCCACCGCCAAATAGGTCTTGCCGGTGCCGGCAGGCCCTAGCCCGAACACAAGGTCGAAGTCGTCGATCGATTTGATGTATGCCGCCTGGGTCGCGGTGCGCGGTGATACGGTGCGTTGGCGAACCCGCACTTCCACGTTGGCGCCGGATGTGTCGCCGGTCGCCGCTGCCATGCGCACCGCCGCGTCCACGTCTTCGCTCAAAACCGTCTGGCCGCGGCGGAGGCGCCCGTAGAGATGGTCGAGCACGGTGCGGGCCAGATCGACGGACTCCCCGGCGCCGGCGATGGTGACGCGGTTACCGCGGGCGTCGACACTGACATCGAATGCATGTTCGATGCGGGCGAGGTGGCTGTGATGGGAACCGAACAACTCCAGAGCGTAGCGGTTGTCGTCAAACTCCAGAACTAGGGACTTGTCATCGGCATTTGCGAGGCGGCGCGGCTGCAAGAGGCGGTTCAAGCCACGCACCTTTCGTCCATGGCGCCAGCGAGACTGTTGGCGTAACCGGCAACAATATGCACCGGCTGGATTGTCCCCAGGTTGGTCTCAGGCGCATCGGCGTGCACTGCCTGCATGTACGGGCTTTTTCCCACCAACTGCCCCGGCCGGCGCCCCCGCGTCTCGAACAACACCGGCAGGATCCGGCCTTCGCACCGCCGGTTGAAGGATAGCTGGTGCTCGTCGAGACGGGCCTGCAGGCGATGGAGGCGATCCGCCTTGACGGCTTCGTCCACTTGCGGTTCCAGCGAAGCGGGCGTCCCCGGGCGGGCGCTATACTTGAAGGAATAGGCCTGCGCGAAGCCGACCGCATCGACCAGGTCCAGCGTTGCACGGAAATCACCCTCGGTCTCGCCAGGAAAGCCGACGATGAAATCGGAGCTGAGGGCGATGTCGGGTCGCGCCGCCCGTAGCCGATTGATTATGCTCCGGTAGTCTTCAATCGTGTGGCGGCGATTCATGGCCGCCAGTACCCGATTCGATCCCGTCTGCACCGGCAAATGCAGGTACGGCATGAGCTTTTCGACGCGGGCATGGGCGGCAATAAGATCGTCTGTCATATCCGTCGGGTGGGAGGTGGTGTAGCGGATGCGCCCTACGCCCGGAATTTCAGCCACCTCCTCGATAAGCCGCGACAGGCGCCACGCACTGCCATCCGGCGCCACGCCGCAATAGGCGTTGACGTTCTGGCCGAGGAGCGTGATCTCGCAGGCGCCTGCATCGGCGAAGCGTCCCGCCTCCTCCACCACATCGCCGGCCGGGCGCGCGTACTCGGCGCCGCGGGTGTAGGGGACGACGCAGAAGGTGCAGAACTTATCGCACCCTTCCTGCACCGCGAGGTAACGCGACGGCCCAGCGCAGCCTTCGCGGCTGTGCGGAAGGTGGTCGAATTTCGGCTCGGTGGGAAATTCGGTTTCCAGCACCAAGCCGGCGGCGCGGCTCGCTCTCGCCACCATCTCCGGCAGTCTGTGGTAGTTCTGCGGACCGAACACCATATCCACCTGCGGCGCCCGCCGGAAGATTTCGCCGCCTTCGGCTTGCGCGACACATCCCGCAACCGCGATCAGCGGAACGGTGCTGCCCTGCTCCCTTGGGCGCGTCTTGAGCGGCTTGAGCCGGCCTAGCTCTGAGTAAACTTTTTCCGCTGCTTTCTCTCTGATGTGGCAGGTGTTGAGGATGACGAGGTCGGCCGTCTCGGCATCGTCCGTGCAAACGAACCCGAGTGGCGCCAGCACATCGGCCATGCGCTCGGAGTCGTAGAGGTTCATCTGACAACCGTAGGTCTTGATGCAGACGGTCTTGGTCACGACTAGATCGTCAGGCCGCAATCGCGACAAGGTAAAGGCGGTGATCGTTCATCAACCCGGATGGTCCCGAACCTGCATTCACGCACCAGCGTAACCGCACAAAGGCGAGAGTCAAGGCTCTCGCCCTGGTACTGTCGCTAACACGAGGTATGTCCGGCGTAGGGAACACATGATCTGTCCGGGATTAGAACTGCTCCAGACGGAGGAGCGGGATGCGACGGACAGAGTGTTTGCAAGGGCTACGTCTGATGAAGTTCGAGGAGGTTTACGGCAAGGTCTGCCGGGGTCGGCTGAGCGTGTCGGAGGCGGCTGAGGTGTTGGGGATGCCGGAGCGGACGTTTCGGCGCTGGCGGGGCCGGTACGAGGAGTCTGGCGCGGAGGGTCTCTACGACCGGCGTCTGGGCCGGGCCTCGGCGCGGCGGGCGGCGGTGGACGAGGTGGCGCGGGTTCTGGAGCTGTTCGACACGCGGTACTTCGATTTCACGCCGAAGCACTTCCACGAGAAGCTGGTCTCGGAGCACGGCTGCCGACGGGCTACAACTGGGTGCGACTGACCCTGCAGCGATGCGGGCGGATCACGCCGGCGCCACGTCGCGGGCCCACCGGCGAAAGCGGCCGCGGCGGCCGATGGCGGGAATGATGCTGCACCAGGACGGCTCCCGCCACGAGTGGGTGCCCGGCGAGCGCTGGGATCTGATCGTCACCATGGACGACGCCACGTCGGAGATCTACTCGGCGTTCTTCGTCGCCGAGGAGGACGATGTCGAGCTTCCGGGCGCTCGACGAGGTGATCTCGGAGCGGGGAGTGTTCTGCGCGCTCTATGCGGATCGCGGGTCGCACTACTGGCATACCCGGAAGCCGGCGGCAAGGTCGACAAGGACAACCCGACCCAGGTCGGCCGGGCACTCGCCGCGCTCCGCATCGAAGCTGATCGCGGCGTACTCGCCGGAAGCCCGCGGCCGCTCGGAGCGCATGTTTGGGACCCTGCAGGGCCGCCTGCCGCAGGCGTTGCGGGAAGCCGGGATCACCACCATGGAGGAGGCCAACCGGGACCGCGCGGGAGGTCTACATCCCCGAGCACAACGCCCGCTTCGCGCGGCCGCCGGCCGAACCGGGCTCGGCGTTCACCGCCTGCCCCGCCGGCATTCTCGAGGACGTCCTCTGCATCCAGGAAGAGCGCGTCGTCGGTAATGATAACACGGTGCGCTACCGCAACCGGATCCTGCAGATCCCGGCGGATCGTCACCGCCACCACTACGTCAAGGCGCGTGTCCGGGTTCACGAGTACCCCGACGATACGCTGGCCGTGTTCCACGGGCCGCGGCGCCTGGCGCGCTATGCGCCCGACGGAAATCCGATCGACGACGCCGATCAACAGGCGGCGTGACCTGCTTCGACGCCCGCCAGCCCCGTGGATTTGTGGACAAGGCTACACCTTCCCCACAACCCCACAGGGCCATCAGCCACAACAGAAGCGGTCAATTCATGTGGTACCTAAAGCGGCCAACTCAGTTTGTTATCGACACCCGCATCGCGTCCGGCCGTTGGGAGCGGAGGGATGAAGCGCCTTTACCAAACCTTCCAGGGGCGGGCTGCCGCAGGAGGTGCGGAGGCCATCCTCACGCTTTATGGCCAGGAGACGTGCCTGCGGCTTGGCGAGGGTGCGCCGGCAGGCTTACACTGGATATGGATTTAAAGGAGAGACCGGACGATGGACGCCGCGACGAACGCCGACTACGACAACCGCTTGAACCAGTACCTCAGGCTGAACAGCTTCCCGGTTGCGGTGAAGTTCCTGAAGACCTGGGACGAGGCGCCGCCCAAGGCGCGCCGACCGGCGAAGGACCTGAACAACCGCTTCACGACGTGTCAGGCCATTTCCATGTCTCGGCGCTACGGCTGGGTGCTGGCGCTGGGACGGGAGGACTCGAGCTGCGTGCTCGGCAGCATGGCGCTCGGCTTGGACAGGCGGTTGCCGCACTACACCGAGGGCAACCTCTGCGTCGACCTCTACACTGAAAGTCTCGAGGCCGGACGGCTCAGCGAGGACAGCGTGCCGAGGCTTCCGGAAGGCGAGCATGTCGGGGTGGTCACCGCGCCCCTCAACCGTGCCGCCTTCGAGCCCGCTTCGGTGATCATCTACGGCAACAGCGCGCAGATCATGCGCCTGGGCCAAGCGGTGCTGTGGAAGCGCGGCGGGACGATGAACAGCGCCTTCCGCGGCCGCATCGACTGCGCGGATCTCGCCATCGCGCCGCACATCACCGGCGAGGCGCAAATGATCGTGCCGTGCACCGGCGACCGCATTTTCGGCCAGGTCCAGGACCACGAGGTCGCCTTCAGCTTCCCCTACGCGATGATGGAGGAGATTCTCGCCGGCCTCGAAGCCACCCATAAGGGCGGCGCCGCCCGCTATCCCGTCACCCACTGGCTCAACTACACCGGCGGCTTTCCGCCCTCCTACAACGCCTACGCCAAGATGCTGGATGAGGAAGGGCAGCCGCGGGAGGCGTAAGAGCGGCGTCCCCATGGTTAAGCGCGAGAGACCTTGTCCGGAACCGTGCAAGCCCGGGTTGTCGATGCTGGCGTTCTTTAACCAGAGGATAATCCGGGCTATATTGACCGCATGACCGTGATTGCCTTCGATACCCTCAAGCTGGCGCGAAAGCTGGAGGCCGGCGGCTTTTCCGCACAACAGGCGGAGAGCTTTGCCGAGGCGTTTGCCGATGTGGTGCAGGACGCGCCGGGGGCGGATCAATGGGCGGAACTCCGGGCCGAGATGGCGACCAAGAAGGACCTGGAGGCGTTCGCGACCAAGAAGGACCTGGAGGCGTTCGCAACCAAGAAGGACCTGGAGGCATTCGCGACCAAGAAGGACCTGGAGGCATTCGCGACCAAGAAGGACCTTCAGGACCAGGTCGGTGCGATCCGGGCCGAGATGGCGACCAAGAAGGACCTGGAGGCGTTCGCAACCAAGAAGGACTTGGAAGTGCTGCGGTCGCAGAGCATGGCCGAGATTTACGCCGCCAAGCACGACATGCTCAAGTGGGCGGTCACCGCACTCGCCGCACAGGGCGCCCTGATCGTGGCGATTCTGAAGCTTTTGCCGTAGGCGGCGATATACCTTCGACCGTCTGTACCGATGAACTTGATTTAAATCTCCAGAAGCAGCCGCTGGGGATCCTCAACGCACTCCTTGACGCGGACGAGGAAGGAGACCGCTTCGCGGCCGTCGATGATGCGGTGATCGTAGCTGAGCGCCACGTACATCATCGGCCGCGCCTGGATCGAGCCGTCGGGCATGACGACCGGCCGCTGCTCCACCTTGTGCATGCCGAGAATGCCGGACTGCGGCGGGTTGAGGATCGGCGTCGACAACAGGGAGCCGAACACGCCGCCGTTGGTGATGGTAAACGTGCCGCCCTGCATCTCCTCAATTGCGAGCTTGCCGTCGCGGGCGCGCTTGCCGACGTCGGCGATCCTGGCCTCGATCTCTGCCATGCCGAGTTGGTCGCAGTCGCGCACAACCGGCACCACCAGGCCCTGCGGTGAGCCCACGGCAATGGCGATGTCGTAATGGTTCTTGTAGACCAGCTCCTCGCCGTCGATCTCTCCGTTTACCGCCGGGAACTCCTTCAGTGCCTGCACGCACGCCTTGACGAACACCGACATGACGCCGAGGCGGGCGCCGTGCCGTTTCTCGAACGCCTCGCGGTAGCGGCTCCGCATGGCATTGACGGCGGTCATGTCGATCTCGTTGAAGGTGGTGAGCATCGCCGCCGTGTTCTGGGCCTCCTTGAGGCGGCTCGCCACCATCTTGCGAAGTCGCGTCATCCGCACCCGCTCCTCGCGCGGCCCGGCCGGCTTCGCGGGCGGTGCGGCCGGTTTCTCGACTTCGCGCTTCTTCTCCGGCTGCGGCTGCGCCTTAGCCTCGGGCGCCGGAGCTTTTTCTTTCTCTCCGCTGTCGATGAACGCGAGAACATCGCCCTTGGTCAGGCGGCCATCCTTGCCGGACGCCGGAATCGCGGCCGCATCGAGATCATGCTCCTCCACCAGCTTGCGCACCGCCGGTGACAGGGCTGCGGCGGCCGGTCTGTTGTCCTCGCCGGACTCGGCTGTGGGCTCCGCCGGCGCTGGTTCCTCCGTCTCGGCCTCACCGGCGTCCCGCTGCTCCGCTTCGGTTACGGATTTCGTATCGCTTTCCTCTTTCGGGGCAGGCTTGGACCCGGCAGCGCCTTCGCCGATCTCGCCGAGCCGGGCCCCGACCTCCACTTCGCTGCCGTCGGGCGCGTCGATGGCGCTGAGGATGCCGCTGGCCGGCGCGTTGACTTCCAACGTGACCTTGTCGGTCTCCAACTCGCAGAGAGGTTCATCCGCCTCGACGGCGTCGCCCACCGCCTTGAACCACTTGGCTACGACCGCGGTTGTCACCGATTCGCCGAGAGCGGGAACCTTGATCTCCGTCGCCATCTTGAACCCCACGCGTCTATTGGTTGGCCGTTACACCGTCTGCGCTGGACGCCGAATGAACGGTTGCGGCATGGCATCGAGGTCGCTGCAGAGGGCCTGATCCACGAGCGTCTGCTGCTCTTGGACGTGCGCCCTGTGCGAACCTGTCGCCGGCGAGGCGGCTGCCTTGCGCCCGACGTACCTCGGCAGGACACTGTCCCGCTCCAGCTCCTGGAGAATGCTGATCAGGCGCGGCAGCACGAAGGTCCACGCTCCCATGTTGGCCGGCTCTTCCTGGCACCAGACCACTTCGGCATTGCCGTATCTCCAGACATGCTCCGTGACCGTCTGGCGCGGCCACGGGTACAGCTGTTCGACGCGGACGATGGCGACGTCGTCGATGCCGCGCTCCCGGCGCTCCTGCAAAAGGTCGTAGTAGACTTTGCCGGAGCAAAGAACCAGACGGCGCACTTTGGCGTCCGGAACCAGCCCGTCGACCTCCGGCAGTACTCGACGAAAGCGGGTGCCGGGTCCCATATCGGCCAGCGAAGAAACCACCAGCTTGTGGCGCAACAACGACTTTGGCGACATCACCACCAGCGGCTTGCGGTAGTTGCGGCGGATCTGGCGGCGCAGCGCGTGGAAGTAGTTGGCGGGCGTGGTGATGTTGACGACCTGGATGTTGTCCTCGGCGCTGAGCTGAAGGAACCGCTCCAGCCGCGCCGAGGAGTGCTCCGGCCCCTGCCCCTCATAGCCGTGCGGGAGAAGCATGACCAAACCGGAGAGGCGCAGCCACTTGGACTCCGCCGATGAGATGAACTGGTCGATGATCACCTGCGCGCCATTTGCGAAATCGCCGAACTGGGCCTCCCAGATGACTAGCGCGTCGGGCTCAGCCAGCGAATAGCCGTACTCGAATCCCAGCACCCCGGCTTCCGAAAGCGGGCTGTCGATCACCTCGAACATCGCCTGGCCGTCGCTGATGTTGTTGAGCGGCACGTAGCGGCGTTCGTTCTCCTGATCGACCAGAACCGAATGGCGGTGGGAAAACGTGCCTCGCCCCGAGTCCTGCCCGGAAAGGCGCACCGGCGCGCCTTCGAGCAACAGCGTGCCGAACGCCAGCGCCTCGGCGGTCGCCCAGTCGATGCCCTCGCCCGTCTCCATCATCTTGCCACGAGCGTCCAGCAAGCGGAGGATCTTTCGGTTGACATTGATCTCGGCCGGCGGGCGGGCGAGACTTTCGCCGATCAGACGCAGCATGTCCTCGGCGACCGCGGTGTCCTCTTCCCGCAGTTCTTCTTCGCCGATAAGGGTCTTGAGGCCTTCCCACTTGCCCTGCAGCCAGTCCGCCTTGTTGACCTTGTAGCTGCCCGCCGCGTCGAAATCGCTTTCGAGACGACTGCGGAAGCCGGATTCCATGGCCTTGACGTCATCCTCCGTCACCGTGCCGTCGGCGATCAGGCGGTCGGCATAGATCTCCTTGGTCGACGGATGCTTGGCGATGGCGCGATACATGATGGGCTGGGTGAACATCGGCTCGTCGCCCTCGTTGTGGCCGAAGCGCCGATAGCAGAACATGTCGATGACCACGTCGCGCTGGAACTCCTGGCGGAACTCCATGGCGATGCGCGCCACGTGCACCACCGCCTCGGGATCGTCACCGTTGACGTGGAAGATCGGCGCCTGCACCATCTTCGCCACGTCGGAGGGATACGGTGACGAGCGCGATTGTCGCGGGCTGGTGGTGAAGCCGATCTGGTTGTTGACGATCAGGTGGACGGTGCCGCCGGTGCGATAGCCCTTGAGCTCCGACAAGTCGAAGCACTCCGCCACCAGCCCCTGGCCGGCGAAGGCGGCGTCGCCGTGCAGCAGGATCGACATCACCGCCCGCCGCCCCTCGTCGCCGCGCTGGGACTGCTTGGCGCGCACCCGGCCGAGCACCACCGGGTTGACCGCTTCCAGGTGTGACGGATTGGCGCTGAGGGTGAGATGGATTTCGTTATCATCGAAAATCCGGTCGGACGAGGTGCCGAGGTGGTACTTGACGTCGCCCGAGCCCTCGACGTCTTCGGGATAGGCCGACTGCCCCTGAAATTCGGCGAGGATCGCGACGTAGGGCTTGTGCATGATGTTGGCGAGCATGTTGAGGCGGCCGCGGTGCGGCATGCCGATGACCACCGCTTCCACGCCAAGTTGCCCGCCGCGCTTGAGGATCTGCTCGATTGCCGGGATCATCGCTTCGCCGCCGTCGAGCCCGAAGCGCTTGGTGCCTGTGTATTTCAGGTGCAGGAACTTCTCGAAGCCTTCGGCCTCGATCAGCCGCTCGAGGATCGCCCGCTTACCTTCCGGCGTGAAATGGGTCTGGTTGCGGATGCCCTCGATCCGCTGCTGGATCCACGCCTTTTCTTCCGGATGCATGATGTGCATGAACTCGACGCCGATCGAGCCGCAGTAGGTCTCCTTCAGAATCTGCAGGATCTGGCGGATGGTCGCGGTGTCGAGGCCGAGCACGTTGTTGATGAAGATCGGCCGGTCCATGTCGCTATCGGAGAAACCCCAGGTCTTGGGGTCCAGCTCCGGATGGTACTTGTTTCCTTCCAGGCCGAGCGGATCGAAGTTGGCGATCAGGTGTCCGCGCACGCGATAGAGGCGGATCAGCATCAGCGCCCGGATCGAGTCCCGGGCCGCCTGGCGCACATCGACCCCGGCCGCGTCGGCTTGGACGGCCTGAGACGCTGGCGCGCCCACGCCGTCCCGGATCATCCGGGATCGCCGGGGCGCCCAGCTGGCGCCGGTGACCTCCGTCAGCAGCGCTCGGCCGTCGTCCTGAAGCTCGTCGAAAAAGGATCTCCAGCTTGGGTCTACCGAGTCCGGATCGTCCAGAAAGCGGCAGTAGAGTTCGGCGATGTAAGGAGCGTTGGCCCCGGTCAGGAACGTGTCGTGTTCAGCGCCCATGCGTCAAAACCCATGCAAAAAATAAGGGCGCGGCGAGGCGCCGCGCCCCTCCCGCATCAGGGTGTTCGAACTAGCCGCGCAAAACCTCCACCATGGTGCTGCCGATCGCTGCCGGCGATTCTGCCACGGCGACGCCTGCGCTTCTTAAGGCTTCGATCTTATCCCCGGCAGTCCCCTTTCCGCCAGAGATAATGGCGCCGGCGTGACCCATGCGCCGGCCCGGCGGCGCGGTCAGTCCGCAGATGAAGCCGACGGTGGGTTTCTTGACCTTGTTGTGTTTCAGAAAATCCGCCGCCTCTTCTTCAGCGGTGCCGCCGATCTCGCCGATCATCACGATGCACTCGGTCGCGTCGTCGGCGAGGAAGGCCTCGAGACAGTCGATGAAGTTGGTGCCGTTCAGCGGATCGCCGCCGATGCCGATGCAAGTGGTCTGACCGATGCCGGTCTCCGTCGTCTGCCCCACCGCCTCGTAGGTCAGGGTGCCCGAGCGCGAAACGACCCCGCACTTGCCCTTGAGGTGGATGTGGCCCGGCATGATGCCGATCTTGCACTCGTCCGGCGTGATGATGCCGGGGCAGTTGGGCCCGATCAGGCGCGTCTTGGCGTCCGCCAGCGCCCGCTTCACCTTCAGCATGTCCTGGACCGGAATGCCTTCGGTAATGCACACCGCCAGCGGGATTTCAGCGTCGATTGCTTCCAGGATGGCGTCGGCCGCGAACGGCGGCGGTACGTAGATGACCGTGGCGTCGGCGCCGGTGGCTTCCCGCGCCTCGGCGACCGTGTCGAACACCGGAAGGTCGAGGTGCCTGGAGCCGCCCTTACCAGGGGTGACGCCGCCGACCATCCTGGTGCCGTACGCGATCGCCTGCTCGGTGTGGAACGTGCCCTGCGCTCCCGTGAACCCTTGGCAGATGACTCTGGTTTGGGCATTGACCATGACAGACATTTACGCAGCCTCCTTCACGGCTTTGACCACTTTCTCGGCCGCGTCCGCCAGGTCGTCGCCTGAGATGATGGGAAGACCCGAATCGGCGAGGATTTTCTTGCCCAGGTCGACGTTGGTCCCGGCGAGCCGCACCACCAGCGGCACGTTCAGATGCACCTCGCGGGCCGCCGCGACCACGCCCTCGGCGATCACGTCGCAACGCATGATGCCGCCGAAGATGTTGACGAGAATGCCTTCGACGTTGGGGTCGCGGAGAATGATCTTGAACGCCTCGGTGACCCGGTCCTTGGTGGCGCCGCCGCCCACATCGAGAAAGTTGGCTGGCTCGCCGCCGTAGAGCTTGATGATGTCCATGGTCGCCATGGCGAGGCCGGCGCCATTGACCATGCAGCCGATGCTGCCGTCGAGGCGGATGTAGTTGAGGTCATGCCGGGCCGCTTCCAGCTCGGCAGGGTCTTCTTCCGCTTCGTCGCGAAGCTCCTCCACGTCTTTGTGGCGGAACAGCGCGTTGTCGTCGAAGTTCATCTTGGCGTCGAGGGCGATCACGTCGCCGGCGCCGGTGACCACCAGAGGGTTGATCTCCAACAAGCTGGCGTCGAGGTCGGTGAACGCCCGGTACATGCTCATCACGAACCGAACGCAGCTGCCGACCTGCTTGCCTTCGAGCTTGAGGCCGAAGGCGATCTTGCGGGCGTGGAACGGCTGGATGCCGATGGCCGGGTCGATGGCCACTTTGAGGATCTTTTCCGGCGTCTTCGCCGCGACCTCTTCGATGTCCATGCCGCCTTCGGTGGAGGCCATGATGGTGATGCGCGAATTGGCCCGGTCGATCAGCATGCTCATGTAGAGCTCGCGCTTGATGTCGCAGCCCTCTTCCACGTAGATGCGCTTGACCTCCTTGCCGTTGGGACCGGTCTGGTGGGTGACGAGGGTCATGCCCATCATCGACTTCGCCGCCGCGACCACGTCCTCGATGGACTTCACCACCTTGACGCCGCCGCCCTTGCCGCGGCCGCCGGCGTGGATCTGCGCCTTGACGACCCAGACCGGGCCGCCGAGGTCCTTGGCAGTCGCCTCCGCTTCCGGCCACGTGTAAGCGACGCCGCCGCGCGGTACGGCGACGCCGTATTTCGCGAGCAGCTGCTTGGCTTGATATTCGTGAATATTCATGGATGTCCTATTTTTCTAAGGTCGCGGCGGTCCGCACCGCACCGACTACATCAGGCCCTTTGCGACATCGACCAGTGAGCGCACGGCGTTCACCGAGTTATCGAACATCTGCTTTTCCTCGGCGCTGAGTTCGATCTCGACGATCTTCTCGATGCCGCCGGCGCCGATCACGGTCGGAACCCCGACATAGACGCCGCTCAGCCCGTAGACGCCATCGCAATACGCAGCGCAGGGCAGGACGCGCTTCTTGTCCTTCAGATAAGCCTCGGCCATCTCGATCGCCGAAGTCGCCGGCGCGTAGAATGCCGAGCCGGTCTTCAGCAAGCCGACGATCTCAGCGCCGCCGTCACGGGTGCGTTGCACGATCTTGTCGAGCTTCTCCTGGGTGGTCCAGCCCATCTTGACCAGGTCCGGCAGCGGAATGCCGGCCACGGTGGAGTACCGCACCGACGGCACCATGGTGTCGCCGTGGCCGCCGAGCACGAACGCGGTCACGTCTTGGACGGAGACGCCGAACTCCTCGGCGAGGAAGCAGCGGAAGCGCGCGGAGTCAAGGACCCCCGCCATGCCGCAGACCATGTGATGCGGCTGACCGGTGAACTCTCGAAGCGCCCACACCATCACGTCGAGCGGGTTGGTGACGCAGATGACGAACGCTTCGGGACAGTGGGTCTTGATCCCGTCGCCAACGGCCTTCATGACCTTGACGTTGGTGCCGATCAGGTCGTCCCGGCTCATCCCCGGCTTGCGGGCGATGCCGGCGGTAACGATGACCACCGATGCGCCGGCGATGTCGGCGTAGTCCTGTGTTCCCTTGAGCGACACGCTGACCCGCTCGACCGGGGCCGATTGCGCCAAGTCGAGAGCTTTGCCTTGCGGCATGCCTTCGACGACATCGAACACAACGACATCGCCGAGTTCCTTGAGGGTGATGAGATGCGCGAGGGTGCCGCCGATATTGCCGGCGCCGACGAGCGCGATTTTGGGTCTTGCCATTGGACCTCCCCCGTTTGTTGCGGCCGACATGACCGAGGTACGCTTTGCCGACGGTCACTTTGCCGCAGTGCAACATGAAGCGATGTGTGTACCGCGATCCTTGCGGAGAGGCAAGGGAAAGCCGATCTCGACCTGCGCATGCGGGACGCCGCGAAAGCTAACGGCGGGGAGGTTCGCGATGGCGTTACCGGGCCGGCGGACGAATTCGACGTCACGATGCGGACGATCCGGTTCCGAGATGGCCGCCCCGCCAGCATCGATGCCGAAACGGCCCGGATTCAGCTGTTGATTGCAGCAGCCGCACGTTGTAGGTTTCGAGCGCCGACTTCAGCTTAGGGGTCGACTGCCAGCGACAACGACCGCAGAGGGCCGCGCCGTTGGCCTATGAGCCGCCCATCACCATCGTCGACAAGCTCCGGTCGCGGTACGCGCGCGCGCGCAAAGCCAAGCCGCACACTCTCGCCAACACCCGCTCCATTGTCTCGTTTTCCTTCGATGATTTCCCGCGTTCCGCCGTCCGTGTCGGCGGCCGCATCCTCGCGGCGCACGGTGTGGTTGGCACGTATTACGTCGCCGGCGGGATGATCGGCAGGCGCGGCGAGAGCGGCGAGTTCGCGACCCATGAGGACGTGTGCGACGTCATTGCCAACGGCCACGAACTGGCATGCCACAGTCATAGTCACCAGGATGGCATGCGCGTGCCCGCGAGCGCGATGATGCGCGATATCGATCGCAACGCCCGGCACGTCGCGAGAACCATCGGCGGTTATCGCCTCCAGAATTTCGCCTACCCTTATGGCCGTGTCTCTCGGGGTCTCCAGGTCGCCGTCGGGGCGCGGTTCACGTCGGCGCGGGGCGTCCTGCCCGGGATCAACCACGGAACGATCGATCTTACCTATCTCCACTCCAGTCTGCTTTACGCTGCACCCGAGTATCAGGCGGCCGCACACCGGATGATCGAGGAGAATGTCCTGCTCGGCGGCTGGCTGATTTTCCTCACCCACGACGTCGGCCCGCATCCGTCCCCCTACGGCTGCACGGCGCCGCAGCTCGACGCGGCGGTGCGGGCGGCGCTGGCGTCCGGGGCTGAAGTGCTGACCGTGGCCGCGGCGCTGGACCGCATCGGCGTCCCCAAGCCGGAGCCATCGCGGTTGCGGGATCAAGACCGGCGCGCGGCGAACTGATATGATGCGGGCCGGTGAGCGCGGTAGGCGCTCTTGGCCAAGCAGGAGGGACGCATGCGCTGGCGAACGGGGCGACGAAGCCAAAACATCGAGGACCGGCGCGGCAGTCCGATGGGCGGCGGTTTCGGCGGCTTCCGCATGGGTCGTGGCGGCATGGGCTTTCCGGGCGGGATCCGGGTCGGCCGCCGCGGCGGGGTCGGCGGCATCGGCGCCATCATATTCATTCTCGTCGCGCTGTTCTTCGGCGTCGATCCCGGCATGTTCATGGGTGGCTCGGAGACCACCGCCGTCGCACCTTCGGACGCTCCATCCACGGCTCGACCGGCGGCCGAGAACGAGCTGAAGGATTTCGTGTCGGTGGTCCTCGCCGACACCGAGGACACCTGGAGCGCCGTGTTCAGGGAGGCGGGCGCCCAATACCATGAACCGAACCTGGTCCTGTTCACCGGCGCGGTGCAGTCCGCTTGTGGCTATGCCCAGGCGGCGATGGGACCGTTCTACTGCCCCGGCGACCAGAAGATCTACATCGACCTCGGCTTCTATGACGATCTCAGGAACCGGTTCGGCGCGCCCGGAGATTTTGCGCAAGCCTACGTGATCGCCCATGAGGTCGGTCACCACGTCCAGACCCTGCTCGGGATCAGCCCGAAGGTCCACGCGGCGCAACAGCGGGCCAGCCAGAGCGAAGCCAATGCGCTCTCCGTGATGCTCGAGTTGCAGGCCGACTGCTTTGCCGGGGTTTGGGCCAAACGCGCCGATCATGCGCGCAACATCCTCGAAGCCGGCGACATCGAGGAAGGTCTGAACGCGGCGAGTGCCATCGGCGACGATCGTCTGCAGCGGCGGTCGAGCGGCCGCGTGGTCCCGGATTCGTTCACCCACGGAAGCTCGGCGCAACGGGTCAACTGGTTCCGACGGGGGTTGGAGAGCGGCGACCCGGCGGCGTGCGACACCTTCAGCGCCCGCTCATGATCCGGGTCCATGTGGTTCGGCCGGGCGAACTGGCCTCGGCCGAACTGGCCCGCTGGTCGCAGCTTCAGGCCGCCGATCCACGATTGGCGAGCCCCTACTTCTCCCCCGGCTTCACGCTCGCGGTGGGCCGGGCGCGCCCGGATGCCCGTGTCGCCGTCATCGAGGGCGCAAGCCGCATCGCCGGTTTCTTCCCGTTTCAGAAGCGCCCGTTCGGGCTCGGTATTCCGCTCGGCGGGCCGCTTTCGGACTATCAGGGGATCATCGGCAATAGGGACATCACGATCGACGCGCCGGCGCTGTTGCGCGGCTGCGGGCTCGCAGGCTTCGCTTTCACCAACCTCATCGCGGCGGACGATGCCTTCAAGCCCTATCACCGCCGCGTCGATCCCTCCCATCAGATCGACGTTTCGGCGGGGGTCGACGCGTTCATGGCCGAGCGGCGGGCGGCCGGATCCGATGTCATCCCGGCCACCTTGCGCAAACGCCGCAAGATCGAGCGCGAGGTCGGGCCGCTGCGCTGGGTCCTGAAGGATCCGGACCCGGCGTCTCTCGAGCGGGTCATTGCATGGAAGCGGGATCAGTACCGGCGCACGCGGGCCGTCGACGGCTTCGCCTACCGCTGGCCGGCGACCCTGCTCGCGGATCTCCATCGCATCGACGCGCCGGAGTTCGGCGGCGTCCTCTCGACCTTGTGGGCCGGCGATCGGATGATCGCCGGCCACATGGGCATGCGTTCGCAGAGCGTGTGGCACTACTGGTATCCGGTCTATGATCCCGCCTTCGGCAAGTATTCGCCCGGCCAGATCATGCTGTTGGCGATGGTGGAGAGCTGCGCCGATCTCGGCGCCAACGTCATCGACCTCGGCAAAGGCGCCTACATCCACAAGCTGCGCCTCGGCAACCGCGCCGTCGACGTGGCCGAGGGCTATGCCGGGCTTGCCTCGCTGGCGACCGCAATGCAGCGCCTTTGCGTCCGGTTCGAACGGACGGTCCGGCGCCTGCCGCTCGGGCCGGCAGCCGAGTGGCCGGGCAAAGCCTTACGCCGCCTTGAAGGCCACCTGGGGTACCTGTGAGGGCACGCCGGCGGATGGATCAGCGCGTCCGCCTGCCGGCTCGTCGCGATGACGATGAGAGGCTGGCTACAGCGCCTTGGCGGCGACGATGCCGATGAACAGGACCAGGCCGAAGTCGCGGTTGGACCGAAAGGTCCTGAGGCAGCTATCCGGATCGTCGAGATCGACGAACACCACCTGCCAGATGGCGTGGAGGATCACCAGGACGATCGCGATCAGGTAGGGAAAGCTGAGCTCGGCCGCATATCCGGCCACCACGAACATCGCCGCCGCCAGCGCATAGAAGCCGGCGACCATGGGCTTGGTCTCGGCGCCGAACCGCAGCGCCGTCGAGCGGACGCCGATCAGCGCGTCGTCCTCCTTGTCCTGGTGGGCATAGATGGTGTCGTAGCCGAGCGTCCAGAACAGCCCGCCGATGTAGAGCGCGATCGCCGGCGCCGCCAGGTCGCCGCGCACCGCCGCCCAGCCGAGCAGCGCGCCCCAGTTGAAGGTGAGGCCGAGCCACGCCTGCGGCCAGTCGGTGATCCGCTTCATGAACGGGTAGACCGCGATCATCACCAGCGACGCGACGCCGAGCCAGACGGCGAAGGCGTTGAACTGCAGCAGGACGACCAGGCCGATCAGACACAACATGCCCATGAACAGCCAGGCCTTGAACACGCTCACCTCTCCCGCCGGGATCGGACGCCCCGCGGTGCGGGCCACCTTGGCATCGTAGCGCCGGTCGACGAGGTCGTTGAACGTGCACCCGGCGCCGCGCATCACCAATGCGCCGACGGCGAACAGTGCCAGGTACCACAGGTTCGGCCATTCTTCCGCGGCGAGCGCGATGCTCCACCACCCGGGCAACAGCAAGAGCCACGTGCCGATCGGCCGGTCGATGCGGGCCAGACGCAGATACGGACGCCACGCCGGCGGGGCGGCGCGAAGCACGGGGTTGTCGTCACGGATGTCGCTGGATGCGTTGGCCATTGTTTCTGTCACCCTGCTGATCCTGCGGAAGCGTTCGCCCGGGATCGATCTGCAGCCGGGCGTGCGCTAAGAGTAGCCTATGTCGACGTCGTTGCCCAAGACCCGCCTGTTCGTCGCCGAAGATCTCGGCCCTGCGTCGGTGCTCACCGTCGGCGGCAAGTCCGCGCACTATCTCCTCAACGTCCTGCGGATGACCGCCGGCGATCGGCTGACCGTGTTCAACGGCCGTGACGGCGAATGGCTGGCGGCAATTGCCGCCGCCGGCCGGATGCGCTGCGAGCTTGCCCTCGAGCAACGGATGCGGACGCAGCACGCGGAACCGGGGCCGTGGCTGCTGTTCGCGCCGATCAAGAAGACCGGCGTCGACTTCATCGTGGAGAAGGCGACCGAGTTGGGCGCCGCGCATCTGTGGCCGGTGCTGACCCGGCGGACGCAGTCGGGCCGCGTCAATCTGGAGCGCCTGCAGGCCCAAGCCATCGAGGCGGCAGAGCAGTGCCGCCGCCTTACCATTCCGGCCATCGCCGCGCCGGTTTCTCTCGCCGCGCTGCCGGCGCACTGGCCGCCGGACCGGCGGCTCATCGTTCTCGACGAGCGTGGAACGGCGCCGCCGCTCGCCGCCGTCATTCAGGACGGCGCGCGCCGGCATCCGACCATGCCGGTCGGCTTCCTGGTCGGCCCGGAGGGCGGCTTCACGGCTTCCGAACTTGACGCGCTGACGACGCTGCCCTTTCTTAGCGCCGCGTCGCTCGGTCCGCGCATCCTCCGGGCTGAAACCGCGGCGCTGGCCGCGCTGGCATGCTGGCAAGCAGTTGCCGGTGACTGGGGCCAGTGAGTTGGGACCAAGTGCCTGCTGCAACAGGCCGTAAGGACACGTCATGGCCACCACGACCACCGCCGACAGCGAACCTCTGACCGAGAAGCGTCAACTCGTGGACTTCATCGCCAGCGGCTGCAAGCCGAAGGAGCGGTGGCGGATCGGCACCGAGCACGAGAAGTTTGCCTACTGCCTGGAGGACGGCCGGCCGCTCCCGTATGAGGGCGAGCGCAGCATCCGAACCCTTCTCGAAAGCCTG
Source organism: Rhodospirillales bacterium (assembly GCA_016710335.1). Taxonomy (NCBI): domain Bacteria; kingdom Pseudomonadati; phylum Pseudomonadota; class Alphaproteobacteria; order Rhodospirillales; species Rhodospirillales bacterium. Next base: position 86,741 of record JADJXQ010000004.1, read on the forward strand.
ATCCCGTTCGGTTGGACGCCGATCCTCGAGCACGGCAATCCCATCGCTCTGTCCGCGCCGGACGGCTGCCAGATCACCCTCGAGCCGGCCGGGCAGTTCGAGTTGTCGGGCGCGCCGCTCAAGACCATCCACCAGACCTGCGGCGAGGTCGACCGTCATCTGGAGCAGGTGAAGAGCGTGGCCAAGGCCACCCAGGTCGGCTTTCTTGGTCTCGGCTACCAGCCCAAGTGGCCGCTGGCGGCGATGCCGTGGATGCCGAAGGGCCGCTACGCCATCATGCGCCGCTACATGCCGACCCGCGGCAACCTCGGCCTCGCGATGATGCAGGCGACCTGCACCGTACAGGTCAACCTGGATTTCGAGTCCGAGGCGATGATGGCGGAGATGTTTCGCGTCGGATTGGCGTTGCAGCCGGTGGCGACGGCGCTTTTCGCCAACTCGCCGTTCCGCGACGGCCGCCCGTGCGGCTATCTCAGCTACCGCAGCCACATCTGGACCGACGTCGATCCGGACCGCACCGGCATCCTGCCGTTCGTGTTCGAGGACGGCTTCGGGTTCGAGCGCTACGTCGACTACGCCCTGGACGTGCCGATGTACTTCGTCCACCGCGGCGATCGCTACATCGACGTCGCCGGCCGGTCGTTTCGCGACTTCATGGCCGGCCGCCTCGACGGCCTGCCGGGCGAGCGGCCCATCGCCACCGACTGGGAGGACCACCTCACCACCATCTTCACCGAGGTGCGCATGAAGCGGTTCCTGGAGATGCGCGGCGCCGACGGCGGTCCGTGGAACCGGTTGTGCGCGTTGCCGGCGCTCTGGGTGGGCCTGCTTTATGATGCGGAAAGCCGCGCCGCCGCGTGGGATCTGGTGCGCGACTGGACGGCAGAGGAACACGCGGCGCTCCGTCTCGCTGTGCCCCGCCTCGCCCTCAAGACAGTGTTCCGGTATGGGACTCTCGCCGACATCGCGGTGAGGGTGCTGGAGATCGCCCGCGACGGCCTCAACCGCCGCAACATCGGCGACGGCACCGGCCAGAATGAATCCAGGTTCCTGAACCCGCTGTTCCAGATCGCGGAATCCCGCTTCACCCCGGCCGAGGACCTGCTCGCCGCCTACAACGGCCGTTGGCGCGGCTCTGTCGACCCGGTGTTCAGAGAGTACGCCTACTGACGGGTTGCGCCGCTGAACCTACTCCCGCGTCGGCACGACGCTCATGTATACCGACGTGCCGCCCGTCTTGTCGAAGGTCATGACATCGTAGGTCTCGGGGTTTGGCCCTTCCATCCCGGGCGAACCCACCGGCATGCCCGGCACCGCGAGGCCGGCGACGTCGGGCCGCTCGCGCAACAGTCGGTCGACCGCGTCGGCCGGGACGTGACCCTCGAGAGCATAGCCGCCGACCACAGCCGTGTGGCATGACTCCAGTTCTGCCGGCACGCGTGCGCTCGTCTTGACCGACTGGAGGTCCAACATGTCATGGCTGCTCACGGCGTACCCGCGCGCCTTCATGTGCTCGATCCAGCCCTCGCAGCAGCCGCAATAGGGCGACTTGTAGACGGTGACGGCGGGCTGCTCGACGCTCCCCGCGCTTGCGCCATGCTGGTCCGCAGAGGCCGGGCTCGTGAGATCGAACGCCGCCAAAGGCGCCGCCACCACTGCCGCCAACAGAACTCTCAAGCCGTTCATCTCTGCTCTCCTTGTCGCCAGTGGAGCAATGGTACGTGCATTAGAAAGCCGTGCCGCCGACCGTGAGGCCGTCGATGCGGAGCGTCGGCTGGCCGACGCCGACGGGCACGCCCTGGCCGTCCTTGCCGCAGGTGCCGATGCCGGGGTCGAGCGCCATGTCGTTGCCGATCATCGCCACCTTGGTCAGCACATCCGGACCATTGCCGATCAGGGTCGCCCCCTTCACCGGCGCCCCGACCCGTCCGTTTTCGATCCGGTACGCCTCGGTGCACGAGAACACGAACTTGCCGTTGGTGATGTCGACCTGACCGCCGCCGAACGACACGGCGTAAAGCCCGCGGTCGACCGAGCCGAGGATCTCCTCCGGCTCATGACCGCCGGAGAGCATGTAGGTATTGGTCATGCGCGGCATCGGCCGGTGCGCGAAGCTCTGGCGGCGGCCGTTGCCGGTGGACTTCTGACCCATCAGCCGAGCGTTCATGCGGTCCTGCATGAAGCCGACCAGGATGCCGTCCTCGATCAGCACCGTCCGCTCCGTCGGCGTGCCCTCGTCATCGACCGTGAGCGAGCCGCGGCGGTCGGGAATGGTGCCGTCATCGACGACGGTCACCCCAGGCGACGCCACGCGCTCGCCCATCAGGCCGGCGAACGCCGACGTCTGCTTGCGGTTGAAGTCGCCCTCCAACCCGTGGCCGATGGCCTCATGCAGCAGGATGCCGGGCCAGCCGGGGCCGAGCACTACGGTCATCTCGCCTGCCGGCGGCGGCACCGACTCGAGGTTCACCAGGGCCTGGCGCAATGCCTCGTCGACCGCCGCCCGCCATGCCTCCGGCTGCAGGTAGCGGTCATAGTTCACGCGGCCGCCGACGCCGTGGCTGCCGACCTCGCGGCGACCGTCGCGCTCGACGACCACCGAGACGTTGAGCCGGACCAGCGGGCGGATGTCGCCGATCGGCGGCTGCTTCGGGCGCACGATCTGCACGGCCTGCCACTCGCCGGACATGGAGGCCGTGACCTGGCAGACTCGCTCGTCGCGGCCGCGGGCGTACGCATCGATGGCGGCCAACAGGGCGACCTTGTCCTCGAACGGCACCGCCGCGAGCGGATTATCGTCGCCGTAGAGCCGGCGATTGGTGCCGACGGGGGGCTCCGCGAAAGTGCCGCCATGCCCGGCGCGTACCGCGGCGATGGTGTTGGCGGCGCGACGGATGGACTCCTCGCCGAGCACGGAGGCGTGGGCATAGCCGGTGGTATCGCCGTTGACGGCGCGCAGCCCGAAGCCCTGGGCAGTGTCGAAGCTGGCGGTCTTCAGGCGGCCGTCGTCGAACACGAGGCTCTCGGACTGGCGGTACTCCAGGAACATCTCGCCGTCGTCCGCGCCGTGCAGGGAGTCGTCGACGAGCGCCTGCACCCGCCCCCGGTCGAGGTCGGTCCGCCCGAAAAACAGGTCGTCGGCAATGGCTGCATTGGTCATTATGATCTCCGTCAAGCACTCCGGCTGGCATGACCGTTATATGGCGCGAGGGCAGGCTCACGTCGACCCGCCTTCCGAATTGCGCTTGACGCGGTGCGGGGCGTCATGCTGAACAGAGTCGCTGGCAGCAAGCGCTTATCTCTCGACTTCGCTTAGGATAAGGTGCCGGGTCAGGCAGCGAAGCAACCCCATGCTGAGCGAAATCGAAGCATGGGCGTCGCAAGGCGCGGTACATAGTCCAAGTGCAAAGGGAGACGGTCGGCCAATGGCCCGTGATCTTCGCGACGAAAATGGTTGGCGGCCGGCGACACGGCTGGTGCGAGGCGGCACCTGCCGTTCGGCGCACGAGGAAACCTCCGAAGCCCTCTACATGACCTCCGGGTATGTCTACGGCTGCGCCGAGGAGGCCGAGGCGGCGTTCAAGGGCGACACGCAGCGTTACGTCTATTCGCGGTTTGCCAACCCCACCGTGACGATGTTCGAGGCGCGCATGGCCGCTGCCGAAGGTGCTGCACATTGCCGGGCGACGGCCTCCGGGATGGCCGCCGTCTTCGCCTCGATGGCCTGTGCGGTCCGCGCCGGCGACCGGGTCGTCGCGTCGCGGGCGCTGTTCGGCTCGTGCCAATACGTCGTCGCCGAGATTCTGCCGCGCTTCGGGGTGGAGACGGAATTCGTCGACGGCGGCGACCTCGCCGCGTGGGACCAGGCGCTGGCGCGGGCGGCGGCGTTCGTTTTCCTGGAGACCCCGGCCAACCCGACCCTCGGAATCATCGATCTTGCCGCCGTCGCCGAACTGGCGCACAGGGCGGGGGCCAAGGTGGTGGTCGACAACGTCTTTGCCAGCCCGATCCTGCAGAAGCCGCTCGAACTCGGCGCTGACATCGTCGTCTACTCGGCGACCAAGCACATCGACGGCCAGGGCCGCTGCCTCGGCGGCGCCGTCCTCACCAACGACGGCGACTACGAGGACACGGTCCTGGTGCCGTTCCTCCGCAACACCGGTCCGGCGCTGAGCCCGTTCAACGCTTGGCTGCTGCTGAAGGGCCTGGAGACACTGGAGCTTCGCGTCCAGCGCCATTGCGGCAATGCCGCCGCCGTCGCCGGCTTCCTTGAGGCCCGCGACGGTGTCGGCCGGGTGCTCTACCCCGGACTGGCAAGCCATCCGCAGCACGACCTCGCCGCGCGGCAGATGACCGCCGGCGGCAGCGTGGTCTCGCTCGAGCTGCCGGGCGGCAAGGCCGCGGCGTTTCGTTTTCTCAACGCCCTCCGGCTGATCGACATCTCCAACAACCTCGGCGACGCCAAGAGCCTCGCGACCCACCCGGCGACCACCACCCACCAGCGCTTGACCCCGGACGAGCGCGTCGGCATGGGCATCGGCGACGGCCTTGTGCGGATCTCGGTCGGATTGGAGGACGTGGACGACATCAAGGCCGACCTCGATCAGGCGCTGGCCGCGGCGTCAGCCAGCACATCGGGCCTTCGCGCGGCGGTGTAGGGTTGCGCCGCCGGGAGGTCGCATCACGAGGCCATCTGGTTAGGGAGATTGGCGACGATCTGCGGGAACACGGTGACGTCATGTACCGGCGACACCTTCTGGATCCCCCGCACCTCGGAACAAAGCTCGGCGCTGGCGGCTTGTGAGGGGATACGCAAACGGTGGAGCGCCTCATGGACATGCAGAGGCACGGCCGCGCAGCGAAGCGGCGTGTGGCTGCGGAAGCCGGCGACAACGGCAAGTACAAGGCGTTGGCGCGGCTCGGGTACGCGTCCCGCGGCGTCGTTTACGTCATCGTCGGGGCGCTCGCCGTCCTCGCCGCCTGGGGCGGCGGCGGCGGCCAGACGACCGACACCAAGGGTGCGCTGCAGTCTCTAATGGACGAGCCGTTCGGGTGGGTCCTCATCGGCGTGTTGGCGCTGGGCCTCGTCGCGTTCGCGGTCTGGCGCGCCGTGCAGGCCTTTGCCGATGCGGATCGTCACGGGAGCGACGGCAAAGCGCTGGTAATTCGCGGCGGGATGGCGGTCAGCGCCGTGACCCACCTTTTGCTGGCCGTGTTCGCCGCCAGCCTGGCCTTCGGCTGGGGATCCGCCGGCGGGGGCAGTGGTGATAGCGGCACGCAGAGTTGGATCGCCAAGCTGATGCAGCAGCCTTACGGCGTCTGGCTGGTCGCAATCGTCGGTCTATCCATCATCGGCGCAGGCATCGCCCAGATCGTCAAGGGCGTCAAGGTCAAGTTCGAGAAACGGCTGGACGCCGACGAGAGCGCAATGCGCTGGATGCGGCCGGTCTGCCGGTTCGGCCTGATCGCGCGCGGCATCGTCTTCGTCATCATCGGCGGCTTCATCGGCATCGCCGCCTGGCAGAGCGATCCCCAGGAGGCACGCGGCTTGGCCGGCGCCCTGGAAACCCTGCGGAGCCAACCCTACGGCGAGGCGCTGCTGGGCGTCGTTGCGCTCGGCCTGATCGCGTTCGGAATCTATTGCTTTGTCGAAGCCATCTACCGCCGCATCGGGATGGGCGCCGGCTAGCGCGGCGGCGCGGCCGCATCGGCCCGGCCGGCGCTCGGTGGTGGCAGAGCGGCAGCGGCGCTACAGACGCCCCGTGCGAAGCGTCCGTCGAGGTGGACAGGTGCGGCGAAGTGTCCCATACCTTAGGGACGGAATTCGAAAGATGCGTCACGGAGGAGGTCATCGATGTCTTTGACCGGAAACGACAGCCTGGGCGCGCGCCGGCAACTGAAGGTCGGCGGGCGAGATTACGAATTCTTCAGCCTCAAGGCGGTTGCCGATGCCGGGTTCGGTGACGTGTCGCGGCTGCCGTTCTCGCTGAAGGTGCTTTTGGAGAACCTGTTGCGGTTCGAGGACGGGCGCAGCGTCAAGGTGGACGACATCGAGGCCGTTGCCGCGTGGCTGCAGGAGCGCAGGTCCAGTCGCGAGATCGCCTATCGGCCGGCTCGGGTGCTGATGCAGGACTTCACCGGTGTGCCCGCCGTCGCCGACCTGGCCGCCATGCGCGACGCCATGGTGGCGCGCGGCGGCGACCCGAAGAAGATAAATCCGCTGGTGCCGGTCGACTTGGTCATCGATCACTCGGTAACTGTCGATGCGTTCGGCACGGCAGGGGCGTTCAAGCAGAACGTCCAGCACGAATACGACCGCAACCACGAGCGCTACGCGTTCCTCCGCTGGGGCCAGAAGGCGTTCGACAACTTCCGCGTGGTGCCGCCGGGCACCGGCATCTGTCATCAGGTTAACCTGGAATACCTGGCGCAGGTGGTGTGGACCAGCGGCCTCAACGGCACGACCCTTGCCTATCCGGACACGCTGGTCGGCACCGACAGCCACACCACCATGATCAACGGCCTCTCGGTGCTCGGTTGGGGCGTCGGCGGCATCGAGGCGGAGGCGGCGATGCTCGGCCAGCCGATCTCCATGCTGATCCCGGAAGTGGTCGGCTTCAAGCTGACCGGCGGAATGCGGGAGGGCGTGACCGCCACCGACCTGGTGCTCACCGTAACCGAGATGCTGCGCAACAAGGGCGTGGTCGGCAAGTTCGTTGAATTCTGCGGGCCGGGGCTGGCCCATCTGACCCTCGCCGACCAGGCGACCATCGCCAATATGTCGCCCGAGTACGGCGCCACCTGCGGCTTCTTTCCGATCGGCCAAGCCACCATCGACTACCTCACGTTCACCGGCCGGGAACCCGAGCGGGTGGCGCTGGTGGAAGCCTACGCCAAGGAACAGGGGATGTGGCGGGACGCCGACACGCCGGATCCCTCTTTCACAGACACCCTTGAACTCGACCTCGGCGACGTGGTTCCGTCGCTGGCCGGTCCCAAGCGGCCGCAGGACCGGGTGCTGCTGTCGGACGCGGCGGCGGCGTTCAAGCGCCATCTCGCCAGCGAGCGGCACGTTGATCAGAACGACCGGGTCAACGAGATGGACCTGGAGGGCTCTGGCACGGTGCCGTCCCTTGACCGCGAAGCTCCGGTTGAGGGCGCCAACTACAGCCTCACCGACGGGGACGTCGTCATCGCGGCGATTACGAGTTGCACCAACACCTCCAACCCCACCGTGCTGGTCGGCGCCGGCTTGGTGGCGCGCAATGCGCGGCGCCAGGGTCTCTCGGTCAAGCCCTGGGTCAAAACCTCGCTCGCGCCCGGCTCGCAGGTGGTCACCGCCTACCTGGAGGCGAGCGGACTCCAGGAAGACCTGAACGCGCTCGGCTTCAACCTGGTCGGCTATGGCTGCACCACCTGCATCGGCAATTCCGGGCCGCTTTCGGAGCCGATTGCCGAGGCCGTCACCAAGGGCGATCTCATGGTCGCCTCGGTGCTGTCCGGCAACCGCAACTTCGAGGGGCGCATCCATGCCCTGACGCGTGCCAACTACCTCGCCTCGCCCCCACTGGTTGTGGCTTACGCACTCGCGGGGTCGATGAGCCGCGATCTCCTGAACGAGCCCTTGGGCAAGGGCGGGGAAGGACAGCCGGTCTACCTCAAGGACATCTGGCCCGAGAACAAGGAAATCCAGGACGTCATCAAGAGCGTGGTGACTCCGGAGATGTATCGCACACGTTACGCGGACGTGTTCACCGGGACCGAGGAGTGGCGCCGCATCGACGTGGCCATCGGCGAAACCTACGACTGGGAGCCGGAATCCACCTACGTGCGTCTGCCGACCTTCTTCGAGGAGGGCGGCCAGAGCGGGTTCGCCAACATAGAAGGCGCTCGCCCGCTGGCGCTGCTCGGCGACTCGGTGACCACCGACCATATCTCCCCGGCCGGCGCCATCAAGCGGGACAGTCCCGCAGGCGAGTACCTGATGGAGCGCGGGGTCAAGGTTGCGGAGTTCAACTCATACGGCTCGCGGCGCGGCAACCACGAGGTGATGATGCGGGGCACCTTCGCCAACATCCGCATCCGCAACGAGATGGTGCCGGGGACCGAGGGCGGCGTCACCAAGCTGATGCCGGACGGCAAGCAGATGTCCATCTACGATGCCGCCATGGCCTACCAGAAGGACGGCGTACCGCTGGTGGTCATCGCCGGCAAGGAGTACGGCACCGGCTCGTCCCGCGACTGGGCGGCCAAGGGCCCGCGACTGCTCGGCGTCAAGGCGGTGGTCGCCGAAAGCTATGAGCGCATCCATCGCTCCAACCTGGTGGGCATGGGCATCCTGCCGCTCCAGTTCAAAAACGGCGCCACCCGCAAGACCCTGAAGCTCGACGGCAGCGAGACGTTCGACATCACCGGCATCGAAGGCGACGTGCGCCCGTCGATGGACGTCACCCTGACCATCCACCGCAGCGGCGGCGAGAGCGAAACGGCGCCGGTGCTATGCCGGATCGACACTCTGGAGGAGGTCGACTACTACCGCTCCGGCGGCATTCTCCAGTACGTCCTCAATAACCTCTCGTGAGGAGCTTCTGAGCATGAGGCCAGGGCCGTAATCGACTTGGCAGCCAAGCCGCTGTTGCGGGCCGCTCACGCCGGTTCCAGGCCGAGGCGGCGGTCGCGGTTGCGGATCCACCAGATCGCCGGCAGGGCGAGCAGCACCATCCATGTTTTGCCGATGATCTGGCCGGGAAGATACGCGAGACTGCCGAACGCCAGATAGAGGAAGACGGCGCTATCGACAATCAAGCCGACCAGGCTGCTGAGCGCCACTGCAAGCAGCAAGCGGCGGCGCTGTAGCGGCGTGTAGACCGCGAGGTCCACGAACTCGGATATCAGGAACGCGACGGCCGAGGCGATAACCAGAGACGGCGGCGCCAGCACAGCCGAGACGGCGGCGCCTCCGAGAATCGCCGCGGCCGCCCAGCCGACCCCCAGCCGCCGCTGCACCAGGTCGCGCAGCACCAGCGCCAGCCCGACCATGATCACGCCGCTCGGCGCCATGACGCCCGGCGCCACCGGCACCAGACAGACGCCGTCGGCCGTGCACACGGTTCCGACGTGCTGGATCAGCCAGTTGGCCGCCGGAATGCAGGCGGCGAAGGCGGCAAGGAATGCGGTTCCCTCAATGGTGCGTCTGTTCATCGTGCGTCCCCGATCTGGCGCGGACCTTACCGGTGATGCGCGGGACAAGACAACACGTCACGTAAGGTTTATGCAGGCGGTGCGCCCTTTCCTTCCCCTGCACCGCGGCATGGCCAACCCGTTTACACTCCGGTTACGATGCAATGGTAGTCTCCCAGCCTGGTTCGAAGTGTCGTGCCCGGCGGCCGCCTGAATGCATCGGCAGCGTTTTCGGTCACGGCGCTGGCCAATCCTTGAGCGAGGCCACGGTCGTTGACGACACTGCAGGAACTGGGGCGGCGAGAGGATTCGTTCATGGCGGCCTTGGACCCCAGCCACGTCTACATTAACGACGCCCGAGCCGAGGTGCTGAAGGCGGCGGTGACCGCCGTGCGCGAAGGCCACGCGATCGTCATTATCACCGGAGCCGACGGGGCCGGCAAGACGACGCTGATGCAGGCGCTCGGCGCGTGGCTGAAGGGGGTCGACGACATCGTCCTCGCCTGTCGCGACCGGGTGCTGGCCTGCAGCAGCGGGACGACCCTTGAAGCCGCGACCGCCGTCTGCCGTCCACCGGCACATTTCGCCGCGGGCGCCGCCGCCCGTGGCCGGAGCGAGAACGGGCCTTTTACGCTCCTTCTGGTTGACGATGCCGACCGCCTTGATGCGCCCGTCCTTGCAGGGCTGAAGCGCTGGGTGGTGCAGGCGCGCGAGGACGGCGTCGCGATGGCGATGATCATGACCATCACAGACCGTGGCCGACGGGCGCGGCGGACCGAGGACGAACAAATCCGCGCCGGCGCCGACCGCGAAATCAAGCTGCCGTTGCTCGACGCGGGCGAGGTGCCCGCCTTCGTCTATCACGCGCTTCAAGCCAAATGCGAACACGGGCTGGACTTGTTCAGCGACGCGGCGTTGGCGCGCATCTCTTTCTATGGCAACGGCAATCCGGGGCGCATTGCGCGCCTCTGCACCGGCGTTGTCGCCAAGGCCGAGCGCACCGGGACCCGCCCAATACCGCAGGAGTTGGTCAAGGATGTGGCATGGACCCTGTTCGTGCCGCCGCACTTGCGGAAACTGGCTGCCGGGCGGTCGCAGCCTGAATTCGATGGCTTGACGGCGACGGCCGACGACGATGACTCCCGCCTCGATTACTCGCTTGCGGATCCGGAACCAGAGCGACGACCGCACCGGGCTCCTCAGGAACAGCGGCCGCCTGTTATCCCGCAGCGCGACGGGGGCCCAGAGCCGCCGCGCCGCGCCGTGCCGGAGCGAACGTTCCCGCAGCCTCCTGCCGACGGCGACGCCGCCGCCGAGACTGCGCTGCGGCCGGCGCCCATTGTCATGGAGCCGCCTGCGGCCGCGGCGGCCGAAGCCGCGAAGCGCTCCGGCCCCGGCGCGGCGCGCACCGTGCTCGTCGTGCTGCTTGCCTTGCTGGTCGGCGGGGCCACCGGGTACGCTCTGGTCCGAACCGGACTGGTCAAGGCCGGCGGCCTCAATCGCGCTTGGCGTGCCGTCACCGTCGAAGGCGAAGCCGCCGTGTCTGCGGCCTCAGTGTGGATCGCCGACCTCAGCAGTGTCGTCACCGAGATCAGCGACAACGTCAACGAGGTCCTGCGCGAGGTCGGTCCGCTCGACGATGAGCGGTATGGTCGGGATCGGGTGGCCGCAAGCGATGCGGAAGGCGCCGCCGCAGGGGTTGATGCGCCGCCGCCGCAGTCCCCGCTGGCGGGCGCGGAACCCAGCCTCAAGCCGGCGGATCCCCCGGCGACGGAGATCCTCCAGGGCCCCCGGCCGGCACCACCAGCGGCGAGCGCTCCGCCGGCGGCCGAAATGTCGCGGAAGGATGCTTGGGATGGTGCGGTGGACGCCAGCACGGCGCCTTTACCGGAGTCTCCTCCTGAGGAATCCGCCGCCGCCGACGTTGCGCCGGCCCCGGCCGAACCCGCCGCAAATAGCCAAGCCCCGTCTGCGCAACAACAACGGAAAAGCTCCATTGGCGCCATCGACGCGGCGCCGTTGCTGGCCCGCGGCGACCGGATGCTGGAGTTGGGCGACCTGGCTTCGGCGCGCCTCTTCTACAAGGTGGTGGCCGAGCGCGACGACGGCCGCGCTGCGATGCTGATGGGCCTGACGTTCGACCCTGTCTACTTCCGGCAGCGGGGCATCAAGGGCATCCGACCTGAACCGGAACAGGCCATCGCCTGGTACAGGCGCGCCATTGCGCTCGGATCCGCAGAGGCCGAGCAGCGCCAGCGGGTCCTGGTGTCGTGGCTGAACTGGCGGGCCGAAACCGGCGATGCGGCGGCGGCGCGGACGCTGCAGAATCTGCCGTAGTCGAAACCGCCGCGTCGCCCGCGCCTTCTCTCTTCACTGGCCGGCGCCGGCGGCGGGCGCCAGCGACGCCCCCGTCTCGCCGGCAGTCGCGTCCGGCGCGCCGGGCTGGCGATCGGCGGTGGGCTGGGAATCCAGCCATTCCTGCGCCGCGGCAAAGCGGGTCCAGCCCGCGACGTCGGCGGCGAGGTTGATTTCGCGCCACTTGGGGTGGCGGGCTTCGGACAGCAGATTGCCGAAATCGCCGAACAATGCTTCGACGAACCGCGCCGCCTGGCGGTAGCGCACCGATCCGGGCTCCCAATTGTAGACGGCGAGCACCGTGCCCACCGCGAACGTCTCGATCGCTTGCGGGTCATCGACGAGGCGCGGGTAGTCATCGTGATCGAGAGACGCCGGGGCGTACGTCGACAACAGCGCTGGCGCCATCGGCACGGACAACAGGTGAAGCCCGCCGGGATCGTCGATCTGCCGGAAGAAGGCGGCCGGCTTGCCGGTCACGTAGACGAGACCGGCGATTTCCCCTGCCTTCAGTTTGTCGAGCGCCACAACGTGGTCGAGCAGCAACGGCTGCACGGTGACGCCGAGGGTCTCGAAGGCGGCGGTCGCGGCCACCGCGGAGCCACTGCCTTCCGGCCCGATGCTCACCGGTTGGCCGGCGAGATCCTGGAACGAGCGGATGTCGTCCCGCACGAGCAGGTGGAACTCCTCGTTGTGCAGCTTGGTGATGTAGCGAAGGCGCTGCGCCGTGGTGGTGTGGATGCGGTTGCGGGCCACGTAGTCGAGGGCGTCCTCCTGGATGATGCAAAGGTCGATGCCTTTGAGATAGAGGAGGTCGGTGATGTTCTGCACAGAGCCCTTGCCCACGATCGGCAGGATGCGGAGGTCGCCCCGCTGGTCGAGCACCGCTGCGAGGTCGCTGGCGATCCGTAGCGAGGTGCTGCCCCATTCCCCGGCGATGATGCGCACAACCCCCTCGTTGACCCGGGAGCGGGTCTGGTACACAAAGGCGTCAGCCTCGGTCTGTTGCGCTTCGACAGTGACCGCAACGCCGAGCCAGACGATCACCGCGAACACCGCTGCCTGAACAAATCGTTGCACGCGGATACTCCTCGCTGATGAACGGCTGTCGTAACGGGGCGGACGAGCGCAGCCTAGACCTCCCGATATGCGGGAACAAGTCTAACTTCACGCTACCGCGTCCGCCGGCGTCGACCAGGCGGCAGAAGGCGTGGTAAGCTGAGGGCGAAAACGCGGGTCGAAGGGCCTGCGGCGGGCGCTATGGGCGGAATGGCGGCAGATGGCTTCGCTCAAACCTTTCGGAGAATCGATCGCCTCTCTGGATGCCGTGCTGGCACCGATCAATCGCGCCGGCTGGCCGTTCATCGCCAGCTTCGCGGCGGCGACGGTTGTGCTGTGGTGGCTGGCGCCGCCGTTTGGGTGGATCGGGGTCGTGCTCACGCTCTGGTGCACGTACTTCTTCCGGGATCCTTCGCGGGTGACCCCGAGCCGCCAGGGCCTGATCATCAGCCCGGCGGACGGGGTGGTGCAGGCCGTCCTGCCGGCGGTGCCGCCCCCGGAACTGGGTATGGGCAACGCCCCCCGCACCCGCATTTCGGTGTTCATGAATGTGTTCGACGTGCACGTGAACCGCATCCCCGTCGACGGCGTCGTGACGCGGACCGCTTACCGACCCGGCAAGTTTTTCAACGCGTCGCTCGACAAGGCGAGCGAGCACAACGAACGCCAGGGGTTGGTGGTGACCGCCGACGACGACGCGCAGGTGGCGTTCGTGCAGATCGCCGGGCTGATCGCGCGGCGCATCAAGTGCATGGTGCACGAGGGGCAGGTGGTTCGGGCTGGTGAGCGGTTCGGGCTGATCCGCTTCGGCAGCCGGGTCGATGTCTATCTGCCGGACGGCGTTGCGCCGCTGGCGGTGGTCGGTCAGCGCGCCGTCGCCGGTGAAACGGTGATCGCGGACCTTCGCGCCCAGGAAGCGGCACGCGAGGGGGAGCGCCGGTGATCGCGTCGTCCGATGAAACTGCTCAGCCGCCGCAACGCCGGCGGATCAAGGCTCTCCACATCAATCGCATGATCCCCAACGTGCTGACGTTGCTGGCGCTGGCGGCGGGCCTGTCCGGTATCCGCTTCGCGTTGCAGGAGCGGTGGGAGCTTGCCGTGTTCGCCATCGTCGTTGCCGGTGTCCTCGACGCCCTCGACGGCCGCATCGCCCGCATCCTCAAAGGCGCCACGCGATTCGGCGCCGAACTCGACTCCCTTTCGGACTTCCTGTGTTTTGGCGCGGCGCCGGCCCTGATCCTCTACGTCTGGACCTTGCAGGACGCCGGGCGCATTGGCTGGTCGTTGGTGCTGTTGTTCTGCATCTGCTGCGCACTCCGGCTGGCGCGCTTCAACACGGACCTGGACGCGCCGGAGCCCCCGGCATGGCGGCGCAGCTACTTCACCGGCGTGCCGACGCCGGCCGGCGCCGGGCTGGCGTTGCTGCCGATGGTCATGTGGTTTCAGGGAGAAATAGACTTTTTTCGCCATCCCGCCGTCGCTGGCCTCTGCGTGGTCACCGCGGCGATCCTCGAGGTCAGCCGGGTGCGCACCTTTTCGTTCAAGAAGATCCGCGTGCCCACCAACCGCGTGCTGCCGGTGATGCTCGCCGCCGGCCTCTATCTGGCGCTCCTGCTGAGCGCCCCGTGGACGACGCTGTCGCTCACCATGTTCGCCTACGTTGCCTCGATCCCGTTCAGCGTTCGCAGCTACGCCGCCCTCAGCCGCGCCCCCTCCGCCGAGGAGGGTGAATAGCAGACCGTTACTCCGCGGCCTGCGGTAACTCCTCCACGACCGACAGCTTGTGGGTGCGGCGGCGGCGGCGCCAGTCGCTGACGTTGGCTTTCAGCATCAGCGCCGCGGGGGTGAACACCAGGGTCAGGAGGGTCGAGAAGCCGAGGCCGAACACGATGGCCGTTGCAAGCTGCGACCACCACTGGGTCGCCGGCGCGCCGACCGAGACGTGGCGGGCGATGAAGTCGATGTTGACCCCGAACATCATCGGCAGCAGGCCGAGTATGGTGGTGATGGTGGTCAGCATCACCGGCCGAAGCCGCTGGGCGCCGGTCCGGAGAATGGCGTCCAGCGGGCTTGCCGCGGTCTTGACGAGGCGGTCGTAGGTGTCGATCAGCACGATATTGTTGTTGACGACGATGCCGGCCAGGGCGATGACGCCGATGCCGCCCATGACGATGCCGAACGGCTGGACGGTGACCAGCAACCCGACGAACACGCCGATGGTCGACATCACGACTGCGGTCAAGATCAGCGCCGCCGAGTAGAAGCTGTTGAACTGCGTGACCAGGATCACAGCCATCAGGAAGATGGCGTAGGCGAACGCCTTCAGCAGAAACGCCTCGGCCTTGTTCTGCTCCTCGTCCTCGCCCTTGAAGCGGATACCGATGCGCCGATCGACGTCGGCGCCCGCCAGCCACGCCTGAATTTGCTTCACCTTGTCGTCGGCGAGCACGCCCTCTTCCACGTCGGCCTTGATGGTCATCACCCGGCGGCTGTCGGTGCGATAAACGGCGCCGACCTGCGGCTGTGGCTTCAACTGCACGAAGTTGCCGATGGGCACGGCGCCCGAAGGCGTGTTGAGGCGCATCTCGTCCAGCATGTCGATGGTGCGGTAGCGCTCCGGGTAGCGCACCCGGATGTCGATCTCGTCGTCCGAGTCGTCCGGGCGGTATTCGCCGGCCTTGATGCCGGTGGTGACCATCTGCACGGCGCGCCCCAGCGTCGCTACATCGACGCCGAACTTGGCGGCCTGGGCGCGGTCGATGACGATCTCCCAGTCGATGCCGGGGAGCGGCCGGCTGTCCTCGATGTTGACCAGGCCGCCGATCTGCCGCAGCCCCGCCAGCACCTGCTCCACCGCCGGCGCCAACAACTCCGGATGCCGGGACGAGAGTTCGATCTGGACCGGCTTGCCGATCGGCGGCCCGGCTTCCTCTTCGCGCGGATCGACGAACACCCCGGCGATCCCGGACGTGCGGTCCTTGACCTCTGCGAGGATCTCCTTCGCCGGGCGGCGGTGCTCCCAGTCGACGAGTTCCAGGGTGATGGTGCCGATGATGTCCTCGGCCTCCTCGCCCCGCTCGGGCGTGCCGGTGCGCGTGTAGACGGCTTCGAACTCGTCCATGCCGAGGATGCGCTGCTCCACGTCCCGCATCAGGGCGTCCTGCTCGAGGCTGGAGAGGTTGCCCCGTGCCCGAACCTGCAGCTTGACCACCTCCGGCTCGACGTCCGGGAAGAACTCGACGCCGCGGCCGAACGCAGCATAGGCGACCTGGACGCCGACCAGGAGCACAACCGCAACCACCACTACCTTGCCCGGATGGCGGAGCGCCGCCTGCAGGAAGCGCACATAGCGGGCGGTCCAGCCGTGCAGGTGGCCGAGGTCGCCGCCTTCCGCGCCGGCGAGGCTCCGCATCGTCTCGGGATCGGCGGCGCCCGGCTTGCCGATGAAGGCGCCGAGGGTCGGCACGAACACCAGCGCCATCAGGAGCGACGCGGAGAGGGTGGCAAGGAGGGTGATGGGCAGGAACTTCATGAACTCGCCAACCACGCCCGGCCAGAACAGCAGCGGCAAAAAAGCGGCCAACGTGGTCGCGGTCGAGGCGATGATCGGCCATGCCATGCGCTTGGCGGCGACCGCATAGGCCCGGCGGCGCGGCTCGCCCTCCACCATCTTGCGGTCGGCAAGCTCGGTGACGACGATGGCGCCGTCGACCAGCATGCCGACGGCGAGGATCAGCGCGAACAGAACAACCATGTTGATGGTCAGCCCGAACCCCTGCAGCACCAGGATCCCGGCGAGAAACGATCCTGGAATGGCGACGCCGACGAGGGCCGCGGAGCGAACGCCGAGCGCCGCCACGATGACGATCATCACCAGCAAAACCGCGAACAGCACGCTGTTCTGCAGGTCCGAGAGCATGGTGCGGATATCGCCGGACTTGTCCTGGATGAAGGCGACATGCACCGACCGGCGCAGCGCCTCCGGCCACGCGCCGCTTTCTTCGGCAACCACGGCGCGGACCCGGTCGACCGTCTCGATCAGGTTTTCGCCGGTCCGTTTGGAGACCTCGATGGCCAGCGCCGGCCGCCCGTCGACACGGGCGAAGCCCTGTGGGTCCTTGAAGGTGCGGCGGACCTCGGCGACGTCGAGCACGCGCACCACCGCGTCCCCTTCGACGCGGAGCGGCAGATCCGCGATGTCGCGGGCTTCTTCGAACAAGCCCGGCACCTTGACGCTGAACCGGCCGCGCCCGGTGTCCTGAGCGCCCGCGGCTACCAGGAGGTTGCTGCTCTGCACCAGGGCCAAGGCCTCGTCGGGGGACAGCCCGTAGCTTTCCACGACAACCGGATCGATCAGGACCTCGACGAGTTCCTCGCGGTCGCCGGCGATCTCGGCGCTGAGCACACTGGTGACCGATTCGATCTCGTCCCGCAGGTCGCGGGCGAGGCGGAGCAGGGTGCGTTCCGGCACATCGCCGGACAGCATCACCACGACGACCGGGAACAGGCTGAAGTTGACTTCGCTGACGATGGGCTCGTCGGTTTCTTCCGGCAGTTCCGGCTTGGCCAAGTCGACCTTGTCGCGCACGTCCTGCAACGCGCTGTCGGCGTCGAAGCCGGCCTCGAACTCCAGCAGCACATAGGCGCCGCCCTCGTAGCCCTTGGAGCGCATCTCCTTGACGCCCTCGATGGCGCGCAACTCAACTTCCATCGGCCGGATCAACAGCCGTTCGGCGTCCTCCGGCGAAATGCCCTCGTGGGTCATCGAGACGTAAATGATCGGGATGTTGACGTCCGGCTCCGCCTCCTTGGGAATCTCGATGAAGGCGATGGCGCCGGCGATCAGCACCAGCACCAGGATCGAGAGGACGGTGCGCGAGCGGACGAGGGCGGTATCGATCAGGGGCATCAGGACGTGTCCCCTGCTACGGCGGCGCTGTTCGCGCCCGCTTCCTCGACCGGTCGCACCCGCTGCCCGTCGCGGACGAACTCCTGGCCGACCGTGATCACCGTCACCCGCTCCGGCAGGCCGCCGACCCACATGCCGTTGGTCGTGTCGTCGATGATCTGCACCGGACGGAAGGCAACCTCGCCGTCACCGTCGATGGTCTTGACGCCCAGTTCGCCGGCGTCGTTGAGGGTGAGAACCGCCGGCGAGACGAGATGCGCCGCAATCGGCCCCAACGGCAGCGACACTTCGGCGGTCAGTCCTTCAGGAATGGCGCCGTCCGGATTGTCGACGACGATCTCGACGCGGAAGGTGCGGGTCTCGCTCGACCCCATGCGCGCCAGATAGCGGACGGCGCCTGTGAGTTGCCGGCCGGTGACGAGGCGGATGTCGGCTTGGCTGCCGACGCTCACTCCGCCGACCATCCGCTCCGGCACCGCGACGACCACCTCGATTGGGTCGAGATCGACGACGGTCGCCACCGGATCATGGACCTCGACGACGTCCCCCACTTCGACCGGCAGCGCGTCGACGACGCCCCGGAACGGCGCCCGCACTTCGATGCGCTCGATGTCGAGGCGCGTGGCGGCAAGCCTTGCCTCGGCGGCCTCGAGCGCCGCCCAGTCCTCGGCCTTGCGGACTTCGGACTGGAAGCCGGACTTGGAGAGTTGCTGCGTCGCCTCGAATTTCTGCTGCCATTGCTGGACCGCGGCCTCCGCCTCGCGGAGCCGGCTCTGGCGGTCCTCCATCGCGAGGCGGACGATCACGTCGCCCTCGTCGACCCACCGACCCTTTTCCGCGACCAGTTCGACGAGGCGGCCGCCGGTCTCGGCGCGCACCTCGACGGCGCGGCCCGCTTCCGTGCGGCCGAACAGGTTGAGGCGGCGGTCGTGGCTCGCGGCGTCCAGGGTTCGCACCTGCACCGACGGAAGCGACTCTGACGCCGCCGCGGCGTCGGCGGTCGCGCGCTCTGTTGGCGCTGGGTCGCCATCGTCGCCGATCAAGCCGGTCGCCAGCCACAGGCCGACGGCGGCGACGATGCCGCCGGCTATCACGTAGGAGCGTTTCATCACAGGATAGACCTCGCATGTTCCTACGCAGCGGCAGCGCCGGTCGATCACCGGGCGGAAGCCGGTCGTCGTGCGCAGGCCTGCGCGGCACCGGCGCCGGGTGCGTTGGCACCCTCAGTATCTATGCCACGGAGCTCAGTTGTCCAGGAGTGCCAGAAGATGCTGCGCCGCTTCGTCAGCCTCGCCGCGCTCGCCGCTGAGCGCCGCCGCGTCTGCGGTGAAGGCCGCCGAGAGGGCGCGCAAGGTTCGCTCCGGCGTCTGGTGCGCGAACAGGGTGTGAGCGATGAGGGCGCGGGCCGTGTCCTCGAGCGAGGTTTCCGAAACGTGCCAGGAGCGCGGACCGCCGTAGCGGAGACAGGCGATGACGCCGATGCCGCAGGGCCCCGCGGCGGGCAGGGGCTTCAGGGGAGCATCGCTCGGCTGGCGTGCCGCCAGCGGCACCGCATAGGGATGCACGCCGCCCTCCCGGTCAAGGATGGCGAAGGCGTCGGAGAAGTACGCCGCGCCGCAGCGGACCAGCGCCTCCACCAGCGCCGTCGTTCCGGCGCCCGGCGCCCCCGGCAGGAGGATGACGCGGTCCCGGTGGCGAACTACTCCGGCGCGGACGAAGACGAAGCGGTGCGAGTGCGCGGCGACCATCACGTGGAGCGCATCCTCCACTGCGCGCGCGATCACTGTCCGGTCGCTGGACCTGAGAATCGGCCTGCCGTCGATCAACAGAGTCCAAGTGTCGCCGGCCAACGCGCCCGGAGCATTCCGCCGCTCGAGGCCGATCGTCGCATCCACGGTCTCGCCCGGTACGGTCGGCTGCCAGCACGGCGGCAGGCGGTCGAGGACCGCGCCGATCAGCCCGTTGCGCTCGGCGCGGATGCCGATGGTGGCGTCGAAGCAGTGATAGCAGAGGGTCTCGGCCGCGGCGGACGGCGGCGATGTGGTGCTCATGTCCCGGCGTCTTTCGTTTTTCTTGCAACCGAGCATAGCGTGAACGCCGCCTGTGGGAAACCGGCTGTGTGACACGGCGCAGGCTTGCGGCCGGGTGGCCGACGGTATATTAATTTTATCTAATTCAGGAGGGGGTGCTGACGGAGCGCCTCAGCCATAGCAACGCGCCGGGACCGGCCGAAAGGAGCACCATGAGCGAGAAGAACTATCCCGAGATCGTGAAACACCTGAGCGGCGTGATGGCCGACCTCAACAAGGGCATCCCCGGCCCATGGAAGGGGTTCGTGCAGCTAGCCGATCAGGCCAAGGCCGACAGCGCGCTCAATGCCAAGATCAAGGAGTTGATGGCGGTCGCCATCTCGATTTCGTTGCGCTGCGACGGGTGCATCGGCTTCCACGTCCGCGGCGCGGTCAGGAACGGCGCCACCCGGCAGGAGATGATGGACACCATCGCCGTCGCCGTGATGATGAACGGGGGACCGGCGACGGTCTACGGCGCCTACGCCCTCGAAGCGTACGACCAGTTCGCGGAAAAATCGTAGGTTACGCCCGGCCCACAATAAAACCCCCGGGAAGGGTTCTCCCGGGGGTCGGAACCAGTGGAACCGCGGAGCGCCTATTCGCTGCGGGCGACGCCCAACAGCTGCAGGATCCAGATGAACATGGTCACGAAGCTGCCGTAAAGCATGAAGGCGCCGAAGATCGCCTTGCGGTGCGTGACGTCTCCGGCGTCGGTCTCGAAGTACCAGTTCTTGATCTGCTGCGTCTCGTAAGCCGTCAGCCCGGCGAAGATCACCGGCACGACGATCGACATCAGGAGATGGAAGCCCGACGACTGCACGAACAGGTTAACGAGCAGCGCGATCAGGATGCCGAACGTCGCCATGACCAGGAACCGCCCGATGGCCGTGAGGTCACGCTTCGTGGTGTAGCCGTAGAGGCTCATTCCCGCGAAAGCCGCGGACGTTACGAAGAAGGCGCGGGCGATGCTGTCCTGGGTGTAAAGGTAGAAGTAGGGGGCGATCAGCGCGCCCCACATCGCAGCGTAGACCCAGAAGCAGGCCTGCGCGGCGCCGAAGCTTTTGCTCATCATGATGCGCGGCGCGACGAAGCCCATGCCGATGATGCCGATGAACAGCACCCAGACGAACGGGCCGCCGACGATCGCCTGCATGACCTGCGGGTTGGCAGCGACCAGCATGGCGATGACGCCGGTGAATGCGACGCCGAGCGCCATGTAGTTGTAGACCCGCAGCATGTACTGGCGGAGGCCGACATCGATCTGTGCGGCCTCGGCCTGGCCGCGCGTCATTGTGTCGGTTCGCAACTGGAAACGACTGTCAGGTCTCAACGCCATCAGAACCTCTCTCCCAAGCGAGTTGAACCTGGAAGTAATATGGGAGCAGGGCCTTTGCGATCAAGTGGGATCGCGGCGCCCGGGACCATGATGATGGATTGTTAACATTGCGCTCCCGCCGTTCGCGCGGCACATTTGGCGACCTCTGAACAAGGCTGGAGCGCGGGGAGGAGCAGCGTCTTGCCGATTGTTGATGGTGTCCGCGGTGACGCGCCCTTCACGGTCGCTCACGGGGCGGCGGAGGACTGGGCGCACGCGGCTCAGGGGTGCGCGGACGGCCTCGCAGACGCGCCGGGTGCGCCCAACATCGGTTTCCTCTACGTCAGCGATCTCCTCGCGGAAGACGTCGCCAGCATCCTCGCCTACCTGCGCCAGAAGACCGGGGTCGAACACTGGGTCGGCTCTGTAGGCATCGGCGTGCTCGCCGGCAATGCAGTGTATGTGGATCGGCCCGCTGTCGTGGCGATGGTCGGCCAGGTCCCGGAGGCAGGGTTCTGCGTGTTCCCGTCGATCGCCAAGAGCGTCGATGAGCTGTCTCCGGAACATCGGTCTTGGATCGAGAGGCAGCCGTTGCTGGTGGGCATCGTCCATGGCGATCCGCAGAACGAGCGGGCGCCGGCGTTGATCACGGAAATGGCGGAGCGCACCGCCGGCTTTCTCGTGGGCGGGCTCACATCGTCGCG
The DNA here is from genome assembly GCA_016710335.1 of Rhodospirillales bacterium. Classification (NCBI taxonomy): domain Bacteria; kingdom Pseudomonadati; phylum Pseudomonadota; class Alphaproteobacteria; order Rhodospirillales; species Rhodospirillales bacterium. The sequence goes on from JADJXQ010000004.1 coordinate 108,335, forward strand.
AAGCGCCCATCATCAGGTGGCGGGGCGGGTTACCGGCGGCGGCGTGTCCGGGGTCCTGTTCACCCCCGACGTCGGCCTGCAGACGGCCCTGACCCAGGGGTGCGTCCCCATCGGCGTCAGCCACCTGGTCTCCGACTGTGTCGACAACGTCGTCATCGGCCTCGACGGCCGCCGCGCCCTCGACGTCTTGAAGGAGGACATCGGCCCCGCGCTGGCCGCTGATCTCAACCGGATTGCCGGACGCATCCACGCGGCACTGCCGCTCCCCGGCTCCGACACCTGTGACTACATGGTGCGCAACCTGATCGCTCTGGACCGGATGCATGGGTGGCTGGCGATCGGCAGCGGCATCGAGGCCGGCGATCGCCTGATGTTCGTGCGCCAGGACGTCGAAGCGGCGCGTGAGAACATGACCGTCATGGTGGCGGGCCTGAAGCGTCGCCTGTCGGCGCCGCCGCGGGGTGGCGTCTATTTCTCGTGCGTCGCCCGCGCCCCCGGCGTGCCCGGCGGGCTGAAGGATGAACTGGCGACCATCCGCGACGCGCTCGGCCCGTTCCCCGTCGTCGGCATGTACTGCAATGGCGAGATCTCCAACGGCCGCCTCTATGGCTACACCGGGGTCCTCGCGTTGTTCACCTGAAGAGGGGTCAGGAGGGCGCCATGTTTCGCCTGTTCGTCGCACTGCCGCTGCCCCGAGAGGTCCGCGAACACCTTGCCGGCCTGTGCTCGGGCATCCCCGGGGCGCGCTGGGTGCCGCCGGAGAACATGCACGTGACTTTGCGGTTTATCGGCGAAGTGGGCGGCGCCGATGCGGAAGACATCCACGAGGCGCTCGATGGGGTGCGGATGCCTGCGTTTGGGTTGAGCATCGCCGGCCTCGGGTGCTTCGAGAGCGGGCACAAGGTGCGATCGCTGTGGGCGGCGGTCAAGCGGGACGAACTCTTGATGCGCCTCCAGGACAAGGTGGAGATGGCGGTGACGCGCAGCGGCCAGACACCCGAGCGGCGCAAGTTCAAGCCGCACGTGACCCTGGCGCGATTCAGGAGCGGCGCGTCGGTCGCCCGCATCGGCAGCTTCATGGAGCGCAACAACGCGATCGCGCTGGGTCCGTTCCAGATCCCGTCGTTCGCGCTGTTCCGGAGCCACCTGGGGGGCGAAGGCGCGCACTACGAAGTGCTGGCGGAGTACCCGTTGCGCGGCGCCGGCGCGACGGCCGACCTGCCGGTGCAGGCGGTGCCGTGAGCCGCGCGCACTTCCGGGCGGCAGAACTTCAGCGCGAAATACGTCTCACGAATATCCCGCATGCTGCGCCGAGATCCTGCACCAAATAGCCGGGAATTGCCGCGCTTCTGTGCGATTCGTGACAGGCGACGGCCGTTAACCCGCTCACATCAAGCGCTTTGTGTCCGTTCGGGCGCTGAAACTGTATGCCGATGTCATCAAATGTATGCAGAATCAAGGTCAAGCCTTTGTAATCCAAGCATTCTTCCAAGGGTTGAATATGGCCTTACAATTTTCGTGCGCTGGTTTCGCCGTTGCACTCGCGCTTCTCGAACGTAGAGTGAACATACCCGCGACTCCCATCGTCGTCAAGGTCCTGCAGCAGAATCACCGGGGCGGAGGAGCGTCACCGGGTTGCGGGGGCGGCGGGCCTGCATTGGCGGGAGCGTTGTGGTAGCCGGGGCCGAAAGTCAGCGGGCGGGGCGGCAGGACGTCTGAGCCGATCTGCGAACGGAACTGCCGGCCCGCCGTGGCGATGACGGCCTCGGTTGCCGGATCGAGCAGTCGCAGTTCCACTCCGTAGTCGCGCTCGGCCTCGACGGAGGCGAGCGGCGGCGTCTCGAACTTGTAGCGGTCGCGGCCGCGGCGGGTGGGCTGGCGGACGACAATCGCCTCGCCGCCGCCGGGATTTTCAAAGCGCGCCTCCAGAACGGCCTCCTCTGGGACGCCGCCGAGGGTACGGGCGGTTATTCCCCAATACGCCTCCGCCAAACGGTAATTGAAGATGAACCCGCCGCCGATAATTTCGAGCGACGGCGGTTCCGGCTCCTGATCACATCCGGGAAGCGCCAGCACCAGGGGCAGGAGCACGAACAAGAGCCAATTCAGCGGCGCGCCGAACCAGTTCTTGCGGGCGACCCCGCGAGTCCGCGTCCGCATCGTGTGCGCCCTTTTCTCCCGTCACAAGAGCACGTTACAAAAGGATCACGGGCTTCGGCAACGGAAAGCGAGGCCCACGGCGTGGTTCCTGCTTCATGGGCCTCGCGCCAACAACCCCCCCAATGCGATAGGTATATTTTCTTTTTCCGCGCACTTAAGTTGCCTTCATTCCTAATGCGCGCAGAGAGGCCTGATCGATGATGCAGACATCCGGGCGGAACGCAGGCAGACGCTATGGCGGCGAGATCTTGCGACGCGGCAGCGCTGACGACAACGCCGTGCGCCGCCTGCAGCGCGACCTTGCCGAACTCGGGTTCACCGTGGTCGGGCCCGCCGACGGCTGCTTCGGCCGCTTCACTGCCTGGGCGGTGCGGGAATTCCAAGCCTATGCGGCGTTGGCGCAGGTCGCGGTGGAGAGCCCGCGCCGGGCGACGATCTACGCCGACGGCCTGACGCCGGTCGCTACTGGTCCAAACCGCTACGCCGGGCCGATCAGCGGCGTGGTCGACGCCGCCACGGGCGAGGCCTTGCAGCACTGGCTCGACAGCCGTTGGCGCTGCCCGGTGGCGGTGGAAGCCTGGCGGCTGCGCAATGGCCGACGCGACCGCCCGGTGGCCACCAACATCTGGCGCCATGACGAGGTTCCGGACGCGGCGGCGCGGATGTACGCCCGCGACCTCAGCGGCCATTTTCCGGTGACGGGAGATGGCGCCAGTGCGGACACCGCGGATGACGACGGAGCGGGCCGGGTCATCATCGGGGAGTTCACCTCGTATCTGTCGTGGAGTGGACCACGCGCGGTGCCGCCCCGACATTCGCGCCCGGAAGGCGAGATTGTGCCGGAGTGCGTGATCGGCCGCCGCGCGGAAGAGCTGGATGCAGCGCAGCAATCGACCTTCCGCGTCGTCCGCTCCGTCGCCGAAGTCGAATGTCTCGGCCATTTCGACAGCGTCAATGCGTACGACAACGCCCTCATCTCGGTCGGCCCGTGCCATTGGACGCTCGGCATTGTCGGCCGCAACGGCACCGTCAGCGAGGGTGAGCTGTGCGGAGTCCTCGCCTACCTCGCCCACGCTGATGCGGCGGCGTTCCATCAGACCCTCGGGGTGTTCGGCGTCTCCATCGACCGCGGCTGGGTCAACCACCACGGCATCGCCAACGGCCAGCTTTTGTTCGACCGCGGGCAACGCAAATACGCCGGCTGGCTGGCGTTGCACGACGAGCGCGGCGGTTTCGCGCGCTTGCCGCAGCGGCAGGAGGAGAGCGACTACTTCAAGACGTGGCATTGGTTCTACCGCTTCGTCATGGCCGGGCGCACCATTCCCGGCTATCGCCGCACCATGTGGGACATGACGCGGATTCGGCTGCGCGACCTGATCGACATGCCGTGGGACGCCGGCAGCAGCCTTCGCCTCGGCGACATTTTCACGTCCGAGAAGGCGATCGCCATGATTCTCCGCTGGCACGTGCGCTATCCGGGCCATGTCGCCGCCCGCGGCTGCGCCGGACGGCGCCTGCACGCGGTATTGCAGTCGGTTCGTGACCGGCATGCGAGCCTCGGTTGGGAAGGCGACCCTGGGGCTTGGGGCGACGCCCACGAGAAAGCCCTGATCCGCGCGCTGCGCGTCGCCGTCGGCCAAGTCGGCGGCCGCCTCGCCGAGACCGTCAAGCGCGTCGACCGCTGGCCGCAGTGGGGCAGCGGCAACAACCCGCACCGCTATCGTTTGCCCCCCACCATCGGCCCGCTCGACGAGCGCCGCGGCTCGTTCCGCCTGGAGCGCAGCGGCCTGCCGCCGGCGCCGTGAGCGGCCAGCGCACGTCAACTGTCACCGTGCGGCCAGCGCACGTTAACAGCCCACCGTGCGGCCAGCGCACGTTAACAGCCCACCGTGCGGCCAGCGCACGTCAACAGCCCACCGTGCGGCCAGCGCGTCAACAGCCACCGCGTCGCGGCGACAGTTCAGTCGGCGGGATTTTCCTCAGGCAGCCGCAAGGATCCGAACGATGTCGAATTATTTCAAGTCTCACGATGGCTACCACTACCCCCACAGCGCCGTGGAGCGATTCAAGGTTTGCGCCAACTCGAACGTCGCTCACGTCGACGTCGCGCTGGGCGACGATGTGGTGACGGTGACGGCGCCGAGCCGGCAGTTCGCAAACCGTAAAGAGCAGTTCGTGGCGGCCGCGCCCGGGACGCACCTGCTGAACGTCTCGCTCGACGAGCCCCCGGAACTGCTCAAGGAGCCGGTTCTGGCGTGGCAGGTGCGGGAACGGGTGTACCCGGTGGTCGCCGACCCGGATTCGTTATCGGAACTGAAAGACGGTTCGGGGTGGGTGGTGGAACTGCCCGGCGGAACGGTGATAACGCCGTCGGCCTGCGAAATTGTCGCCAACAGCGCCGCCGAGTGGTTCGAGACGGCAACCGAGATCGATGGAGACGTATGACATGGGTTTTTGGGACTGGGTCGGCAGGACCGCCGGCTCCGCGATCGCGGAGCCGGTCAAGGCCATCGGCAACGCGGCCGACGAGCTTCTCAGCAGCGATCACGAGTTGAGCCAGGAGGAGACCCGACGGCTGGTGGAGCGCATCAAGGTGTCGCTCGCCGAGTTGGCGATCGAAGAAGCGCGTGCCCGCCATCCGTCGTGGTGGGTTGCCGGCGCCCGTCCGTCGCTGATGTGGGCGGCGACGATCGTGGTGATGTACGCCACCGTCGGCCAGCACCTGGTGCAATCGCTCGGCTGGGCATTCGGCGGGCCGATTCCGGATCCGATCTCCTGGCAGGAAATCCTGGCCTCACTCGGCGCCATTTCGCCCCAGGCCACGTCCTACGTGTTCGCGCGCCGGGATGAAAAGCGGGACGGCGTGTCGCGCTAGTCGGAAACACGTTGCCGCCGGCGTTCGATCCATTCCCTGCGTCGCCTAGTGCAGCGGCGCATTCAATAATGCACCGTTGCTGCACGTAACCTCTTGATTCCCGTGCACACTACGACCCATTCGACCGAATCTCTCGAATGGGTCTGTGCACTAGAACAGGTGGCGGGGGATGGCGGCGGGAAAGCTTGCGATGTCGGAGGAGGGGCGGCCGAAAAGGTGACCCTGGACGTATCGGACCCCGCAGTCGCGGACGAACGCGAGACCGGCCTCGTCTTCCACCATCTCGGCGACGGTGGCGATGCCGAGGTCGTCGCAGAGCCCCACCAGTGCCTTGAGGAACGCCTTGCCGGTGCGCTCCTTGCGGGCATTGTGCAGGGAGGGGCCGTCGAGCTTGACGATGTCGACTTCGAGCCGCGCCAAGTAGCGGAAATTGGCGGCGCCGGCCCCGAAATCGTCGAGACAGACAGGAAAGCCCTGGTCGCGCAGCCGCCGGATGAAGGTGTTGGCGGGACCCAAGCGCTCCATCCGCGCCGATTCTGTGATCTCGAACATCAGCCGGCCGCGGAGCCATGGATTGGCGGCAAGTATGGCGTCGAGGCAGCCGAGGTAGGTGAGCGAGCCCACCGACACGCCGGAAATGTTGATGGCGATGGTGACGTCGTTTGGCTGCGCGAGAGTCCGCAGCCAGCCGATCACCTTTCGGGCCATGGCCAGATCGAACGCTCCGATCAGCCCCGATTCTTCCGCAAAGGTGATGTGCTCGTAGGCGTTCTGCATGCCCGTCCCGGTTGGAAAGCGGGCAAGCGCCTCGTAGTGATGGATGTCGCCGGTGCCGACATCGACGATCGGCTGAAATGCCACCTGGAAGTCGCTGGCGTCGATGACGCGTTGCAGCCGTTCGACCGCTTCGTTCGAGGCGCGTGCCTGTTCCGACAGCCGCGTCGCCTCCGGGGTCGCGATCAGCGTCGGAAGCAGTCGTTCCTGGGCCATGGCGTGTTCCGCGGGCACCGTCGTCGAGGCATCCGGCGTTCCGGCGCGCTTCGCCCCGACAACGGTTGCCCGTCGCAGGGGGACATCCACGACCGCGCGATGCTTGAACCGGTTGACGGCGTATCTCAGCCCGGCAACGACAAGCTCGGGCGCCATCTCCGCGCTGTCGATGTCGATGCTCGCCGCCTCGACCGTGCAGCCGGCGCCGAGGGGCGCCGCGCTTCGCAGCAGCCTCTCGATCCGCTTCTCGACCAGGGCGATGGTCTGTCGGGCGTTGTGGATGAACGCATAGCGGTTGGCGTGGATGCGGCCGGCCGCGTCGCCGGCCAGCGAGTTGGAGCGGAGGCATGCACCGATGGCCTGAAGCAGCCGCTGCTTCGCCGCCCGATCCGGGTGCGCATGCAATGCCTCGCAGCCGACGAGCGCGATCAGGGTTATGCGCAGGTGCTGATCCGAGCGATGCCTGGCAATCCGCTGCGCGGCCACATGCAGAAAGGTCTCGGCGTCGAACACTCCGGTCTCTTCATCGCGCGCAAGCGCTACGCGGCTTTCCCCCAAGGGGAAGGGCCTGTACCTCCTTATCGCCAGGAAGCTGAGGCCCGGCGCAGCGTCGCCCGGCTCGCGCGCCGCGGCAACGCTGCTGTCACCGTCGTTGCCCGAGCCGTTCCGGAAGTAGTAGGCGGCGAAGGCAAGGCGTGTCGACGGCCCTATGGCGCCGGCCAGCCGCAGCGCCACGTCTTCAGTCCGGCCGTTGCGACGGGCGGTCGCCAGCAACGAGCGGAACAGCGTCACGTCTTCCGCCGCAATGAACCGTTCCGCCCCTCGCCCGGTCAGTTGCGCCGGGTTGCGGCCGAGCAGCAACTCGGTAGCGCCTTCGGCAGCCACGATGCGATTGTCGCCGTCGACCTCGATCACCAACTCCGCCCAACAAAACGCCAGCGAAAGGAAGCGCTCGCGATCGATCCGGAGGACGGCGCCGTCAACCGATCCTCTCCATCCGCGAGCGTCGCCGACGATCACGCCGGCGTTCCTCTGCACGCAGGACGCCATTTGCGCTTGTCACGCCGCCGGCATCCCGTCACAACTATGGCACGATGCATGGGAGCGACAGGATCTTCGGCCACGGCGATCGGCTGGACGGCGGCCCTCCTGACGGGCGCCCTGGCGGTACGCCTGCACCGGCGTCGGGCGCTCTTCGGTCCCTTCGCGAGTCCGCCGCCTGGGTGTTCGATCTCGACAACACCCTCTACTCGGCCAGATTCGATCTGTTCGACCAGATCGACGTGCGCATGCGCACCTACATCGCGGCCTTCCTCGGCGTCCCCGTGGATGATGCGCACCGGCTGCAGAAGCAGTATTTCACCGAGTTCGGGATGTCGCTCAGCGGCCTGATGCGTCTTCACCGCATGGATCCCAAACCGTTCCTGGAGCGCGTCCATGACATCGACTTGTCCGTTCTCCCGCCCTGTCCCGAATTGGATGCGGCATTGGCCGATTTGCCGGGACGCAAAATCATATACACCAATGCGTCAACGCGTCACGCCGAAAGAGTCATCGAGCGGCTCGGCGTCGCCCACCACATCGATGCCGTGTTCGACATCGTCGAGGCCAACTACCAGCCGAAGCCGGAGCCTGCGGCCTACGACATGATGGTCAAGCGCCACGGCCTCGATCCACGGACGACGGTCATGGTTGAGGACATGGCCCGCAACCTGATGCCGGCGGCGCTGCTCGGCATGACCACGGTGTGGGTGCGCACCGAATCGGCCTTCGGGTGCGCCGGTCGCGACGCCGTGCGCATAGACTATGAGGTGGAGGACTTGGTGGCCTGGCTCCGTCAGGTCGCCGGCGGCGGACCCAAGCCGACGGCTGACCTATAGGGCGTCCCGCCAGCGGTAGAGCAGGTCGAGGGCGGCGCGCGGGGTGAGGGCGTCGATGTCGATGGCGCGGAGTTCCGCCTCCAGTGGCGACGGTTGTAGTTGGGGCGGGGCGGCGGCAGATGGTCCGGCGGGAGACGAGCGGGCGGCGGCGGCCGCAGCGAACAGCGGCAAATCATCGGCGAGGCGGGTAATCGCGGACGACTGCTCCCCGGTTTCCAATGTTGCCAGCACCTGTTCCGCCCGCGCGACGACGGCCTCGGGCAAACCTGCAAGCCGGCCGACATGAATGCCGTACGACCGGTCCGCGGTTCCCGGCACCACTTCGTGCAGGAACACGACGTCGTCCTGCCATTCCTTGACCCGCATCGTATGGCATGCGACGTGCTCGAGCTTGGCGGCGAGCGCCGTTAGTTCGTGGTAATGGGTGGCGAACAGGGCGCGGCAGCGGTTGACCGCGTGCAGGTGTTCGACCACCGCCCAGGCGATGGAGAGGCCGTCAAAGGTGGCGGTGCCGCGGCCGATCTCGTCGAAGATGACAAAAGACCGCGGCCCGGCTTTGTGCAGGATCGCGGCGGTCTCCACCATTTCCACCATGAACGTCGAGCGCCCGCGCGCGAGCTCGTCGGCGGCGCCGATGCGCGAGAACAGGCGGTCGACGATGCCGATCCGCGCCGCTTCAGCCGGAACGTATGAGCCCATTTGCGCCATCACGGCGACGATCGCGTTCTGGCGGAGGAAGGTGCTCTTGCCGGCCATGTTGGGCCCGGTGATCAGCCACAAGCGCCGGCCGTCGGCGAGTGCGCAGTCATTGGCGATGAACGCCGGGTCGTCGCCTTGCGCCAGCGCGGCCTCGACCAGCGGATGACGGCCGCCGGTGACGCAGAAATCTTCCGTGTCGTCGACCACTGGGCGGCAGTAGCGGGCGTCGACGGCGAGGTGGGCAAGCGCCGCGGCGACATCGAGCGCGGCGATGGATGCTGCGGCGAGCGCGATCTGTTCGGCGCGTCCCGAAGCTTCGGAGACCAGGTCGTCGAACAGCTCCATCTCCATGGCCAGCGCCGTGTCGCCGGCGCGGGCGATGCGCGTCTCCAACTCGCTCAACTCGACCGTGGAGTAGCGGCTGGCGTTGGCCATGGTCTGACGGTGGCGGAACGGCCCGTCCGGTCCCGACGGCATCCGCGGCGCCTGTTTGGCCGGAACCTCGACAAAATATCCAAGCACGTTGTTGTGGCGGATTTTCAGGACCTGCAGCCCGGTCTCGGCGGCGTAGCGCGCCTGCAGCGCGGCGATCAGCTTGCGCGCGTCATCGCGCAGCCGGCGTTGCTCATCAAGCTCGGGAAGATAGCCGGCGGCGATGAACTGACCGTCGCGGGCGAAGTGCGGCAGGTCGGGAGCCAGCGCCCTGCCGAGGCGCTCGACCAGCGTCGTGTGGGCGCCGAGGTCGGCGACCAGGGCTTCGATCCCGGGCGGCCGGCCGCTGAGGCCTACCGCAGCCAGCGCAGAGCGAAGCTCCGCGGTAAGAGCCAGACCATCGCGCACCGCCGCCAGGTCACGCGGGCCGCCGCGGCCGAGAGTCAGGCGGGAGAGCGCCCGTTCCATGTCCGGGCAGCGCCTGAGCAGGCCGCGGACCGCGTCGCGGGTCCGGGCCGCTTCAACGAAGAACCGCACCATGTCGAGGCGCCGGTCGATGGCGTCGACGTCTGTGAGCGGCGCCGTCAGGCGGGCGGCGAGCAGGCGCGCTCCGGCGCCGGTGACGGTGCGGTCGATGACGCCGACCAGGCTGCCGCGGCGTTCCCCGGCGAGGGTGCAGGTCAGTTCCAGGTTGCGCCGGGTTGCGGCGTCGATCTCCATGACGGCGCCCCGGGCGAGCCGCCTCGGTCGCATGATGCGCGGCAGTTTTCCTTTCTGCGTGGACGCCACGTAGTCGACGAGAGCGCCGGCTGCGGCGATCTCGGCACGGTCGAACGCGCCGAACGCATCCATGGTTTCGACGCCGAACACCGCATGCAGCCGACGGCGGGCATTGGCGCTGTCGAAGCGGGCGGCCGGCAACGGCGTCAGGCGCTCGCGCCAGCGCGCCAGGGTCTCGAACAGGTGCGGGCGCTGCAGCACGGGCTCCGGCACCAGAAACTCGCCCGGCTCCAGGCGCGCCAGGATCGCCTCCAGATCCGCAAGCGCCGCCGGCTGGGTGTGAAACGCCCCGGTCGACACATCGAGCCACGCTACCCCGAAAGCCGCGCCCGCCTCGGCGCAGGCGGCGAGGTAGTTGTTGCGGCGGGATTCCAGCAGCGTCTCTTCGGTCAGTGTGCCGGCAGTGATGACCCGCACCACTTCCCGCTCGACGACGCTCTTGCCGCCGCGCTTGCGGGCTGCCGCCGGATCCTCGGTCTGCTCGCAGATCGCCACCTTGAAGCCCGCACCGGATCAGCCGCGCCAGGTAGGTTTCGTGGCTCACCACCGGCACGCCGCACATCGGGATGTCGTCGCCGAGGTGCTTGCCGCGCTTGGTCAGCGCGATGTCGAGCGCCGCCGCGGCGTGGACCGCGTCCTCGAAGAACAGTTCGTAAAGTCGCCCATGCGATAGAACAGGAGACAGTCCGGATGCTGGCGCTTGATGCCAAGATATTGCGCCATCATCGGCGTGAGGGCCGGGTCCGCCAAGACGGCCTTCGCTTGGGCGGGCTCTGCGGCAGCCGTCGCCGGGGCGTTGTTTTCCGTCAGCGGATGGCCTTTCTCTGAAGATTGCACGGATTGCGCGTCCCATGTCTGCGGCCAGAGACTATCATGCCGCCGAACCTCGGGGCTATGCATCGGGAGATCGCCGCGGCATAGTGGCGGCGACCGCCGGAGTGGAGGACACGTGAGCACAGAACGGAATGACGATGATGGGCCGACCGAAGTTGTCGGCCTGTTCGGCAGCCGCGAGGGCGTGGAGCGGGCGATCGCCGGCCTCAAGGCCGCAGGCTTCGCGGACGCCGATTTGAGCCTGCTCGCCTCTCACGAGTCCATCGAGGCGGCCGATAAATCCGGGCGGACGTGGAAGCAGCGGCTGGTGGCGCTCGTCGACGAACTGCGCTACGAACAGCCGCTGGTTGCCTCCGGCGCGATCTTCCTTGCCGGAGGGCCAGTGGCGGCGACCATCGCCGCAGTAATCGGTGCGGCCGTCGGAGGCATCGCCGTGAAGGAGGTGCTCGAAGAAGTCACGGCGACGCCGCACACCGACCAGTTCGCCCGTTCCATTGAAGCGGGCGGCGTCATCTTGTGGGTGCGTGCCGAGGCAGCAGAGCGCGAAGAGGTGGCGGCGCGGGTTCTGTCCGAAAACGGCGGTACCAACGTCCACAGCCACCGTCCGCAGGCTGCGGTTTAGGTGCATTGAGGGCAGAGGAAAGTCAGGGCAATAGCGGCTTTCCTCATTTCCATCGCGCCGTGACGACATCAGCGAGCAACAACAGGAATGAACCCTTTCCGAGGGCGACGGACATGACCGGGATTCTTGACGGGCTGCGGGTGGTCGAGGGGTCGGCGTTCGTGGCCATGCCGCTTGGCGGCATGACCCTGGCGCAACTCGGCGCCGACGTGATCCGCTTCGATCCCATCGGCGGCGGCCTCGACTATACGCGATGGCCGGTGACGCTGGACGGCCAGCACAGCCTGTTCTGGGCCGGCCTCAACAAGGGCAAGCGCTCCGTCGCCATCGACTTCCGCAAGCCGCAGGGACAGGAAATCCTGAGCCGGCTCATCACTGCACCCGGCGACGACGCCGGTCTTTTCCTCACCAACTTCCCGAGCCGCGGCTGGCTCGATTATGGCACGCTCAAGGCCGGGCGCGACGATCTGATCATGGTCAACCTGACCGGTCGCTGGGATGGCACGTCCGAAGTGGACTACACCGTCAACCCGCAGGTCGGCTTCCCGCTGGTCACCGGCCCGACCGTCTTTCCCCGCCCGGTCAACCACTTGCTGCCGGCCTGGGACTGCATAGCCGGGCAGATGGCGGCGGTCGGCTTGCTGGCCGCGGAGCGGCACCGGCGGCGGACCGGCGCGGGACAACTCGTCAAGATCGCGCTCAAGGACGTGGCGCTCGCCATGCTTTCGCACCTCGGCAAGATCGCCGAGGTGATGGTCAACGACGCCGACCGGCCGAAGGACGGCAACTACCTCTACGGCGCCTTTGGCCGCGACTTCGGCACGCTGGATGGAAAGCGGCTGATGGTGGTCGGCCTCACCCGCAACCAGTGGGCGAGCCTGGTCAAGGCGACCGAGCTCGGCGACGAGCTCGATGCGCTCGGCAAGCGCCTTCGCCTCGATTTCGCGACCGAGGGCAACCGGTTTCGAGCCCGCCGCGAGATCGCCCGCATCTTCGAGCCATGGTTCGCGACCCGGCTGCTGGGCGAGGTGCGGCGCATCTTCGATGCCCACGGCGTCACCTGGGCGCCCTACCACAGCGTCCGCGAGACGGTGGAACACGATCCGGACTGCTCGACCCAGAACCCGATGTTCGGGATGATCGAGCAGCCCGGCATCGGCACCTATCTGATGCCGGGCTCGCCGCTCGCGTTTGGCGCGGCCGACCGGGTGCCGCCGCGGCGGGCGCCGATGCTGGGCGAGCACACCGACGAGGTGTTGCTGGAGGTCCTGGGACTGAGCGAAGGCGAGGTCGGGCGCCTGCACGACGACCGCATCGTCGCCGGGCCGGAGAAAAGCGCCTTCGCCCGGCCCGTGGATTGACGAATGGGACCGCGGGCGGGGGTGAGTGGCCGAGAGAGAGGCAGGCGGGAGAGCAGCTTCATGGGGTTCCGGGTGATCATCATGCGGGCGGCAGTGGTGCTCGCACTCTTGGCGTTCCCGGCCTGGGCGGCGGCGCCCGCATACGGCACCGCTTTCGAGCCTCCAGAACTCGGGCCACCCTACCGGAAGCCGCCCGATGCGCCGCAGCAGACGCAGACGCGGGCGAACCCGTGCTGGCGATTCGACAGCGCCGAACTCGCGCCCGGGGTGGTTGCGAACTGGAACGACATCGCCGCGGAGAAGTATCGGAAGAAGGGCGGCGACCAGTTCGACCTGTTCCAGGTGAGCGCGAGCCCGCGGTCGTTCATGCGCGGCAACGCACGCAACAGCGCCTGCTACCTCGCGGACAACGGCAAGGTGCGGTGCGAGCGCGGTCCCGACGACTACGTCTACAACCAGCACAAGGTTGCCCGCGCGCATGCCATGGTCATTCCGATCGTCGCCCCCGAAGCCGGGGAAGCGAACGCCGGGTGCAACTTCGGCCGGGGGATCTACTGGCCCCTGGAGCAACGGTTCCGTTTCGGATACGAGATGTGCGTGCCGAGCGACGCCCGTTCCTGGTTGGCGCGGACGAATTGGGTTTTGATTTCGCAGGTTCAAAGCAGAGGCAACCCCAACGCCGCGCTGCACATTGCCGGCGATCCGCGCGGGTCGTACTTCTACGCATGCGTTCGCGGCGATCGCGACGACGTCGACCGGCGCGGGCGCGACTTCGAGTACTGCGTCAAGCCGATCGGGCCGCCGGTCGAGCCGGGTCGGTGCTACACCATCGAGCAGGAGTATCTCGGCAGCCAGCGCGGCGGTTACAGGGTTTGGATCAACGGCGCGATGGCGTTCGACACATGGGAGAGGTTCCGCGGTCCGGTTCAGTCAGTTTACGGTCAGCGCCGGCCGCACCTGTCGATCGGCATGTACACGTACGACGAGGTGTTCGAACGAATGAAGGGGACGCTCTACTTCGACAAAATGTGGATCGAACCGGCCGGTTCCGAAGGATCGTGACATCCTGTATATCTCCTGAAGAGCAAGGTCATGCGATCCACGGAATCCGGTTGGCTACATTGCTCCACGCCGCACTAGCTCAACTGGTAGAGCAACCGCCTTGTAAGCGGTAGGTTGGGGGTTCAAGTCCCTCGTGCGGCACCATCCTCGTCGCGGAGATCATATCCTGGCTCGCAGTGAACTCGCGAAGATGCTCGCCGGCGGCCTTTACAGGCCCGCCGATCCAGAGATTCAGCGCAAGCAGGCCGAGACCAAAGCCTGGTTGGCGCGGTTCAACGCGGCATCGGCCTCTCCGCCGGAAGAGCGCCGCGCCATTCTTGCCGAACGCCTGGGCCAGATCGAGGCACGCGCCGTGATCCGCGCCCCGTTCCATTGCGACTTCGGGTTCAACATCCGCCTTGCGGCGGACGCGTTCATGAACTTCGGTTGCGTTGTCCTGGACGTGGTCGAAGTCACGATTGGCGCCCGGACCCAGATCGGGCCGGGCGTGCACATCTATTCCGCCGACCATCCGCGCGGCGCTGAGGAACGGCGCAGCGGCCTGGAGTTCGGCCGTCCGGTGCACATCGGCAGCGACGTGTGGATCGGCGGCGGCGCGATCATCCTTCCCGGACTCACCGTCGGCGACGATTCGGTGATTGGCGCCGGCAGCGTGGTCACCCGCGACGTGCCGGCCGGCGCTACGGTGGTCGGCAACCCAGCCCGGATCCTGCCGCATCGCCTGCCCAGCGCCTGAAGGTGCGACTGCCGTCAGTCCCGCTGTGCCCCCTGCGGGGGCGCGCCGCAAAGGGCGTCGACGAAGGCCGGCAGCCCGGTGCGGCGGGAGCGGCGCAGGCGTTCTGCGGTGACGACGGCGGTGACCTCGGCGATGGCGCGGCCGGCGTCCTGGTTGATGACGACGTAGTCGTACTCGTGCCAGTGGCGCATTTCCGCTGCCGCCTTGGCCATCCGCGCCGTAACCACGGCCGCCGTGTCCTGGCCGCGGGCGCTCAACCGCCGCCTCAGTTCTTCATACGACGGGGGCAGGATGAAGACGCTGACCAGGTCGGCGCCGGCGCTGGCGCGGAGTTGCTGGGCGCCCTGCCAGTCCACGTCGAACAGCATGTCCCGGCCGGCGGCCAGCGCCGTCTCCACCGGCGTCCGCGGCGTGCCGTAGCGGTTGCCGAACACCACCGCGTGCTCGAGCAACTCGCCCTCGGCGAGCAGGCGGTCGAACGCGCCGTCATCGACGAAATGGTAATCGACGCCGTCCTGTTCACCCTGCCGGGGCTGCCGGGTCGTCGCGGAGATCGAAACGGCGAAGCCGGAGGTTCCGGCAAGCACGCCCCGCGCGATGGTGGTCTTGCCGGCCCCGGACGGCGATGACAGGACCAACAGCAACCCGCGGCGGGCGCTGGCCGCACTGTCGGCGGCAGTGACGCTGCTGTGGCCGTCCGGCTCACTCAATATTCTGGACCTGCTCACGCAACTGCTCGATGCCGGCCTTGAGCTGAAGGCCGATGCGCGTCAGTTCCACGTCGGACGCTTTCGAGCAGAGGGTGTTGGCTTCGCGATTGAACTCCTGACAGAGGAAATCGAGCCGCCGTCCGACGGGCGCAGGGTCCTCCAGCAACTGCCGCGCGGCCGCGCAATGGGCTTTGAGGCGGTCCAGTTCCTCGCGTGCATCTGCCTTGGTGGCGAGCAGCGCGGCCTCTTGCATCAGCCGGTCCTCCGGCAGCGTGTCCGCCAGCACCGCCACCTGCTCCTTGAGGCGCGCGTAGATGGCGGCCGGTTGCGCCGCGGCAACCCGCGCGGCCTGATCGCAGCCCGAGATGATGCCATCGAGATGGGCGGCCAGGACCGGCGCCAGCCGGGCGCCTTCTTCGCTGCGGGTGCGCGCCAAGCCGTCGAGCGCTTCGTCGAGGGTGGCGAGAACCGCCGTTTCCGTGGCGCTGCGCGCCTCGTCGGTCAGCTCTTCCTCGGACAACTCGATGACCCCGCGCAGCGCGAGCAGCCCGTCGGCGCTGGATGGACGGAAATCGACCAAGCGGCGGTGGATCTCCGGCACCAGCCCCAGGATCTGATCGAGGGCGTCGTGGTTGATGCGGACGCCGGTCTGGCCGGCCGTGAGGACCGTCGTCAGGTTGAGCCCGATGCTGCCGCGCTTGAAGCGCTTGGCGACGCGCTCGCGCGCCGGGATCTCGATGGACTCCATGCCGGCGGGATAGCGGCAGCGCACATCGAGCCCGCGGCTGTTGACGCTGCGCACTTCCCAGGTCCATGTGCGATCATCGGACCGCCCCCTGCGCTCGCGCGAACCCAGTCATGGAAACGATGGTCACTCGGGCGCTCCTCGGCGGTGATCGGTCGCACCGGTTATAGGGGGCCTGCCACGGTACAACAAGCAGCAGGCTGCGGGTTCGTGACGCGAAGCTGGCTACCGCTGGTTCTGGAGCTTCCGCCAGCGTGCGACGTTGCGGTTGTGCTCCTGGAGGGTGCGGGCGAAGGCGTGCCCACCGCTGCCGTCGGCGACGAAGTAGAGGTCATCGGTGTCGGCCGGGTTGATGACAGCCTCGAGGGAGTCGCGGCCGGGATTGGCGATCGGCCCCGGCGGCAGGCCGTCGATCATATAGGTGTTGTAAGGGGTCGGCTGCTCCAGATCGGCCCGTGTCAGAGGACGCGGCAGCGCACCCTCGCTACCGGCCAATCCGTAGGCGACCGTCGGGTCGGACTGCAGGCGCATGCCTTTCTTGAGGCGATTGTGGAACACCGCCGCCACTCTCGGCCGTTCCGCGGGCACTGCCGTTTCCTTTTCGATGATGGAGGCGAGAATGACAAGGTCGTCGGGGGAGGCGAGCGGAAGGTCCGGCGGGCGCGCCGCCCATAACTCCGCCACGGCGGTCCCCATGGCGGTCTGCATGCGCTGAAGCAGTTCGGCGCGGCTGTCGCCATAACTGTAATGGTAGGTTTCCGGCAGCAGCGTCCCTTCCGGCACGCGCTGATCGACATGACCCTCCAGCGCCGGCGAGGCGTTGAGGAGGTTGATCACCTCGGTGCTCGTCAAACCCTCCGGCACCGTCAGTCGCCGCACGACGGTGTCGCCAGCGCGCAGGAGGGTGATCGCCTCCTCGATGCTGACGGCCGGCGGAAACGCGTATTCCCCGGCGCGAAGCGGATCGGCCGGCTTCTGCAAACGCACCGCCAATTGGAACACGAGCGGATTGTCGATGACCCCGGCATCGCCGAGCATTCGGGCGATGCCGGCGACGCTCGCGCCCTTGGGAATTACCACCGCCCTGGCGTCAGGGAGCGGGCCGGGCTTGGTGTAGTCGTTCCAGCCCCACAGAAACACGGCCCCAGCCCCGAGAGCCAAGATGACCGATGCCGTGAGCAGCCACCGGAAGAGCCGCCACATGGCGCAGCAGGGACGCGCGCAGACCGCGCTCTAGTTGGCGGCCTTGAAGGCGAGCGATGCGTTGGTGCCGCCGAAGCCGAACGAATTGGACAACGCGACGCCGATCGGACGTTCCTTGGCGACGTGCGGGATCAAGTCCAGATCGCACCCCTCGTCAGGTTCATCCAGATTGAGGGTCGGCGGCAGGATGCCGGTCTGCAGCGCCTTGATGGTGAAGATCGCCTCCGCCGCGCCGGCGGCGCCGAGCAGGTGTCCGACCGCGGATTTGGTCGAGGACATCGACAGCTTGTAGGCGGCTTCTCCGAACAGTCGCTTGACCGCGCCGAGTTCGATCTCGTCGCCGAGCGGCGTCGAGGTTCCGTGGGCGTTGATGTAGCCGACATCTTCCGGCGCCAGTTGCGCGTGCCGCATCGCCATGCGCATGCAGTTGTAGGCGCCGCGTCCATCCTCGGACGGCGCGGTGATGTGGTAGGCATCCCCGGACAGGCCATAGCCGATGACCTCCGCGTAGATGGTCGCGCCGCGCTTCTTTGCGTGCTCCCATTCCTCGAGTATGACGATGCCGGCGCCTTCGCTCATCACGAAACCGTCGCGGCCCACGTCCCACGGTCGCGACGCCTTTTCCGGCGTGTCGTTGTATCTCGTGGAGAGCGCCTTGGCCGCGGCGAACCCGGCGATGCCCAGCCGGCAGATGGCCGCCTCGGTGCCGCCGGCGATCATCACGTCTGCATCGTCCAGCATGATAAGGCGTGATGCGTCGCCGATGGCGTGGGCGCCGGTGGCGCATGCCGTGACGACGGAGTGGTTCGGGCCGGTGAACCCATACTTGATGGACACATGGCCGCTGGCAAGGTTGATGAGCGTCGCCGGAATGAAGAAGGGGCTGATACGCCGAGGGCCGGACTTCTCGAGGAGCACCGCCCCGCGGGCGATTTCCGGCAAACCGCCGATGCCGGAGCCGATCATGATCCCGGTGCGGGACCGGCTTTCGTCGTCCTGGGGTCGCCAGCCCGCATCTTCGATGGCTTGCTCCACGGCCGCCAAGGCAAACACGATGAAGGTGTCCATCCGCCGCTGCTCTTTCGGCGGCACCCAGTCATCGGCGTTGAACCCGCCGTCGGCCGTTTCCCCGCGAGGAACATTCCCGGCGATCTTTGCCGGCAAATCGGACACATCGAAAGCCTGGATGGCCCGAATGCCCGATTCGCCGTTGATCAGCCGTTCCCAGTTGACGTCCACCCCGCACCCGAGCGGAGACACCAAACCAAGCCCAGTAACCGCTACACGTCTCATGATCGTCCGTCACATATCGAGAACATGAAGGCTTGCCGGCGTTGCAGCCGGCGTCTCAAGAAAACGAGCGCCAGCCTAGCTCGCGTTCTTAATGTAATCCACGGCGTCCTTGACGGTGGTGATCTTTTCCGCCGCTTCGTCCGGGATTTCGATCCCGAATTCTTCTTCGAACGCCATGACCAGCTCGACGGTGTCGAGACTGTCGGCGCCCAGGTCGTCGATGAAGCTGGCATTCTCCACGACTTTCGATTCTTCGACGCCCAAATGTTCAACAATGATTTTTTTCACTCGATCTGCAACGTCACTCATCGTTCTGGCCCTCGATAGTCCTGATTGAAGTTGAATTTTGATGTTATTGAAACCGATAAGACACAGTTCTTGGGTCCCGGTTCGGCTGCCCCTGTCTGCCTCGTCCGACCGCCGGCCTGACTAGCACAACGAAACCGCGTTGACCAGTCGGACAGCGTGCTTCGCGCGCACGATGTATCCCCGACCTGCCGACATCTCAAAGCATCGCCATCCCACCGTTCACATGCAGCGTCTGGCCGGTCACGTACCCGGCTTCCTCGCTTGCCAGGAACACCACGCACGCGGCGACGTCCGCCGGTGTCCCGGCCCGTGCCTGAGGCACGGCGGCGACGATCGCCCTCTTCTGCTCGTCCGACAACACGTCGGTCATCGCGGTCTCGATGTAACCTGGCGCTATACAATTGGCGGTGATGCCGCGTTTTGCCACTTCGTGAGCGACGCTCTTGAACAGCCCCGCCATCCCGGCCTTTGATGCGGCGTAGTTCGCCTGGCCGGCATTGCCGGTCACGCCGACGATAGAGGTGATCCCGATCAGGCGGCCCCAGCGGCGCTTCATCATGCGCCGCAGTGCGGCGCGAGCCAGATAGAACGCCGCTGAAAGATTGACGTCCAGCACCGTCCGCCACTCATCGTCCGACAGTCGCAACAGCAAATTGTCGCGGGTGACGCCGGCGTTGTGGACGAGGACGTCAATCCGACCCAGCCGTTCCTCCGCTGCGCCAGCCAGGGCTGCGCAGCCCTCGGCGCTCTGCAGGTCGCCCGGCACGGCGCACGCCGCAGAACCCAACTCAGCCGCCAGCGCTTCAAGCGCCTGCGTGCGCGTGCCGGAGAGGGCGACGGATGCACCTTGTCTGACGCAGGCCCTGGCGATGGCGCCGCCGATGCCGCCGGACGCCCCGGTCAGGAGGACGCACTTGCCGGAAAGGTCGAACATGCGCCGCTTGCCGATGGTTTTCGGCGTCGCTGTTCAGGTGGTGGCCAGATAGGCGTCGATCTCCGCGGGAGTTCCCAACGAAACGGCGGAGAGGCTCTTGTCGACGCGGCGGACCAGCCCCGACAGAACCTTGCCGGCGCCGACCTCGACGAAGGTATGCACTCCGTCCTCGATCATCCGGATGACGCTTTCCCGCCAACGCACCATCGACGTGATCTGATCCACAAGGAGCCTGCGAATTTCCTCCGCCGTTTCGGCGGTGGACGCAGTGACGTTAGAGATCAGCGGCACGCACGGGTCTTTCAGATGCACCGCGCGCAGGGCCTCTTCCAGCCGCGCCGCGGCCGGCGCCATCAGTTCGCAATGGAACGGGGCGCTGACCGGCAACAGGATGCTGCGGCGCGCTCCGCGGGCCTCTGCGATGCCGAGCGCCCGGCGCAACGCCCGGATCGCCCCGCTCAAGACCACCTGTTTCGGCGCATTGTCGTTGGCGGCGGAGCAGACTTCGCCCTGCGCGGCCTCCTCGGCGACCATGCACGCTTCGGCCAGACCCAACGGAACGGCGGCCATGCCGCCGATGCCGACCGGAACCGCCTCCTGCATCGCTTGACCTCGCACCCGCAGCAATCGGGCGGCGTCACCGACTGACAAGCTGCCGACGGCGGCGAGGGCCGAATACTCGCCCAGCGAGTGGCCGGCGACGTAGCGAACGTCGCTGGCCAGATCAAACGCCCGCTCCGCCTGCAGCACGCGGAATGCGGCGAGGCTGACGGCCATCAGCGCCGGCTGGGCATTGGCCGTCAGCGTCAACTCATTTTCCGGCCCCTCGAACATCAGTTTCGTCAAATCTTCGTTGAGGGCATCATTGACCTCTTCGAACACTTCGCGCGCGGCGGGAAAATTCTCCGCCAGCTCGCGGCCCATGCCGACGGCCTGTGAGCCTTGACCCGGAAAAACGTATACGTGATTCATTCTGAATCCCCCCGGTTGATGGAGAGCTGTCAGGCGTTGAAATACCGTAGCAGAAGGGTGTGTCAAGGCGGCGCCCCGAACGACGCCGGGGCCGCGAGCGGGGTCTTCGGCCTCGCGGGATTTATGCTACTGTTATATTAAGCTTTTTATGACAACCCTGGGTACGAACACGTTTTGTTACAGATTGTAAACGGGCGCTTGCAACGCCAAGCGCGCGCCGTGCCGTCCCGAGAGAATCGTTGTTGGCCGTCTCCCCGACGGGCGACGATGCGCTTGCAAGCCCGCTCATACCGCAAGGTCGGGATCCGCAGCTTGCAAACTCCACGCAACATCCCTTATAAGCCACGGCTTCCGGTGGACAACACGCATGTGGTGGCGGCAGGGGCATGCCGCGCCGCTGTCATCGCCTACCGATCACGTCTAGGCGGGGCGATACGTAAGAGTCGAAGAAGAGGACCCCGAAATGCCCAAGTTGAAGACCAAGTCAGCATTCAAGAAGCGCTTTCGGTTGACGGCCAGCGGCAAGGTGCGCGCCAACGTCGGCTGCAAACAGCACAACCTGCGCAAGCGTTCGCAGAAGATGAAGCGCCAGGCGCGCGGCACGTTCATATTGTGCAAAGCCGATGCCGCGACCGCCAAGTCCGGCATGCCCTATCGTTAGGAGGATCGACCATGGCTCGTGTCAAAAGGGGCGTAACGGCGAGAGCGCGCCACAAGAAGGTCATCGATCGCGCCGCCGGGTATCGCGGCCGCAACAACAACGTCTATCGCGTCGCGGTCGAGAAGGTCGAGAAGGCCCTGCAGTACGCCTACCGCGACCGCCGCAACCGCAAGCGCACGTTCCGGCGTTTGTGGATCACGAGGATCAACGCCGGCGCCCGCGAGCACGGCTTGACGTATTCGCAGTTCATGCACGGCCTGATCCAGGCCGGTATCGAGATCGACCGCAAGATGCTGTCGGATCTGGCGGTGCGCGAACCGGAGGCGTTCAAGGCGCTGGTCGACACGGCGCGGGACGCCGCCGCAACTGCCTGATCAACCGCCGCTTCGCCAGCCGTTCCTGGGGCCGATGATCCGCGAGTAGACCCTTCGCGGTTCTGGCCGCCAGCGGGAGCGGACAATCCGGGAGCGGACAATCTACGACCGGAACATCGATGGACAACCCGGAGACACTGCGGGCGGAGGCATTGGCCGCCATCGACGCCGCCGCCGACATGGAGAGCGTGGAAAAGATCCGCGTCGCCGCTCTCGGCAAGAAGGGTCGGATCACGGCGCTGATGAAAGGGCTGGGCGGACTGGATCCGGAAGCCCGCCGCGCCGCCGGCGCCGCCCTCAACGTCGTCAAGGCGGATATCGCCGCCGCCATCGACGCCCGCAAGGCGGCGCTCGCCGATGCGGAGTTGGAGTCGCGAATCCTGCAGGAGGCGGTGGATGTCACGCTCCCGTCCCGTCCGGAGGCGAGCGGCCGCATCCATCCGATCAGCCAGACGATCGACGAGGTGATCGCCATCTTCGGCGAAATGGGGTTCTCGGTCGCCGAAGGTCCCGACATCGAGGATGACTGGCACAACTTCACCGCCCTCAATATCCCGCCCGAGCATCCGGCGCGCCAGGAGATGGACACGTTCTATCTGCCTGGCTCGACGGGACGCGACGCCGACGGCGACCGGCTGGTGCTGCGCACCCACACTTCGCCGGTGCAGATACGCACCATGCTGCGCGAGGCGCCGCCGCTTCGCATCATCGCCCCCGGCCGCACCTACCGCTGCGACTACGACGCGACCCACTCGCCGATGTTCCATCAGGTCGAAGGGCTGGTGGTGGACACGACGACGCACATGGGTCACCTCAAGGGCTGCCTGATCGAGTTCTGCCGGGCATTTTTCGGGGTCGACGATCTGCCGGTGCGCTTCCGCGCCAGCTACTTCCCGTTCACGGAACCCTCCGCGGAAGTGGACATCGGCTGCACCCGCGAGGGCGGGTCTTTGCGGATCGGCCACGGCGACGACTGGCTCGAAATCCTCGGCAGCGGCATGGTCAACCCGCGTGTCCTGGAGAACTGCGGGATCGATTCGCGCCGCTACCAGGGCTTCGCGTTCGGCATGGGGATCGAGCGTATCGCCATGCTGAAGTACGGCATCCCGGATCTGCGCACGTTCTTCGAGTCCGACCTGCGCTGGTTGCGGCACTACGGCTTCTCCGCCCTTACGGTTCCGAACCTGGTGGGGGGGCTGGAGGCGTGAAAGTCCCGCTGTCGTGGCTGAAGCGGCACCTTGAAACCGCGGCCTCGGTCGACACGATCGTCGAGCGATTGACGATGATTGGCCTCGAGGTCGATGGCGTGGCCGACCGCGGCCGCGGCCTCGAAGATTTTGTCGTCGCCCGCGTCGTCGAGGCGCACCGCCATCCGGACGCCGACAAGCTCAGCGTCTGCGTCGTCGACGCCGGTCCCGGCACCGGCATCGCGCAGGTGGTCTGCGGCGCGCCCAATGCCCGCGCCGGCTTGATGGGGGTGTTCGCGCCGGTCGGCACCCACGTTCCCGGCACCGGCGTGTTTCTCAAGCGCGCCACCATCCGCGGCGTCGAAAGCAACGGCATGTTGCTGTCGGAGCGGGAGTTGGGGCTCTCCGACGAGCACACCGGGATCATAGAGCTTCCGGCGGAGGCGCCGCTCGGCGCCCGCGTCGTCGATGTGCTGGGCTTGGCCGATCCGGTCATCGACGTGGCGGTGACGCCCAACCGCGGCGATTGTCTCGGCGTCCGCGGCATCGCCCGCGATCTGGCGGCGGCCGGGGCGGGAACGCTCAAGTCGCTCCCCATCGAGGCGGTGCCCGGCCAGTTTTCGAGCCCGATCCGCGTGTTTCGGGAGTTCTCCGACGGCGACGGCGATGCCTGCCCGTACTTCGTCGGCCGGTATATCCGTGGGGTCACCAACAGAGAAAGTCCCGAGTGGTTGAAGCGCCTCTTACTGGCGGCGGGCCTCCGTCCGATTTCGGCATTGGTCGACATTACCAACCTGATGACCCTCAATGTCTGCCGGCCGCTGCACGCGTTTGACGCCGACCGGGTGCGTGGCGATCTGCACGTCCGTCTGGCGCGTCCGGGCGAGCGGCTGGCGGCTCTCAATGGCCGCGAGTACGGGCTCGGCGGCTCCATGACCGTCATCGCCGACGACGAGGAGCCCCAAGCCCTCGGCGGCGTCATGGGCGGAGAGCGCACTGCCTGCACCGGGGTCACCCGCAACGTGTTTCTTGAGGCGGCGCTGTTCGATCCCGTCCGCACCGCCACCACTGGCCGCGAGCTCAGCCTGCCGTCCGACGCCCGCTACAGGTTCGAGCGCGGCGTCGACCCGTCGTTCGTGATCGACGGCATGGAGATGGCGACGCGACTGGTGCTCGATCTGTGCGGCGGCGAGGCCTCCGATTTGGTGATCGCCGGGGCCGAACCGGAGTGGCGGCGCACCGTTGCGTTTCGGCCGGAGCGCGTGCGCACCCTCGCCGGCGTCGACGTCCCGGAGAGCGAGGCGCAGCGTATCCTCGAGGCGCTCGGATTCTCGGTCTCGGGAACGGGGGGCGAGGCACTCGATGTCGCAGTCCCGCCGTGGCGGACCGATGTGGTCGGCGAAGCTTGCCTGGTCGAGGAGGTGGTGCGCATCGCCGGCTACGACCGTGTGCCGGCGACCCCGCTGCCGCGGCTCGCGACGCTGCCGGAACCCGCCCTGACGCCGTCGCAGCGGCGACGCGCCCTCGCCCGCAGAACCCTGGCGACGCGCGGCCTCGTCGAAGCCGTCACTTATTCGTTCATGTCGTCCGCGAGCCTGCAGTCGTTCGCGCCGGTTCCGAACGCGCTCCGTCTTGTCAATCCGATCAGCGCCGATCTGGACACGATGCGGCCGACCATCCTTCCCAATCTGATCGCCGCGGCCGGGCGCAACGCCGACCGCGGCGTGGCCGATGCGCACTTGTTCGAGGTCGGGCCGCAGTACGCCGGCGTGGCGCCGGAAGACCAACGCATGGTCGCCGCAGGCATCCGCTGCAGGCGCACCGGGCCGAAACACTGGGACGAGACGCCGCGGGCATGGGATGTCTTCGACGCCAAGGCCGACGCCATGGCAGTTCTGACCGCGCTCGGGGCGCCGGCGGACAAGTTGATAGCGCTGGACGGAGCGCCCGACTGGTACCACCCCGGCCGCTCCGGCACCGTGCGTCTCGGGCCAACCGCGGTGCTGGCCGTGTTCGGCGAAATCCACCCCCGAGTGCTGCGGCAGATGGACGTTTCCGGCCCGGTGGCAGCGTTCGAGGTGTTCATCGACACCCTGCCGTCCGCGAAGCGGCGGGCGGGGAGTCTCAGGCCGCCGCTGGCACTGTCACCTTTCCAGCCGGTCGAGCGGGACTTTGCCTTCATCGTCGATCGGAGTGTCGCGGCGCAGGACCTGGTGCGTGCGGCGCGCGGCGCCGACAAGGCGCTGATCAGCGAGGTCCGCGTGTTCGACCTGTTCGTCGGCGAAAGCCTCGGCGTGGACAAAAAGTCCCTCGGCATCACCGTCGTCCTGCAGCCGACGGAGCGCACCCTGACCGACGCGGACCTGGAGTCCGTCGCCGAGAAGGTTCGAAGCCGCGTCGAAAAAGCGACCGGCGGCGCGCTGCGCACCTAGGTTGTGGCCATGCCAGAACTACCCGAGGTGGAAACGGTGCGGCGGGGCCTGGCGCCGGTTTTGGAAGGGCGGCGGCTGGCCGCGGTGGTGTGCCGGCGCCTGGACCTGCGGTTTCCGCTGCCTCGGGATTTCGCGCGGCGCCTCGCCGGCGTGCGGGTAGACGCCATCGACCGACGCGGCAAGTTCCTGCTGTTCCGTCTCGACGACGGCAACGTGCTGATCGCCCATCTCGGCATGTCGGGGCGGTTTCAGGTGGCCGCAGGCGACGCACCAGAGCCCGGTCGCCACGATCACGTGGTGCTCACGACCGAGGCCGGCGTCACGGTGCGCTTCCGCGACCCGCGGCGGTTCGGCTTCATGGACCTGGTACCGGCGGCTGAACTCGATGCCTATTCGATGCTGGCGCGCCTCGGCATCGAGCCGTTGAGCGCCGGGTTCTCCGGCGCGTGGCTGCAGCGACGCCTGGCCGGCCGCACGATGCCGATAAAGTCGGCGGTGCTCGACCAGAGCATCATTGCCGGCATCGGCAACATCTATGCGTGTGAGAGCCTGTACCGCGCCGGCCTCTCCCCCACCCGGCTGGCGGGGACGATCGTCGGACGCCGTGCCGGGCGCCTGGTCAAGGCGATCAAGACGGTGCTCAACGATGCCATCGCGGCCGGCGGATCGTCGCTCCGCGATCACAGGGCGCCGGCCGGCGAGCTCGGGACCTTCCAGCACGGCTTCGCGGTCTACGGGCGCGAAGGCCGAGAGTGCCCGACCTGTACCTGCGGTGGAGCGGACCCTGGCGCGGCGGGGGTCACCGGTGGCGTGCGACGCATTGTTCAGGCGGGGCGGTCGACGTTTTATTGTGCAAAGCAGCAACGCTGATGGTATGAAATCCCACAGAAAAAGGGGAGAACGAGACATGGCATACCAACACATCATTGCCGAGACACGGGGCGCCGTCGGGTTCATCCGGCTCAACCGGCCGGACGCGTTGAACGCCCTCAACGCCCGCCTGATGACGGAGATGGGCGAAGCTTTGGCAGGCTTCGAGGCCGACGACGCGGTCGGCGCCATCCTCATCACCGGCAGCGACAAGGCTTTCGCCGCCGGCGCCGACATCAAGGAGATGAAGGACAAGACGGCGGTCGACTGTTTCAAGGAGAACTTCATCACCAGCAACTGGGAGGCGATCCCGAAATGCCGGAAACCGGTGATCGCGGCGGTTGCCGGCTTTGCTCTCGGCGGCGGCTGCGAAGTGGCGATGATGTGCGACACGATCATCGCCGCGGACACCGCCAAGTTCGGCCAGCCGGAGATCACCATCGGCACCATCCCGGGCGCCGGCGGCACCCAGCGTCTGACCCGCGCCATCGGCAAAGCCAAGGCCATGGACATGTGCCTCACGGGGCGGATGATGGACGCGGCGGAAGCGGAGCGTTCCGGCCTCGTCAGCCGCGTGGTGCCGGCCGCCGAGCTGGAGGCCGAGGCCATGAAGATGGCCGAGAAGATCGCCAAGATGTCGCGCATCGCCGCTGTGACGGCCAAGGAAGCCGTGAACCGCGCCTTCGAGACGACCCTTGCCGAGGGTATCTATTTCGAGCGGCGCATGTTCTGGGCGAGCTTCGGCACCGAGGACCAGAAGGAGGGGATGTCCGCTTTCGCTGAGAAGCGGAAACCTGAATTCAAGAACCGTTAGCGCGGACGCGCTGCGGATCGGACCACGGGTCGTAGCGCGGGGCGCTCACCGTCGCGATTGACGGCAACGCCGGCTATTGGATATAAGCCGGCGTTCCCCTCGTTGTGGCTCACTCGATCTAGAGCGGCTCGGCGCGACCCAACTGCAGGAAGAAACATGGCACATCACCAATCGGCGAAGAAGCGCATCCGGCAGACCGTGAAGCGAGCGGCGATCAACAGGGCGCGCGTGAGCCGCATTCGGACGTTCGTGAAGAAGGTCGAGCTGGCGATCTCCAGCGGCGACAAGCAACAGGCGCTGTCGGCGTTTCGGGAGGCGCAACCCGAGCTGATGCGGGGCGTCAACAAGGGCGTGGTGCACGGCAACACGGTATCTCGAAAGCTGTCACGGTTGTCGGCCCGCATTAACGCCATGTCGACCTGAGAAGTTGCCCGTCCTTTCTTCCCCTTGTAAACATCATAACGCACACGTCGTCCCCCGGGCCTGCGGTCAAGGCCCGGCCAGTGGCTTTGCGGTTGTAGCAGCTCACGCCGAAGGCGCGGAGCGGTAGCACCGCAGTAGAACCCGCCGTGACGAGTCAAGTCAATTTTTATCAGGGTTCTCATTCTGGCCACGTTGAATGACAATGGCTGGAACGGTACCTTCTGCCGCTGAGGCTTGGAGGAAAGCGGGCGGCTGAGCAACAATAAGAAAGTTATACGCGGCAATCTCCGTCAATCCGGCACTTACATCTGGCTTCACCGTAAACAAGCGAAGAAGACGTCGCAAGTATATGAGCGTCATTGCTTTAAGCTTGACATGGTGTTGACAGATTAAGGAACAATTGCGTTGTATCCTTAGACCCTATGGGTAAAATGACATCTGTGACGGGATGCGCTTTCTTGGGGGACCGAGACATGCCCGGACACTCCGACAGGTCCTCGTTTGGGAGAGCGGCGACCGATGGGATGTGTGTCGATTGGCGGTGCCTGGAAATTCTGTCCTCTCTTGTGACGAAGGCTGTATGGCTCGGTATTAGAAATC
Organism: Rhodospirillales bacterium; assembly: GCA_016710335.1. Taxonomy (NCBI): domain Bacteria; kingdom Pseudomonadati; phylum Pseudomonadota; class Alphaproteobacteria; order Rhodospirillales; species Rhodospirillales bacterium. The sequence continues at coordinate 136,293 of JADJXQ010000004.1, forward strand.
TGAGCAAATGCGGTGCAGGTGAGCATGTGCGGTGCAGGCGCTGGAGTTCGATCAGAGAACGTTGATCATGCTTCGTCGCCTCGTTCGTCGTGACCAAGCGCGCCCGTAGAGCGGGCCGAACAAGGCCCGAAAACGAGCCGAACAAGGGATGGCGGGATGAAGATGAGCACCGAAGAGATGGCTCCGATTCAGCAGGAATGGGTGCGGATCAGCGGGCAGTTGCGAAGCGAAATAGGGGAAGCCGCTTATCAAAGCTGGCTCAAGCCCATGGCGGTGCGGGGAGTTGGGGACGGTCGAGTCACCATGTCCGTTCCGACGCGCTTCATGCGCGACTGGGTGCTTGCCCATTATCTGGAACGGTTGTGTTCGCTGTGGGAAGGGGCAAATCCGAACGTTCAGCGCATCGACGTCATCGTTCAGTCGGAACGCTCGAACGGCTTCAAAGACCTGTCGCCTCTGGCGCCCCAACCGAAATGCGGCGTGGCCGCCGCGCCCCGGCGCGGCGCCGCCGACCCGGTTGCCGCCACTCACTCTGCGCGGGGTGCAATCGTTGGGAACGGCGCCTCCTCGCCGCCCGCCGGTTTCTTCAGTGAGCTGAACGACGATATCAGCGCTCCACTCGACACGCGCCTCACATTCGACAATTTCGTGGTCGGCAAGCCCAACGAGTTTGCTTATGCAGCGGCCCGCCGCATCGCCTCCGGCGAGCGTGCAGCGTTCAACCCGCTGTTCCTTTATGGCGGCGTCGGTCTCGGCAAGACCCACTTGATGCACGCCATTTGCTGGGAAGTCCGCCGGCAAACGCCCCGACGCTCGATCATCTACCTGACAGCGGAAAAATTCATGTACCGGTTCATCCGGGCGCTCCGCGAACAGGCCACCGTCGATTTCAAGGATCAGTTCCGCTCGGTCGACATGTTGATGATCGACGACGTCCAGTTCATCAGCGGCAAGGAGTCGACCCAGGAGGAATTTTTCCACACCTTCAATGCCCTGGTCGACCAGGGGCGGCAGATCGTGCTGTCCGCCGACAAATCGCCGAGCGACCTTGAGGGGATCCAGGAGCGGCTTAAATCCCGCCTCAATTGCGGTTTGGTGGCCGACATCCACGCCACCACGTTCGAGCTGCGCCTCGGCATTCTGCACTCCAAGGCTGAGCAGCTAAAGGTGGAGATCCCGCGCAAGGTGATGGAGTTCCTGGCCCACCGCATCACCAGCAACGTGCGCGAACTCGAGGGGGCGCTGAACCGGGTCGTGGCCCACGCGCAACTGGTCGGCCGCGACATCACGCTGGAGACCAGCCAGGAAGTCCTGCAGGATCTGCTGCGCGCCGCCGATCGGAGGGTCACCATCGAGGACATCCAGAAGCAGGTGGCGACGCACTTCAACATTCGCGTCTCCGATATGCATTCGGCGCGAAGAGCCCGCGCCGTGGCGCGCCCTCGTCAGGTCGCCATGTTCCTCGCCAAGCAGTTGACCACCCGGTCGCTCCCCGAAATCGGCCGCAAGTTCGGCAACCGTGACCACACCACGGTGATGCACGCGGTTCGCAAGATTGAGGAGCTGACTGCAAGCGACGGCAGCTTCGCCGAAGACGTCGAGCTGCTGCGCCGCATGCTGGAAAGCTGATGGCTCAACCCCTGCTGCGTCCACCCGGCTCTGCGCCATGGGAAGCCGACGCGGCAAATTAACGTAACGGACGCGCCACGGTCATAAGCGGCCGGGCGCCGACTTGCCCGGACGAATTCGCTTCGTCGGCTAAGGGCTTCTGGTATACTGGTTTCGCGGCGCGGTCCCGGTCTGCGAGCATGAAAGTGTGCTCGCGGCTGGGCTCATGGTCAGGCGAATTGTTATAAATCAGAACACCATGAAACTCAGCATCGAACGGACGGCGCTGCTCAAGACCCTCGGTCACGTTCAGAGCGTGGTCGAGCGGCGGAACACCATCCCCATCCTTTCCAACATCAAGCTCGAAGCGGCGGACGGGCAGCTCAAGTTGAGCGCCACCGATATGGATCTGGAGGTGGTCGAGTCGGTCACTGCCAACATCACCAACGCCGGCGTGACCACGGTGCCGGCCCATACCCTGTTTGAAATCGTCCGGCGGCTTCCGGATGGCGCCGAAGTGCAACTGGACAGCGGCGGCGATACGGAGCGGATCCAGATGCGCAGCGGCCGCTCGCGCTTTACGCTGCCGTGCCGACCCGTCGCCGACTTCCCGCTGATGGCCGGGGGCGAGTTGCCCCACATGTTCCGGATCGCAGCCGGCGAGATGAAGGGCCTCATTGACCGGACGCGCTTTGCGATCTCCACCGAGGAAACCCGTTATTACCTCAATGGCATCTATCTGCACGCCGCCGAGCGCAATGGCGTCGCCGTGCTGCGCGCGGTGGCGACCGATGGTCACCGGCTGGCCAGCGTCGAGGTGCCGCTCCCGGATGGAGCGGCCGGCATGCCGGGCGTCATCGTACCACGCAAGACCGTGACCGAAGTCCGCAAGCTCATCGACGAAAGCGCCGCGGACGTGGAGGTGGCCCTTTCTGAATCCATGATCCGTTTCGCGTGCGGCGCGGCGGTGCTGACCTCAAAGCTGATCGACGGCACCTTCCCGGATTATCAGCGCGTCATCCCGGTCGGCAACGACAAGCGGCTCGACGTCAATCGCCATTCCTTCACCGATGCCGTCGACCGGGTATCCGCCATCTCCAGCGAGAAGTCGCGCGCGGTGAAACTGGCGGTCGCCGACGGTATGCTGGTGCTGTCGGCGAGCAGCGCCGAATTCGGCAGCGCCACCGAGGAGATCGAAGTGCACTACGAAGGGACCCCCCTGGAGATCGGCTTCAATTCCCGCTACCTCCTGGACATCGCGCAGCAGATCGAGGGGGAAAGCGCCCGCTTCGTGATGGCGGATGCGTCTTCGCCAACGATCCTGCAGGAGGTGGGAGATGCCAGCGCCATCTACGTGCTGATGCCGATGCGGGTCTGAATACCCATGAATTCTAACGATTAGAAAGATTGACCATCCTCGACAACCGAGCGGCGACGTGGGCACGGCGGGATGAGGCGGCCGGCAGGGTTTACGTCAACCGTCTGACCTTGACGAACTTCCGCTGTTTCGCCCACCTGCGGGTAGATGTCGGGCCGCAACCCGTGGTTCTGACCGGCGCCAACGGCAGCGGCAAGACGTCGGTGCTTGAGGCCGTTTCCTTCCTCGCCCCGGGCCGGGGCTTGCGCCGGGTGCGGCTCGACGAGCCGGACCGGTGGCAAAGCGGCACAGAGACCGGATCAAGTGGGGAGACCGGCGGAACCGGACTCGGGCAAAGCGCCTGGGCGGTGGCTGCACAACTGACGACGTCGGCCGGCATCGTGGAGATCGGCACCGGCCGCGAAGGCGAGCCAACCGCCGGCCACGACCGCCGTGCGGTGCGCATCGACGGCGCCAACCAGCGCAGTCAAACCGCCCTCGCGGAGGTAGTGGCGGTCACTTGGCTGACGCCGGACATGGACCGCCTGTTCATCGAAGGCGCCTCCGGTCGCCGCCGGCTGCTGGATCGCATCGTCTTCGGCATCGACCCGGGGCATGCAGATCGTGCAGGTGCCTATCAGCGTGCGCTGCGCGAACGGGGGCGCCTGTTGCGGGACGGAGGCGGCGACGCGGCATGGCTGGGCGCCTTGGAAGAGCTGATGGCGACCAATGGAGTTGCGGTCGCGGCCGCGCGGCGTGACGCGGTGCTGCGGCTTGGCGAGATGTGCGGGGAGCCCGCTGGGCCGTTTCCGGGACTCGATGTGGAGGTCGACGGGCTGGTCGAGGGCTGGCTTGCCGAGACGCCGGCGCTCGCGTGTGAAGACCGCTTTCGCACGCTTCTGGCCGCCGGACGGGGCGCCGACGCCGAGTCGGGCGCCACCCGCTCCGGGCCGCACCGCTCGGACTTGGTCGTGCGGCACCGCGGGACGCGACGGTTGGCGCAAGCCTGCTCGACGGGCGAGCAGAAGGCGCTGCTGATCGCCCTGATGCTCGGCGGCGCTCGCCTGCAGGCGGTCGAACGGGGTGCGCTGCCGTTGATCCTGTTGGACGAGGTCACGGCCCACCTCGACAGCCGCCACCGCGGCGCCCTTCTCGATATGGTGGCGGAGATGGACGCGCAAAGCTGGCTGACCGGCAGTGACCCGGCCATTTTTCGTCCGCTGCGGGACCGGGCGCAGTTTCTCGCCCTCGACAGCGGCGACCTCACCGCGGACGACCGCACTTACGTGCAGTCGCGGACCCGACTCTGCGGAGAAGTCTCCTCAGAGACGTGATCATGGAAGGCGAAGAAGGATGAGCGATCCGATGGCCGCCGGCAGCGCCGCCAGCGAGACGTACGACGAGGATTCCATCAAAGTGTTGCGCGGGCTGGAAGCGGTGCGCAAGCGCCCCGGCATGTACATAGGCGACACCGACGACGGCTCCGGGCTGCACCACATGGTCTACGAGGCGGTCGACAACGCCATCGACGAGGCCCTCGGCGGTTATTGCGACACCATAGAGGTCCGGCTCAACGCCGATGGCTCGGTGACCGTGCGTGACAACGGTCGCGGCATTCCGGTCGGCATTCATACCGAGGAGGGCGTCTCGGCGGCGGAAGTCATCATGACTCAGCTTCACGCCGGCGGCAAATTCGACCAGAGCAACTACAAGGTCTCCGGCGGACTGCACGGCGTCGGCATTTCTGTGGTCAATGCCTTGTCGGAGCGGACGGAACTGCGGATCTGGCGGGATGGCAAGACCTACGCCATGCGCTTCCGCGACGGGGAGCCGGAGGCGCCGCTGGCGGTGGTCGGCGATGCTCCGATGACCGACGCCGGCCGTCCCCGCACCGGCACCGAAATCACCTTCCTGCCGTCTCCAGGCACGTTCACGATGACCGAGTTCGATTTCGCCACCCTCGAACATCGGCTGCGGGAGCTAGCGTTCCTCAACTCAGGTGTCCGCCTCCGCCTCACCGATGACCGCCCCGTCGAACCGCGCACCGTCGAACTGCACTATGACGGCGGCGTCGCCGCCTTTGTCGCCTGGCTCGACCGGTCGAAGACAGCGCTGCACAGCGAGATCGTCTTGGTCAAAGGGGAGCGCGGGCCGATCCTCGTGGAGTTGGCGATGCAGTGGAACGACAGCTACCACGAGACCATGCTGTGCTTCACCAACAACATCCCGCAGAAGGACGGCGGCACCCATTTGGCCGGCTTCCGCGCCGCTCTGACGCGGACCATCCAGGCCTATGCGCAAAGGACGGGCGTGACCAAGCGCGAGAAGATCGCGGTGTCCGGTGACGATGCCCGCGAAGGCTTGACCTGCGTGTTGTCGTGCAAGGTGCCGGACCCCAAGTTCTCGGCCCAGACCAAGGACAAGCTGGTGTCGTCGGAGGTGCGCCCGGTGGTCGAGGGCGTGGTGGGGGAACAGCTGGACCGCTGGTTCGAGGAGCACCCGGCCGAGGCGCGCAAGGTCGTCGCCAAGATCATCGACGCCGCCGCCGCCCGCGAAGCCGCCCGCAAGGCGCGCGAACTGACCCGGCGCAAGGGCGCCTTGGACATCGCCTCGCTGCCGGGAAAGCTTGCCGACTGTCAGGAGCGCGATCCGGCCAAGAGCGAACTGTTCATCGTGGAGGGAGACTCGGCCGGCGGCTCGGCCAAGCAGGCCCGCAACCGCGCCAACCAGGCGATCCTGCCGTTGCGCGGCAAGATCCTCAACGTGGAGCGGGCCCGCTTCGACAAGATGCTGGGCTCGGCGGAAATCGGCACCCTCATTGCGGCGCTCGGCACCGGCATTGGCCGCGAGGACTTCGACGTAAACAAATGCCGGTATCACCGGATCATCATCATGACGGACGCGGACGTGGACGGCAGCCACATCCGCACCCTGCTGCTGACGTTCTTTTTCCGGCAGATGCCGGAGCTCATCGACCGCGGCTACCTGTACATCGCGCAGCCGCCGCTCTACCGCGCCAAGCGGGGGTCGAGCGAGGTCTACCTCAAGGACGATGCGGCGCTGGAGAACTACATTTCCGGCAGCGTCATTGACGACAGCGCCGTGTTCACCACCTATGCCGGCGGCCAGGTGGGGGGCCCTGACCTGCGGCGGTTGATCCTCGATGCCCGCGGTGTCAAGAGCCGCCTGGAGCGTCTTGCCGCGCATTTGCCGCTCCGCCTGATCGAACAGGTGGCGATCGCCGGGGCGCTCGATCTTGGCGTATTGTCAAACCGGGAGCAGGCGGCCGCGGCGGCGGCATACGTGGCCCGGCGTCTCGACGCGCTTGAGGAGGAGGTCGATCGCGGCTGGCAGGGGGCGCCGCTAGATGATGGCGGCCTGCTGCTCTCGCGCTCACTCCGCGGCGTCAGCGAGCGTCACGCCATCGACTCCGCCGTCATCGACTCCATCGAGGCGAGGCGCCTCAACACCATGGCCGGCGATTTCCAGGAACTCTACGCTAAGCACGGCACGCTGGTGGTCAAGGATAAGGAGCACCGCGTCACCGGGCCGATGTCCCTGTTCGACGCAGTCATGGATATCGGCCGCAGGGGCATCGCCATCCAGCGCTACAAAGGGCTCGGCGAGATGAACCCGGGGCAACTGTGGGAGACGACGCTCGACCCGGAGGTGCGGTCGCTGCTCCAGGTGCGGGTCGACCACGCGGACGACGCCGAGGAGGTGTTCTCGACCCTGATGGGCGACGTCGTCGAGACGCGCCGCGCCTTCATCGAAGAAAACGCCCTCAAGGTCGCCAATCTGGACGTTTGAACACGAACTCAAGAGTTACGTGCAGCAATGGTGCATGCTTTGAATGCACCATTGCACTAGCCCCGCACGGGTGAGCCGACAAGGACAGGCATCAGAAGACCGCCGTCGATTTGAGCTCGTCATGGATTTTGGCGGCCTCGGCGGCGAGGGCCGGGTCGATGTCGAGGCCTGCAGGATCATGGATGCGGGGCGCACGATACCGGGACGCCTGCTCCAGCAGCAGTCCCGGGTCGTCGATGTCGAGTGCCGCGGCTAAAGCGTGCATGGCCGCGCCGGGCTCGGTGCAGCAGCGGTCGTAGTCGATCAGCTTCACCGCGTCACTGCGCCGCGCGACGACCTGCTTGAAGCAATTCACCCAGTAGGCGACCCAGAACCCGATCTGCTCCGCCGTGTCGCGGCAGTCACGATCGAGCCAGCCGTCAAAGTCGAACGGCCGCAACAAGTCTCCGAATTCCAGATGGCCGATCTGTTCCATGTACTGCCTTATGAACGGATCTTCCGCATGCTTCTGCAGAAAGTTCTTGTGCTGGCGGTGTAGAGACATGGCATGCTGTAGGGGCGAGCGGAACATGAGCACGATGACACAGTCCGGAAACAGCCGCGTCAACGTCTTGATGCGGGCGACGTTGGCATTGTTCTTGGACACGTAGCGCACCGAGGTGCGCGGTTCGTCGGCGCGGAGCAGAACGATTTTCTTGATGTGGTTGACGAAGAATTCGTCGAACTCGTCGTTGATGTCTTCACCGGTCCATGGCTCGATGCGGTCGGCGTGGTATTTCTCCGGCCAGAATGCCTTCCACAGCACCTCCTCGAACGCTTCGGCGCTGTCGAAGCCGATCGTCATGCCGTCGCCGTGAGCTCGCTCCTGAACGTCGCCACTGCGGTGGAACCGCTGCGACAGGGTGTTCCACAACAGAGGGCAGAGGACGAACGGCATCTGGCGGTAGGTGTGGGCGGCGAACTGCGGCAGCGCCGACAGGGTCTCCAACATCAGCGTCGTTCCGGCGCGCGGCAGCGACGTGATGAACACCGGCGCGACCACAGGCGTCGCGGATACCCGTTTCCGGTAAACCTGATCTTCCATATCGGCCAGCATCTTCTGCAGGCCGATGTTGCGAAAGGCAAGGGTGTGAAGGAACTGATCGACCTTGGAGTAGCGATGCTGGAACGTCATGTACGCATCCGTTCGAAAACGATCATCGCAACTGCGGCAATGACGATGACATACCATCTGAGCGTGAACGCGACCACCTCCTCGACCGCCACCAGGTCGAGCGCCTGCAGTGCGAACAGGGCGGCTGTCGGGACAAGGACCGCGACAGCTGATCGCACCGTGACCTGAACAAACAACCCCAATAGGCGCACTGTCGCTTCGCGGACGATGGCCTCCTTGGCGTCGTCGTCCATCTCCTTGTTCGTCATTGCCGCGGTCGAGCGGCGGACGACGACCAGTACCTCCGAACCGTAAGCCACGACCCGCAGAAGCCGAAAGACGACGATGAAGAGCGCAATAGCCAGCACTGCCGCAAAAACGACCAAGGTCGATCAGCTCCTCACTTCAGGCCCGGCGACCGCGGAGCCTCCGCCGGCGCGCAGGCCGGCAGCGCCCCTCTCCCCCGCGCGGTCTACGCAATCATTGCTCCCGCGCGGCGTACGCGATCATTGCCTCCGCGCGGTCTACGCGATCATCGCCTTCGCGCGGTCTACGCGCGAGGCGGCTGCACGCGGCCGCGTCCCAGGTTGTCCGCGGCGCACAGGGGCGTGGCTATTGCTGCTGCGTCTTTGCAGTACGTGCGCGGCGATTGCGTCGCAATCTCTTGACCGGGTACCAGACGAAGCCAACCACCCCGAGCACCAGCGCGGCGGCCACCGCGAGCACCGAGCCGATCGCCGAAAGGCCCGCACCCGGACCTACGTAAGCCAGGGTGTCAGTGGGAAACGAAAGTAACGCAATGAGGATCGCCATAATCGAGAGGACATTCGTCATGAGGCGCTGGATGAGACTTTGAGTTGGCATTACATACCTCACCAATGATGGAACGGTTGACGCTGTCGCTCCCTGAGCCGTCGAAAGTACATGTGGGGAAGAGCACACCAATGCTGGGAAATGTCCGCGAGTCCCACCAAGGCTCCACTTTTTTTGTTTTTTATTCATACTGATCCAAGCTTGCGAGCTACTTTGTACTAGTCCGGAAAGCGATTACTCCTCTGTATCCGCCGCATCTGCCCTCTACGCAACTCAAACGGGAGGCGCTACGGCCAGCACACGGTCTCCGCACCTTACCGACATTGAAGCAGCAGTTGAAGCTCAAATTGCACACGCCCGGCGGGAGCCGGCGTGCGAGGGCTGCAAACCTGGCCGGATAGTATGAAATGAGCCGGCCAGGTTTCAGGTTGCGGTGATGTACTGACGCAGCGCCTCGACCTCGCTTTCCGCTTCCGCAATGCGGCTCTTGACCACGTCGCCGATGCTGATCACCCCGACCAGCTTACCGTGGTCGATTACGGGCACGTGGCGGAACCGATGCGCCGTCATCATGCCCATGATGCCGGTCACCGGATCCCGCGGCGAACAGGTGACCACCTCCGTCGTCATCAGGTCGCTGACGCGCTTTTCGATGAACTTTTCTTGAAAGCGATGCAATGCGTGAACCAGATCGCGCTCCGACAGAATGCCGGCAATCGACCCGTCCTCGTTGAGGACCAGCGCCGCGCCGATCTTCTTCTCGCAGAGCAGCGCCAGCGCCGCCGTCACCGACGCATCGGGCGCGATCGACACCACGTCGTTGCCTTTGCTCTTGAGGATATCGGATACATACATCGTCATTTCTCCATCCGCAGACGTTCGGGCGTTACTACCTCTTGCCGGTTTTCCCCTGCCTTAAAGACCTTCCAGCGTTTCTTCGATCAACATGTCGACCACCTCGCACAACGCCTGGTGGCTGTCGCAGCCGCGCTCCTTCGCATCCTGGAAGGTGCGCAGTTGCCGGTGTGCGCTTGTACCGCGGCGAAGGATCTCTCTGCAATGCAGCACTTGCTCGGTGCAACCGAGCACCGCTGCGTCGGGCGCCGTGAGCTCGATCAGTTCCTGGATCAGGTCCGGGAACGGGATCAACTCGCCCTTGCCGAAATCGATCAAGCCTTCGTCGATGCCATAGCGCTTGGCGCGCCAGCGGTTTTCGTTGATCAGCAGTCGGTCGTAGGTGCGCCAGCGCTGGTTGTTGCGCCGGAGGCGGTAGAGCATGCGCACGATGCAGCGGAACAGGGCAGCGATGCAGATCGCGTCGTCGAGCAGCGGGCACACGTCGGTGATCCGCATCTCGATGGTGGGGAAGCGGACGCTGGGGCGCACGTCCCACCAGATCATGCTGGCGTCCTCGAACAGCCCGACGTCGACCAGCACCTGGACGTGACGGAGGTACTCTCCATAGGAATCGAACCGCGACGGCAGCCCCGTCCGCGGCAATTCGTCGAAAATGCTGAGCCGGTACGACTTGAGGCCGCTGTCCTCGCCGCGCCAGAATGGCGACGACGTCGACAGTGCGAGCAGATGCGGCAGGAAGTAGCCGATCTGGTTGGTCAGGTCGATGCGCAGTTCATCGTCGTCGATGCCGACATGGACGTGCATGCCGCAGATCAGCAGCCGCCGCGCCACCGCCTGCATGTCGCGGGCGAGGATGTGGTAGCGTTGCTTGTCCGTGTGCTTCTGAAGCTGCCACTCGGAAAACGGATGGGTGGAGGCGGCGATCGGCGCGATGCCATACCTACCGACGATGTCGGCCACCGTCCGCCGCAGCCACGCCAGCTCGTCGCGCGCCTCCTGCAGGCTCGCGCAGACGCGGGTGGCGATTTCGAGCTGCGAGGTCAGGAATTCCGGCTTGACCAGGTCCTTGATGCGCGCTTCGCACTCGGCGATCATTGCCGCCGGCGGATCGGTGATCAGTTCCCGGGTGTCGATGTCGACGAGCAGGTATTCCTCCTCGACGCCGATGGTCAGCGGCGGATCCCCGGTTCCACTTCCGTCGATGATCGCCATCAGAATTCACCCAGAGCATGAAGATGGTCCATCGCCAGGATCTGCTCCATCGCATCCCCGAGGATCTTGGCCCAGCGTTCGCAGGCATCCGGCGTTTCGCAATGGTCCTGACGCACCTCCACCGCGGCATTGGGCAATCCCACCGCGCCGGCGTGAAGGTTGACCGTATAGGCGATGTCCTTGCCTGAATACGGCTCGTTGTCACCGACCTTCAGGTCGCCGTGTTGGCGCAACAGATCGACCAGCGGCACCGCAATGCGCGGGTCGCGGTTCCACAGCACGCCGATATCCCAGAACCGGTCGCGGCCGCCGAGGCTGGGCGTGAAGGTGTGGACAGAGAAGAACACCGGCTCCGGGCCGCGCCGCCGCAGATGGGCGAGCACCGTCTCGATGCCGTGGTGGTACGGCCAGTGGAAGGTTTCGGTGCGGGCCACCCGCTCCGCCTCGTCGAGGCCGACGTTGCCGGGGATGAGCGTTCCGTCGCTGACATCGAGGATCGACTGCGGGTCGCCGGGCTGGCGGTTGCAGTCGATCAGCAGACGCGAGTACCCGGCCAGGACCGCCGGCGCATCCAGGCGCCGCGCCAGCTTCTCCGTCAGGTCGGCGGCGCCGATGTCGTATCCGATGTGGCGGCGGAGATCGTGGTCGCTGACGCCGAGGCCGTTGAGCACCGGCGGGATCAGGTTGCTGGCGTGGTCGCAGACGATGAGCAGCGGCGCACTGCCCCCCGGATTAACCACCCGAAACGGCGGCGGATCCGCGGGGCCGATCAACGTCGTGATGGATGCGACGGATTCGGCCACGCCCGGAACTTCCTCCAAGCGGCTGGTCAGGGCGTCGTCACGATCGTTCGGCATGGATCCGCGCACTGCTCCTCGAAATCGATGCGGCTTCATCTCCGGCATGAAACCGTATATTAGCCGCACATGCCGCCATTGCGAAGTGTCACCGCCCCCACGAGCGTCACATCCGCCGGCAGGCACTCCCGCGTCAGCCGCTTCGCCCTGCCGGTGCTGCTCGCCGGAGCGACTGCCATCGCCTTCGCTCCGATCTTCGTGCGCCTGAGCGAACTCGGGCCGACGGCGACGGCGTTCCACCGGCTGTTGCTGGCGCTCCCGGTGCTGTGGTTGTGGAACGCTCTGCAGGCGCACGCGACCAAGCCTGTTCGTCCGGCGACCCGGCGCGACTATCTCGGACTGATGGCAATCGGCCTGTTCTTCACCGGCGACCTGGCGCTGTGGCACTGGTCGATCGAATATACCAGCGTCGCCAACGCCACCCTGCTCGCCAACTTCGCACCGGTGTTCGTGGCTCTCGGCGGTTACGCCCTGTTCGGCGAACGGTTCTCGCGCACCTTCCTGATCGGCATGGCGACCGCGCTCGCCGGCGCCTGCGTGCTCATGGGCCGAAGCTTCACCCTCAGCGGCACCCACCTGATCGGCGACGCCCTCGGCCTCGGCACCGCGGTGTTCTATGCCGCTTACATCGTCGCCGTCGGGCAACTCAGGGCGCGCTTCTCCACGCCGACCATCATGGCATGGTCCGGGCTATTCAACTGCGCGTTCCTGTTGCCGATCGCGCTCGCTTCCGGCGAAAGCCTGGTGGCGGTGACGATCGAGGGCTGGCTGGTGCTGGCCGGACTGGCGCTCATCTCCCACGTCTGCGGGCAGAGCATGATCGCCTATGCCCTTGCCCATCTGCCGGCCGCGTTCTCTCGGTGAGCCTCCTGCTGCAGCCGGCGATCGCCGCAGTGCTGGCGTGGATCCTGCTCGGCGAGGCACTGGGTCCGATCCAGGCCATCGGGGCCGCGCTGATCCTGGCCGGCATCTATCTCGCCCGCCGTGGGACGCGAAGCAGCGCCAGACCCACCGCCCCGGCGGGCCCTTGACACGGCTGGACGCCGATGCGAGAGGAGGCGCCGAGCGCGGACATTGGCGGAAGAAGGTCAGGGGGAGCCAAGGTAATGGGTCACGATCGTAGAATCGCGATTATCGGCCTCGGGTACGTGGGGCTGCCGGTCGCCGTTGCGCTCGGACGTCGGGGGGCTCATCCGGTCATCGCGTTCGACGTGGACGAGGTGCGCATCCGAGAGCTTCGGGAGGGCGTCGACGGCACCCACGAAGTCGCGTCGGCCGATCTGAAGGCGGCGCGGCTCCGCTTTACGAGCAATCCGGCCGATCTGCGCACCGCGGACTTCTTCATCGTTGCCGTGCCGACGCCGATCACCCAGACCGCCCGCCCGGACCTCCGACCCTTGCTGTCGGCCACCCATACCGTCGCCAAGGCGCTGAAGCCGGGGGACATCGTCGTCTATGAATCGACGGTCTATCCGGGAGCCACCGAAGAAGATTGCGTTCCGATCCTGGAGGCGGAATCCGGCCTGACCAGCGGCGCCAACTTCGCCGTTGCGTACTCGCCGGAGCGCATCAATCCCGGCGACAAGGAGCACCGCTTCGAGACCATCGTCAAGGTGGTTTCCGCCCAGACGCCGGAGGCGCTCGACGTGGTCGCCGCGGTGTATGAGAGCGTGGTGACGGCCGGAGTGCATCGGGCCCCCAGCATTCGCGCCGCCGAGGCCGCCAAGGTGATCGAAAACACGCAGCGCGATCTCAACATCGCCTTGATGAACGAGCTGGCCCTGATCTTCGACCGGCTCGGTCTCGACACGCGCGACGTGCTCGCCGCCGCCGGCAGCAAGTGGAACTTCCTGCAGTTCACGCCGGGTCTGGTCGGCGGCCATTGCATCGGCGTCGATCCCTATTACCTGACCCATCGCGCCCAGCGCGCCGGTTATCATCCCGAAGTCATTCTCGCCGGACGGCGCATCAACGACGGCATGGGCCGGTGGGTGGCGCGGGAAACCCTGAAGCGTTTGCTGAAAAACGGCAACCGCAGCGGCCCCCTCCGGGCCACGGTGCTGGGCATCACCTTCAAGGAAAACGTCCCCGACTTCCGCAACACCAAGGTCACCGACATCGTGCAAGAGTTGGAGTCGTTCGGGGTAACGGTTCAGGTGCACGACCCGCTGGCCAACGCAGCCAAGGTCGAAGCAGAATATGGCATCGGGCTCGTCCCGATGGAGGCGCTGGAGCCGGCCGACGCAGTCGTCCTCGCGGTCGCCCACGATCTGTACCGGGACGGCGGCTGGCCCCTGGTGACCGGGCTTTTGAAGCACGGCCGCGGCGTCGTCGCCGACGTCCGAACTTGCCTCGACCGCGATCACCTGCCGGAAGGCGTCACCCTCTGGCGCTTGTAGCACCGCCGGATCGGCCCAGGGCCGGCTACCGCATGCCGTGGTCGCGGAGGAGCTGGTAGAGGGTGGGGCGGCTGATGTCGAGCAGGCGGGCGGCCTTGGAGACGTTGTTGTCCGCGGCGAGCATGGCTCGGGACACCGCCATGCGCTCTGCCTTCTCGCGCGCCTCCCTGAGGCTGATGGTGGTCTGGCAGAACCGGTCGGCGGCCAGGTCCATGTCCGCGGCAGTGACCAGGGGGCCGGTGGCGCCGACCACCGCGCGGCGGATGCGGTTCTCCAGTTCGCGCACGTTACCCGGCCAGCCGTAGCGGATGATCGCCGCGACTGCATCGGCGGCGAAGTTGCGCACCGGCCGGCCTTCGTCGCGGGCCATGGTCTTCAGGAAGTGCCGGCCGATAGCGAGGGCGTCTTCCGGCCGCTCGCGGAGCGCCGGCATTTGCAGGACGACCCCGCTCAGTCGGTAGTAGAGCTCCTCGCGAAAGGTTCCGTGAGCGATCTCCGGCAGAACATGCTTGTTGGTGGCGGACACCACCCGGAGGTCGACGCGGATGGGCGTGCGGCCGCCGACCCGTTCGATCACCCGCTCCTGCAGGAAGCGGAACAGCTTAGCTTGCAGCGGCAACGGCAGGTCGCCGATCTCGTCCAGAAACAGGGTGCCGCCGTCGGCCAGTTCGACCTTGCCGGGCGTCGTGCGCGTCGCGCCGGTGAAAGCCCCTTTCTCATGGCCGAACAACTCGCTTTCCAGGAGGTGCTCGGGAATTGCGGCGCAGTTTATGGCGATGAACGGTCCGCCGGCGCGATGACTCAAGGCGTGCACCGCCTGCGCAACCACTTCCTTGCCGGTGCCGCTCTCGCCCAGCAACAGGATCGACACATCCGACGGCGCGAAGCGGCGCACCTCGGCGCAAACTTTTAGCATGGCGTCGCTGACGGTGATCAGGCCGGGCAGCGCCGGCGGCGGATCGGCGGCCGTCAGACGCAGATGTTCGCTCTCCAGGGCATGAAGGTGGCAGGCCCGTCGCAGGATCAGATCCAGGGCGTGCAGTTCGATGGGCTTTTCGTAAAAGTCGTAGGCCCCCTGCGCCACGGCGCGCACTGCATGATCGCGCTGCGCCTGACCGCTGAGCACAATGACCTTCGTTGAGGGCGCCGCGGCGAGGATCTCGTCGAGGGCGGCAAGACCTTCCGACGCACCGTCGGGATCCGGCGGCAAACCCAGATCGAGCAGGGCCACGGGCGGATGCTGGTGCCGCACCGCAGCCACGGCGGAGGGTCGATCACCGGCGAGCAGCACCTCATATCCGTCCAGCGCCCAGCGGAGCTGCCGGCGGAGCGCTTCGTCGTCATCGACGATCAGCAGCTTCTGCGCTCCGCCGGAGCTCACAGAGGCCTGCCTCCTGTTGGTGCGCCAGCATGTGCAGCCGTCGGCGCAAATGCGTCGGCGTCGCCGTCCTGCACAAAAAAGCTGAGACCTGGAAACATCGCGCCACTATAGCGGGTTTTCGTTTTGGTTGCACGCGTTCCGTTCTTGGCAATCTTCCGTTGCGTGGCATCAACGTCGGGCTCTGAAAAAGCTTTGCAGCATCGCGCCGCAGGCGGCTTCATCGACGCCGCCGATGACCTCGGGGCGGTGGTGGCAGGTGGGTTGGTCGAACACACGAGCACCGTGGTCGACGCCGCCTCCCTTTGGGTCGTAGGCGCCGAACACCAGCCGGCGGACACGGGCATGGGCCATCGCCTGGGCGCACATGGCGCACGGTTCCAGCGTGACGTACACGTCGCAGTGGACGAGGCGCGGGGTCTTCAACACCCGCGCGGCGGCCCGGATCACCAGCATCTCGGCGTGCGCGGTCGGATCGCGCCAAGCCTCCACGCAATTGTGTCCAGCGGCGACCGCGGCGCCGGCCGCGGCGTCGACGACCACCGCGCCGACCGGCACCTCGCCGATTTGCGCCGCCCGGCGGGCCTCGGCCAAAGCCAGCCGCATCATCGAGAGCCGTCGCGTCATTTCGCCCTCAAGCCGGCTCGATCCTGGTCCGCATTGCCCTGAGGGGCGCACCGTCCTAGAGTTCGGCCATGTCACGCACCCGCCAGCCGGTCATCGGTATCACCATGGACGCCAACGCGCCCGGAGGCTACTCCGCGTTTCCGTGGCTGGCGCTTCGTGAGAATTACGGCGCGGCGGTGACGCGCGCCGGCGGACTCGCGCTGTTGTTGCCCCATGAGGTCGAACACGCCGAGGCCTACGCGGACCTGGTCGACGGCCTGATCGTCTCCGGCGGCGACTTCGACGTCGACCCGGCGCTGTTCGGCGCCGCCACGCGGCATCCGACGGTGCGCACCAAGGACCGGCGGACGGCTTTCGAGGTAGCTGTCACTCGAGCCATGCTCGCCGCGGACAAGCCGGTGCTGGGCATCTGTGGCGGTCAGCAGCTTCTGCATGTGGTCCTCGGTGGCACCCTCATTCAGCACATCCCCGACATGATCCCGGGCGCCCTCGCCCACGAGCAGGAGAACCCACGCGACGAGCCGGGGCACACGGTGCGCATCGTCGACTCAACGCGGCTTCGGGCCATCGTCGGCGCCGGGGAGCTTGCCGTCAACAGCGCCCATCATCAAGCGGCGGCCGACGTTCCGGACGGCGTGGTGGTCAACGCCATCGCGCCCGACGGGGTCATCGAGGGCATCGAGGTGCCGGGCTATCGCTTCTGCATCGGCGTTCAATGGCACCCAGAATACCATGTCAACGACGGCGACGGGCGCCTGTTCGCCGCCTTCGTCGAAGCCGCCGCGAAAGCGCGGTGACGGGATGAACGACGCCAGCGGCGGCGAGCGGATCGCCAAGGTGATCGCCCATGCCGGCCTCTGTTCGCGCCGCGACGCCGAGCGCTGGATCGAGGCGGGGCGGGTGGCGGTCAACGGCCGGGTGCTGACCTCGCCGGCAGTGACGGTGAGCCGTGCGGACGCCATCACCGTTGATGACAAACCGCTGCCGACCGCGCCAGAGGTGCGCATGTGGCGTTACCATAAACCTGCCGGGCTGGTGACCACCCACCGCGACCCCGAGCAGCGTCCGACGGTGTTCCAGCGCTTGCCGGCGGAGCTTGGCCGGGTGGTGTCGGTCGGTCGCCTCGATCTGACCTCCGAGGGACTTTTGCTGCTGACCAATTCGGGCGCGCTTGCGCGCCGCCTGGAGTTGCCGGCGACCGGCTGGACGCGGCGCTATCGGGTGCGGGCCTACGGGATGGTCGACGCCAAGGCGCTGGCGGCGCTGGAGCGGGGCGTCACCGTGGACGGCGTGCGCTACGGCCCGATCCTTGCGCAGGCGGAGCCGCAGGGAGAACGGACCTCCGGCTTGAACACCTGGCTTGCCGTCGCAATCAAGGAGGGCAAGAACCGGGAGCTGCGGCGGGTGTTCGAGCACATTGGCCTCACCGTCAATCGCCTGATCCGCATCGGCTATGGCCCGTTCCAGCTCGGCAATCTAGGCCCCGGCCAGGTGGACGAAATCAAGGGCAAGGTGCTGCGGGAACAACTCGGCGCGGCCGGGCGCGACATGGTGCCGCGCGCCCGCGCGGCCGGCGCGGCTCGCACCGTCAAGGGCCGAGGGTGAGGATCATCGGCGGTCGCCACCGCGGGCGGGCCATCCGGGCCGCCGGCAGCGGAGGCGTACGGCCAACCGCCGACCGGGTCCGCCAGGCGCTGTTCAACATCCTCGAACACGGACCCGAGTGGCCGGCGCTGGACGGCGCGGCGGTGGTCGACGTGTTCGCCGGCACCGGCGCCTTCGGGCTGGAGGCGCTGTCGCGAGGGGCTGCGCACGCGACCTTCATCGATAGCAATGCGGATGCTCTCCTCGCCATCCGCCGCAACGCCGCGTCGATGGGCGAGGCGCGGGCCATCACCGATCTTAGACTCGATGCGACCCGGCTGCCGCCGCCGCGGAGCGCGGTTGCGCCTTCCGTCGTCGCCTTCCTTGATCCGCCGTACGAGTCCGGGCTGGCGCTGCCGGCGCTACAGGGCTTGTCGACCCGCGGTTGGCTCGCGGACGATGCCGTGGCGATCGTCGAGGTCGGCGCCCGCGAGCCGTTCCAGCCACCGCTGCACCATATTGTGGTCGACGAGCGCGTCTACGGCGCGGCGCGCCTGATCTTCGTCAGGCACGCGTGACGGCCGGCCGCGCGCAAACGCCGACGATCCGCTACCAGCGCAGAAGAAGGCGGTCGCCGCGCACCTCGTAGCCTTCAAGACGGCGCAGCGCCGACATGCCGAGCAGCGTGATGCCGTTCATCGGCGCATCGACCACATGCGCATCGACGTTATGGAGCGTGATCGCGCCTACGGTCAACCGGCGCAGGGTCACCGGCGCGGTGCGGGCGATGCCGTTGGCGGTCTGGCTGCGGGCGGTGAAGTCGCTGGCGACGAGGCGGAGCCCGGCGCGGCGCGCCGTCTCGCGGTCGAGCGCCACGCTTGAAGCGCCGGTGTCGACCATGAAGCGGACGGGGGCGCCGTCGACGCGGCCGTCCAGCCAGAATTGCCCGTGACCGTCAGCCCTCACCGTCAGGCTGCGATGACCTCGCGCGCCGGAGCCGGCGTCCGCCCCGGCGCGCTGGACGGTGATGTCGCGCGCTTCGCTATCGTGGGAGGACGTTCCGGCCAGCGGACCCAGGGCCACCGCCGCCAGCAGCCCGACGATCGCCACGGCGATCAACCGGTTGAGCGCCCATCGCAATATCCCACCGCTGCGTTCCGTATCCTGTCGAACTTCGCCGATGACCATCCTGCAGCCCGCGCCTGTTCATCAACCAATACGAGTGTGCACCCTACCATAAAAAACCCCAGGGTGCATAGCGCTGGTGTACTATTTTATTGAGGTGTTTTTGCGTCAACGACGGCCGAACAGCCGTTCGATGTCCGCCAGCCTGAGCTCCACATACGTCGGCCGGCCGTGGCTGCACTGGCCGGCGAGCGGCGTCGCTTCCATGTCGCGGAGCAGGGCGTTCATTTCCGCAATGTTCAGCCGGCGGCCGGCTCGGACACTGGAGTGGCAGGCCATTCGCGCCGAGACGTCGCCGAGCCGGTCCTTCAGGGACAGGGCCTCGCCGACTTCAACCATATCGTCGGCGAGGTCGCGGACCAGGCCGGCGGCGTCGACCTCCACGAGCAGCGCCGGCACTTCCCGCACCAGCACCGCTCCCGGCCCGAAGCGCTCGATCAGGAGACCGAGCTCGGCAAGCTCGTCGGCGCGTCCGGCGATGCGGTCGGCCGCGGCGTCTTCCAGTTCCACCACCTCCGGGATCAGGAGTCCCTGGCGCGGAACCCCGCCCGCCGCCAGCGCCGCCTTGATGCGTTCCTGCACCAGACGCTCGTGCGCCGCATGCTGGTCGACAATAACGATGCCGTCGGCTGTCTGGGCAATGACGTAGGTGCCGTGCACCTGCGCCCGGGCGGCGCCCAGGGGATAGGCGGCCGCAGGGTCGTGGCCGTCGGGCGACGCCGGTTCCGGCGACGCGGGCGGCGTCGCGCTGCCGCCGAACAGAGGCGCGTGGAACGGCGCCGCCTGCTCGGCCAGACCGCGGGACAGCCTCGGCCGCGGAGCCGGGAACCGATATGTCATCGTTCTCCCCGACGCCACGCCGTCCGTCCGCACCGCCGCAATGGCCGCGTCGGCGACCGAGGTGGCGGCGCGATGGCCGGCGCCGGCGAGGGCATGGCGGAGCGCCGCGACGATAAGGCCGCGGACCAGGCCGGCGTCTCGGAATCGCACCTCGGCCTTGGTCGGGTGGACGTTGACGTCGACCAACTCCGGCGCGATGTCGAGGAAAAGGGCCACCAGCGGATGACGGCCGCCGGCGAGAACATCTTGATAGGCGCCGCGGACGGCCCCGTACAACAGCCGGTCGCGCACCGCCCGGCCGTTGACGAACAGGAACTGCTGCGCGGTTGTGGTGCGGTTGAGGGTCGGCAGCCCGGCAAAGCCGGTGACGCTGATGCCCTCCCGCTCGGCGTCGATGGGCAGCGCGTTGTCGGAGAATGCGCGCCCCATCACTGCCGCCAGCCGCTCCAGCCGCGCCTGCGCCCCATCGCCGGCGACCGCCGGCAGCTTGACCGGCGTGCGCGCTCCGTCGGAGACTTGGAACGCAACGGTCGGATGAGCCATGGCGAGGCGGTGCACAGCGTCGGTGATGTGCCCGAGTTCGGTGGCGGTCGCTTTCAGGAACCTGAGCCGCGCCGGCGTCGCGTAGAACAGGTCGCGCACCTCGACCCGGGTTCCCGGCGGATGGGCGGCCGGCTCCACCGCGCCGACGCGGCCGGCATCGATGGTGAGGGACCAAGCATGCGCGTCGTCCCCGGTGCGGCTGGTTAGGGCAAGGCGGGAGACGGCGCCGATCGACGGCAGCGCCTCGCCGCGGAAGCCGAGGGTGGCGATGTGCCAGAGGTCGTCGTCCGGGAGCTTGGAGGTGGCGTGGCGTTCGACCGCCATCGCCAACTCGTCGCGGCCCATGCCGCAGCCGTCGTCGGTGACCGCGATCAGCGACCGGCCGCCGTCGCGCACCACCACCTCGATACGACTCGCGCCGGCGTCGATGCTGTTCTCGACCAGCTCCTTGACCGCCGCCGCCGGCCGCTCGACCACCTCGCCAGCGGCGATGCGGTTGACGATGGTCTCGGGCAGCCGGCGGATGGCGGTCATGATGGACCCCGCCCGCCCTCCAAGCGTCAGCCGCGCATGGCCTTGTAGGCGTTGATCAGGCCATTTGTGGAGGAGTCGTGGCTGGTGACCGTGTCGCCGCCGCGGAGTTCAGGAAGGATCGCCTTGGCGAGCTGCTTGCCGAGTTCGACCCCCCACTGGTCGAACGAGTCGATGCCCCAGATCACCCCCTGGGTGAAGATCTTGTGTTCGTACAGGGCGATCAGCATGCCGAGGGTGCGGGGATCGAAGCGGCGGACGAGGATGGAGTTGGTCGGCCGGTTGCCGTCGAACACCTTGTGCGGAACCAAGGCTTCCAGCGCCGCGCCGGACGCGCCGTCGGCCTCGATATCGGCCCGCGCCTCCGCCTCGGTCTTGCCCCTCATCAGCGCTTCGGTCTGGGCGAAGAAGTTCGAGAGCAGGATCGGGTGGTGATCGTCGATTGGGTTGTGGCTCTCCGCCGAGGCGATGAAGTCGCACGGAACCAGGCGGGTCGACTGGTGGATCAACTGATAGAACGAGTGCTGGCCGTTGGTGCCCGGCTCGCCGAACAGGATCGGGCCGGTGCGGTAGTCGACGCGATGGCCGTCGCGGGTCAAGTACTTGCCGTTGGACTCCATGTCCAGCTGCTGCAGGTAAGCCGGGAAGCGGTGCATGTACTGGTCATAGGGGAGCACCGCGTAGGTCTCGGCGCCGAGGAAATCGGTGTTCCAGATGCCGAGGAGGGCCATCACCACCGGCATGTTGGCCTCCAGCGGCGCGGTGCGGAAGTGGGCGTCCATGGCGCGGCCGCCTTCGTGGATTTCGAGGAAGCGGTCCATGCCGATGGCGATGGCGACCGGCAATCCGATCGCCGACCAGAACGAATAGCGGCCGCCGACCCAGTCCCAGAACTCAAACATGTTGGCGACGTCGATGCCGAAGGCGCTCACTTTCTCGGCGTTGGTGCTGAGCGCGACGAAGTGCTTCGCCACAGCCGCCTCGCCGAGGGCCTCCACCAGCCAGGCGCGGGCGCTGCCGGCGTTGGTCAGGGTCTCCTGGGTGGTGAAGGTCTTCGACGCCACGATGAACAGCGCCGTCTCGGGGTCGAGCGTCTTCAAGGTTTCGGCGATGTGGGTGCCGTCGACGTTGGAAACAAAGTGGCAGGCGAGGCCCGGCTGCTGGTAGGGCTTGAGGGCCTCGGAAACCATGACCGGTCCCAGGTCGGAGCCGCCGATGCCGATGTTGACAACGTCGGTGATGCGCTTGCCGGTGTGCCCGACCCACGCTCCGGACCGCACTGCATCGGAAAAGGCGCGCATCTGATCGAGGACTCGCGTGACCTCCGGCATCACGTTGGCGCCGTCGACGCGGATGTCGGCGTCCGAGCCGGCGCGGAGAGCCACGTGGAGGACGGCGCGGCCCTCCGTGTTGTTGATCTTCTCGCCGGCAAACATGCGCTCGCGCCAGCCCTCGACGTCGGCTTCGCGGGCCAAATCAACAAGGAGGCGCATCGTCTCCTCGGTGACGCGGTTCTTGGAGTAGTCCAAGAGCATGTCGCCGACGCGAATCGTCATTGCATCGAACCTGTTGCCTTGGGCGGCGAACAGGTCCCGCATGTGCTCGGCGTGGATGGCTTGGCGTTGCTCGGCCAAGGCTTTCCAGGCGGTCGACTGCGCGATCGACGGCATTTCAACTCCTCCGCGTCCCTCGGTTCAAGATTTGCGGCGAAGATTAGCAGACGGGTTGCGCGGCCACCACCCGCGGGTGGAGAGGTGCCGCTGTGGCGACGGCGGCCCTCAGGCCGAGCGGTTCGAGTGGCGATTCAGTGCGACCTCCCGGTCGTCGTCGGGGATGATGGTGTCGTTGCTGTTGGCCGCTTCGGCCGGAGGCGAACCGGCAACCACCGCCAGCTTGTCGGCGGATTTGCCGCGTCGCCCGATGGGGTTGCCGCCGCTCGGGCCGCTCGGGGCAATGCCGGCCAGTTTCGCCTGCATCTCGACGATGCGGACCGCGGCGCTGAAGTGGTGATACTCGACCGCCAGTCTGAAAACTGACTCCAGCTTGCCGACCAGCGTTTCCGACTGATCGCCGACCTGGCGGGCGTCCTCGGCCTGCAACTCCGCGATCCGCGCCTGCACGGCGGGCTCCCGCAACAGCCGGTAGGCGCTGGTGCGGCACGACTGCGGCGCGTAGCCAGCGTGGCGGGCAGCGGCGGCGGCATTGAGGGAGCCGACATACCGCCGGCAAAACTTTTCCTTACGTTGCGAGATCAGATCGGGCATGGAGGATGTCATCCGAATATGAAAGGGAGAATGCAAGGAATATAAGCCTTATTTAGGCTAGTTGTCAAGCCGCGCCCGCACCCATGCCTTTCCGCGCCGTGTTGACGAAATACCGTGTGACGTCCGCCTTCCGCGTCCTCGTGGTGCGGCGGCGCATCAGGACATGGACGGCAGACGGAGGGTGCCGCCGGTCAGCGGTCGGGGGACGCCGGTGGTGGTGGGGAGACTAAGCGGCCGGCTCTGCAAGGACCGCACTGCGAGAAACGCAAAGGCCTGTGCTTCTAGCGCGTCACCGTTCCAGCCGACCGCCTCCACCGGATCGACCGGAGCGGCGACAGCGTCGGCAAGCATGGCCATCAGCACACCGTTGTGGCGACCGCCGCCACAGACCAGCCACCGCCGCGGCGGTTCCGGCATGTGGGCCAGCGCCGCCTGAACGGCGCGGACGGTGAACGCGGCGAGGGTGGCGGCGCCGTCGGCCGCGTCCATGCCGTGCAATGTCGCAAGAACGCCTGCGAAATGGTCGCGGTCGAGAGACTTTGGCGGCGCTGCCCGGAAGTAGGGGTCGTCCAGCCATGGGCGCAGCCTGTGGTCGTCGATCCGCCCGACGGCGGCGATGCGGCCGCCTTCGTCCCAGGCGCGCCCGGTGGTTTGGCGCACCCAGTCATCGATCAGCGCGTTGCCGGTGCCGGTGTCGAACGCCAGTACCGGTGGGGCGCCGGACCCTTCGTCTGCGCCCATCCAGGTGACGTTGGCGACACCGCCGATGTTCAGGACTGCAAGCGGCCTCTCCAGTCTCTCCGCAAGAGCGAGATGGTAGAGGGGCGCCAGGGGCGCCCCATGACCCCCGGTAGCGACGTCGGCGGAACGGAAGTCCTCGACGACGGGAACACCGGTTTCCACGGCGAGTCGCCGGCCGTCGCCGATCTGACGGGTCAGCCTGATCTCCGGGCGGTGCATAACAGTCTGGCCGTGAAAGCCGATCACATCGACGTCGGAGGCTGCCAAGCCGGCCTGGTCCAGCAACCGCGCGACGGCCTCGGCGTGAAGGAGCGTCAAGTCGCGAACCACCGCCTCGTCCCCCGGGCGCTGCTCGCGGCCCAGCAACCCACGGAGGCGCTCGCGGAATGCCACCGCATAGGGAAAACTCGCCCATGCACCGCGCTCCAGGATATGCTCGCCATCGGTCACAAGAAGCGCGGCATCGACCCCGTCCAACGACGTGCCGCTCATCAAGCCGAGTGCGGTAAGCGCGCGGACTTCGTGAAGGGCGGCGATTCCGCGGTCTTGCAGGGGAGCCCCGCTCATCGTTCCCATCCGGTGGCGTTGTCTATACGTGGCATGTGTGCTAGCCCCATGCGATGAGCACCTGTCAATCCGAATTTCTCAACATCGTCCGTGAGCGCGGCTACCTGCACCAGTGCACCGACCTTGACGGGCTGGACGCCCTTGCCACCACGGGCCCGGTGACCGCCTACATCGGCTTCGATTGCACGGCGCCGAGCCTGCATGCCGGCAGTCTGGTCTCCATCATGCTGTTGCGGCGGCTGCAGAAGGCGGGGCACCGGCCAATCGTGCTGATGGGCGGCGGGACCACGAAGATCGGCGATCCGTCCGGCAAGGACACGGCGCGCATGTTGCTGAGCGACGCGGACATCGCCGCCAACATGGCCGGCATCCGCCGCATCTTCTCGCGGTTTCTCGCGTTCGGCGACGGTCCGACCGACGCGGTGATGGTCAACAACGCCGACTGGCTCGACAACCTTGCGTACATTCCCTTTCTGCGCCACGTCGGCCGTCATTTTTCCATCAACCGCATGCTGACGTTCGATTCCGTGCGTCTGCGCCTGGAGCGCGAACAGCCGCTGACCTTCCTCGAATTCAACTACATGGTGCTCCAGTCCTACGATTTCGTCGAGCTCGCGCGCCGCTACGACTGCCGGCTGCAGATGGGCGGCTCGGATCAATGGGGCAACATCGTCTCCGGCGTCGAGCTCGGTCGAAGGATTGGCGATCATGGGCTGTTCGGCCTCACAACCCCTCTGCTCACCACCGCCTCGGGCGCCAAGATGGGCAAGACCGCGGATGGTGCCGTGTGGCTGTCGGACGACATGTTGTCTCCGTACCAGTACTGGCAGTTCTGGCGCAACGCCGACGACGCCGATGTCGGGCGCTTCCTCCGGCTGTTCACTGAACTGCCGATGGACGAGATCCGGCGGCTGGAAGCCCTGAATGGGTCTGAAATCAACAGCGCCAAGGCACTGTTGGCGACCGAAGCAACGGCCCTCTGTCATGGACGGGAGGCGGCGGAGGACGCTGCTGAAACCGCGCAGCGGACATTCGGCGAGGGCGCCGCAGGCGCGGCGTTGCCCAGCATCGCGGTCGCGGCGACGGAGCTGGAGGCCGGCGTTGCGGCATTCGAGCTGTTCCGGCGCGCCGGTCTGGCAGCCTCCAACGCCGCCGCGCGCAAGTTGATCCGTGGCGGTGGCGCCCGCCTCAACAACGCCCCGCTTGAAGATGAAACGCGACTCGTGACCCTCCGAGACAGGGACACGTTGGGGCAATTGAAACTCTCCGCCGGAAAGAAGCGGCACGCCATGGTCGTGGTGACATAAATGAGTGTGCTGAACCGAGCTGGTGCTGTGCGCCGGCGAATCCGCAGCACCACGAAGCCGAATCATCGCCGGCGGGCGCTTGCCGAATGGTCGCATGCGCCGTGCCGGGCCCGCGCATTGGCAGTCAGAACTCGGGTAGTCGCCACGTAAGCGGGTCTCGTCGGCCGATCCGGGCAGAACGATACCCAGAAGAATCGCTGCGTAATTGCGATGCAAGCGGAAGCAGCTACAGTTGTAGCCAGCCGCCTTTTTTATTGCCGATGTTTGATCCTCCTTCGGCCTGTATTTGAGCACGATTACTCGCCTGAAGGAGGTGTCCGTGCCGCAAATGCTCCAAGGGCGTCGCGCCGTCGTCCAGTGGAAGGTGCCCGGTCCGCATCATACGGCGCATGAGATTTCGCAAGCAAAGATCGATTGACAAAGGGATTCCGATGGCAAGAGGATGCAGCCTCGGGACATCGAAGCGCGACGCGATCACGTTCGCAAAACAGGTCGGGATGCTGTTGACGCCATGACGGTTGATGCTGAGTGCGGAGAGGCGGAAGTGTCGAGAAGCAGTATCGGCGAGGCGCCGTTCCACGTCCCCGAAGGCTCCGACCACCTTTACCTGGACCCCGTGCGCCGCGGTGCACTGTCCATCCTGATCACCAGCGTCGGCGACGGCGTGCCGTCGGTTCTGGTGTCGGGCGGGCCGGAAATCGGCAAGACATCGCTGATGGTCGCTCTTGCGGAGGCGCTGGCGGAGCGGCGCGGCGTTCGCCTGTTGCGCTTCGAACAGGTGTTCCAATGCAGCGAAGAGACGTCGCTGCATGACATCGTCTCGTCGTGCCAGCGTCCCGAGCAGACCGTCAACGTGCTGCTGTTGGACGACGCCGACCGGCTGACCGAAGACGTGCGCGACAACCTGTGGTCGTGGGCGGAACAGTTCCGCGCATCGGTGGCTCCCTTGACGATCGTGCTTTCCGCGACGCCGAAGCCCGTCCTTCATGACAGCGCCTCTAAGCTGACGGAGCTATCGCAGGTGGCGGATCGCGTCATCGCGCTGGAGCCCTTGTCGACGAAACATCTCGAGGCGATGATCCGCCATCGCCTCGATGCGGCCGGCTACGGCGGGCCCGACCCGTTCACGGCCGCCGCGATCGAGCGCATCGCGTTCTACTCCCGCGGCTATCCCGGCCGCATCACCCGCCTGTGTCGGCATATCCTGAGCAAGCCCCTTGCAGCGGGCTCCCTGCCGCTGCCGGCCTCGGGGGTGAAAGACGCGGCGTGGGACCTGTTCCTGCCGTTGAGCGTCAAAGATCGGCTCAAGGAATTGCAATTCGGTCCCTACAAGACGGTGGCGTCGAGCAGGAGCGCCGAATCGATCCACACCGCAGCATCGTCACCGCCGCGGCAGATGCGCAAGCCGCCATCGATGACCGTCGGAACACGCAACCGCTCGCCTGTCGCGGCGGCCGCGACATCCATGCGCCGACGGAGTGAAACCCTGTCCGGGCCACCGCCGACCATGCTGCGGGCCGAGCCGCCGGTCCGTGTTCGAATGGAACGGCGGCCAGAAGAGCGGTTTCTGGAAGTCGGCGCTCGTCTGCGGCGCTGGATGGAAAGGGAGTGGAGGAGGGCGGCGCGCGAGGCGACGCGGCCGACCTTCTGGTTGGCCGATAAATGGAGGGCGTTTACCCGCTGGCGCGCAAAACCGCTGTCCTTCTCTTGGGCGGCGGAGGCGACGGAGCCGGTTCGGGTGCGCTATCGGGCGGTGAGGGCGCAGATGCCGGCAGCCGGCAATGCGCGCCGGCTGGCCGCCGGGCTGTCGCTGCCGACCGTCCGGATGCCGACCATATCGTTCAAGGCGCTGGAGGAGCGTTTGCAGGCACTGCTCGCTACGAGCCAAACAAGCTTGGCGCGGCGGGCAGCGGTCGGGGGGCTCGTGCTGCTCGTCGGCGGTATCACGCTTACCTACCTGACGCACGGCGGCAGCGGCCAGGACGAGCGCGAGGTTGCGGCTGTCGCCGGTCCGCCTGCGGCAGCGATCACCACGGCCGCGGAGGCGAGACTCGATCCTGCCGCCGAAAATGCCGGCCCGACACCCATTGTCTTGCCCGGCGAACGCGCCGAAGTCATGGGGCCCATGCCGATGCCAGTGGATGACCCGAGAGCGGCGGGGCCGGTGGGAGCGGAGCAGGCCGACGCGGATCAGGGACGGCAGGCGGCGGCGCAGCCGGCAGAGGTGGCGTCGCGCACGTCCGCTGTGACCGACAGTGCGCCGCCGGCTCCAGCCCGGGCTCAGGTCGAGGCGGCCCAACGGATGCTGGCGGGCCTCGGATTCGACCCGGGTCCGATCGACGGGCTCATGGGGCCGCGGACACGGGGCGCCATCCGCGCTTTCCGGCAAAGCTACGGCGGCGCCGTCGACGGGGAGGTCAACGCCGACCTGATCAGCGATCTCGAAGGCCGCACCAAGCGCGCCAACTAGTGCTTCATGGCCATCGAGCTCGCATTCAAGGACTACGGCGCCGGCCCGCCGCTAGTGATCCTCCACGGACTTTTCGGCTCGGGCCGCAACTGGCACAGCGTCGCGGGCCGGCTGGAGGACCGCTTCCACGTCTATGCCGTCGATCTCCGCAATCACGGCGACTCGCCGTGGGCGGAGCCGATGACCTACTCGGAGATGGTCGACGATCTGCGCACCTTCCTCGAAACTCGCGGCATCGAGCGGACGAGCATCCTCGGTCATAGCCTCGGCGGCAAGACCGCCATGTTGTTCGCGCTGCTTTATGGGCACATGTTGGACGCCGTGGTGGTCGTCGATATCGCGCCGACCCGCTACTCACACACGCACCTGCCGATCGTGCAGGCGATGCAGCGGGTCGATTTCCGACAATGCGAAAGCCGCGCCGACGTCGAGGGGCAACTCGCTCGCGGCGTCGCGGATCCGGCGCTCCGCACCTTCCTGATGCAGAACGTGATCTCCGACGACGGCGGCTACGCTTGGCGCATCAATCTGAACGCGCTGGCCGCGTCCATGGACGACCTGCTCGCCTTCCCCGTCGCCATGCCTGACCTGGCCTTCACCGGTCCTTCATTGTTCGTTAGCGGCGATGCCTCCGACTACGTTAGCGCCGAGCGCCACAGGGAGCCGATCCGGACGTTCTTCCCGGCGGCCGAGTTCGCCGTCATCCCCGAGGCCGGCCACCGCGTCCATGTCGATCAGCCGGAGCGATTCCTGGAGGCGGTTGTCACGTTTCTGGACGCGGAACTGCTGTAGCGGCGGCTGGACACGGCACCGCTCTACCACTAGAACCAGCTTGGTAAACTGGTGGGCACCGTTCGGATGATCACCATCGGAGCGTTCGAAGCCAAGACCCACTTCTCCCGCCTCCTGGAGCGCTCCCAGCAGCGAGGAGATCACCATCACCCGTCGCGGCCGGCCGTCGCCCGCCCCGCGCCAGCAATGCCGGATAAGCAAGGGCATCGGTTCATCGTTACACTGGAACGACCGGGTCATGAACATCGACGAGGAGTTGCGAGCCGTCGGGCTTGATCCGGTCGCCTTGAGCGAGGGCGACTTGCCGGTGCACACGCCCATCGACGGCTCCGAGATCGCCCGCGTCATCCACACCGGCCAAGACGCGGCGCGGGCCGCCATCGACGACGCCGAGGCGGCGTTTCTGGCGTGGCGCTCGGTCCCCGCCCCCCGTCGCGGAGAGTTGGTCCGTTCGTTCGCAGATGAACTCCGCGCCCACAAGTCGGCGCTCGGCCGCCTCGTCACCATCGAAACCGGCAAGATCCTCGCCGAGGGAGAGGGCGAGGTGCAGGAGATGATCGACATCTGCGATTTCGGCGTCGGCCTGTCGCGCCAGCTCTACGGACTCACCATCGCCTCGGAGCGGCCCGGTCATCGCATGATGGAGCAGTGGCATCCGCTGGGGCCAATCGGCGTCATCACCGCCTTCAATTTCCCGGTCGCGGTATGGTCCTGGAATTTCGCCCTGGCCACGGTCTGCGGCGACCCCGTGGTCTGGAAGCCGTCGGAGAAGACGCCATTGACGGCGCTGGCCTGCCAGGCGCTGTTCGAACGAGTGCGCCGCCGCTTCGGTGCGGACGCGCCGGGTGGCTTGTTGCGCATTCTGATTGGCGGCCGCGAGACGGGAGAGCGGCTGGCGCGGGCGCAGCGCCTCCGGCTGATCAGCGCCACTGGCAGCACCCGCATGGGCCAAGAGCTGGCGCCGGTGGTGGCGGCACGCTTCGGCCGCACCTTGCTGGAACTTGGCGGCAACAACGGGATGATCGTCACGCCTTCGGCCGATCTGGACTTGGCCGAACGCGCCATCGTGTTCTCCGCCGTCGGCACCGCCGGCCAACGCTGCACCAGCCTGCGCCGCCTCATCGTCCACGACGACATCCACGACACGCTGGTGGCGAGGTTACGGGCCGCGTACGCGTCGCTCCCCATCGGAAACCCGCTCGACGCCGAAACGCTCGTCGGCCCAATGATCGACGGCGCGGCCCACGAGCACATGCAGGCGGCGATGGTCGAGGCGACGGCGGACGGCGGCTCGGTATTCGGCGGCGAAGGCGTCCTAGAGCAGCGGTTCCCCGATGCGCACTATGTCCGCCCGGCAATCATCACCATGCCGGCACAGACGGACGTGGTGCGGCGGGAGACGTTCGCGCCGATCCTCTACGTGTTGCGCTACCGCGAGTTGGACCAAGCGATCGCCCTGCACAACGGCGTATCGCAAGGCCTCGCCTCCAGCATCTTTACCAACGACATGCGCGAGGCCGAACGGTTCCTCTCCGTCGAGGGCAGCGACTGCGGCATCGTCAACGTCAACATCGGCCCCTCCGGCGCCGAGATCGGCGGCGCCTTCGGCGGCGAAAAAGACACCGGCGGCGGCCGTGAATCCGGTTCGGACGCGTGGAAGGCCTACATGCGTCGCGCCACCAACACCATCAACTACTCCACCGACCTCCCCCTCGCCCAGGGCCTCCGCTTCGGCGGATCCGCATAGGGTGGGGGCAGGTCAGGGGAAACTGCTTGAGACCTGGATACTGCGCAAGCGACAGAGCGGCATCCCCCGTCTGTCG
Organism: Rhodospirillales bacterium; assembly: GCA_016710335.1. NCBI lineage: Bacteria > Pseudomonadati > Pseudomonadota > Alphaproteobacteria > Rhodospirillales > Rhodospirillales bacterium. Next base: position 167,012 of record JADJXQ010000004.1, read on the forward strand.
CTCCCGTACGACGGCGGATGACGCGATAGTGCGTCATCCGCTCAGGCAGATATTCTTAGCTATTGGCCCTGCTTCGGGCCAGCGCCCTGGCCGCCCATCCCGGGACCCTGTCCTCCCATCGCGGGGCCCTGGCCGCCGCCGGGCCCCATGCCGCCGCCGGGACCCATCTTCCCCCGGCCCATCTCGTCGGCGGTGATGACGCCGTCGCCGTTGGCGTCCATCTGCTCAAAGCGCTGCGCGTGGCGGGCGTCCGCTTCTTCGGTGGTCACCACCCCGTCCCCGTCGGCGTCGAGCGATTTGTACATTTGCTGCATCCGCTGGGCGCGCCGAGCCGCAGCGGCGGTCTCGAACTCCTCGAAGGTGATCTTGCCGTCGCCGTTGGCATCGGCGCCTGCGAAACGCTCGTTGTGCATGGCGTCGAATTCCTCGCGGCTGATCGCGCCGTCGCCATTCTCGTCGAACTGCTGCATCATGTAACCCATGCCCTTCTGCCCGCCCGGGCCGCGCGCGGCGGCGTCGGAGACGCTGAAGGCGCCGGCTGCCAGGGCCGCGGCGGCGGCGATGGCGGTGGCTGTCAGGAACGATGTGCGCGTCATGTGTCTCTCCTTCGTTCAGGACACCGAACCGGTGTCCGTTCATCTGCAATGCTTCCTATATGGACCCGGCGTGTTGCAGGTCGATGTCCGGGCACCCGCCTTTTTGTAACCGTTTGTTGCAGTGCCCGTGGGCGTTACGAAGCGTTACCGAATTCCGGGACCGGCCGACATCAGGCGCAGGTATACTCGCACGCCATGGACGCGAGCCCGCACATCCTTGTGGTCGACGACGACCGGGAGATCCGCACGCTCCTGGCGCGCTACCTGGTGAAGGAGGGATACCGTGTCAGCGCCGCCGCCGACGGCCGCGAGATGCGGCAGGCGATCGAGGACGGCGCTATCGATCTGGTGGTGCTCGATGTCATGCTGCCGGGGGAAGACGGCCTCAGCCTGTGCCGGTCGTTGCGAGCCCGATCCGATCTTCCGGTGATCATGCTCACCGCGCGCGGCGACGAGATCGACCGCATCGTCGGTTTGGAAATGGGCGCCGACGACTATCTGGCCAAGCCGTTCAACCCGCGGGAACTGCACGCCCGCATCCGGGCGGTGCTGCGCCGGGTGCCGCCGTCCGACCGGCGCGGACGCGGTTACGGCGCTGAAGATCCCGAGGCTGTGGCGTTTGCGGGTTGGCGCCTGGACGTTGGGGCGCGTGAGCTGACGGCGCCGGATGGCCTCATCGTTCCGCTCAGCGGCGGCGAATATGATCTCCTGGCGGCATTCGTCCGGCATCCGGGGCGGGTGCTGAGCCGCGAACAACTCCTGGACCTGGCGCGCGGCCGCGACGCCCAGCCGTTCGATCGCAGCATCGACGTCCAGGTCAGTCGGCTCCGCCGCAAGATCGAAAGCGATCCACGCGACCCCCGCCTCATCAAGACGGTGCGCGGCGGCGGCTACATGTTCACCCCCGTGGTCGCGCCCGGCTGATGCGGGGATCGGCCCGGTGGTGGGAGCGGATGTGGCCCGACACCCTGGTCGGGCGCACGATCGTCGTGGTGGCGATCGCGGTCGTCGCCTCCAACCTGGCGGCGCTGGTCCTGTTTTCCAGCGAACGGCTGGGGCTGGTCACCGGCGATCGCATCCGGCTTGTCGCCGAGAGGGTGTCGACGGCGTTGGAGATTGTCGAGGAGGCGGCGCCCGACGACCGTCGCGCCCTCGTCCGCACGCTGCGCAGCCCCGGCCTTCGCATGTCGTGGGCGCCGCAGCCGTGGGTCGACACCGGAGCGACGGACGTGACAGCCCGCGGCCTCCGCCGCACGCTGATGAGCCAGTTCACTGCGGATGGCGAGCGTGCGGTTAAGCTTCGGGTCCTCCAGTTCGGAGAGGCCCGACGCTGGCTGCAGGAACGCCGCAGCGACGCGGCGCCGTGGCGCGGACCGCACGCCAGAGGGGACGGGTTGCCGCCGCCGGACCTGGCGATCGAGGTTCTGGCCGGCTCCGTCGCTTTGACCGACGGCTCGTGGCTCAACTTCGCTGCGGTGCTGCCGCGTCTCGAACCGCTGTGGACGAGCACGTTCGCCCTGATCGCGCTGCTGACGACGGCGGCGGCGGTGGCGGCTTCGGTGTGGGCGGTGCGACGCGCCAGCGAGCCGCTGTCGACGTTCGCCGCAGCCGCGGAGCGCCTGGGCGTCGATGTGGATGCACCGCCGATGATCGTCGCAACTGGCCCGCGGGAGGTGCGGACGGCGGCGCTGGCGTTCAACGAGATGCAGGCGCGATTGCAGCGCTTCGTGCGCGACCGCACCCACATGCTGGCGGCCATCTCCCACGATCTGCGCACCCCCCTCACCCGCATGCGGCTCCGCGCCGAACTCATCGACGCACCCGAGGATCGCGACAAGATGATCGCCGACATCGGAGAGATGGAGGCGATGATCACCGCCGCCTTGTCGTTCATTCGCGACGAGGTCACGCAGGAGCCGCAAAAGCCCTTCGACCTTGCAGCCTTGCTGGAGAGCGTGTGCACCGATGCGCGGGACGGAGGCGCCGATGTGCAGTATGACGGTCCGCAGCGTATGCCTTTTGTCGGGCGGGTCCTGGCGCTGAAGCGCGCCATCACCAACCTGGTTGAAAATGCCGTAAACTACGGCCGGTCGGCGCGGGTGACGGCGTCAGAGCGCGGCGGGATGATCATCATCACGGTCGACGACGAAGGGCCGGGGGTGCCCGAGGCGGAACTGGGACGGATTTTCGAGCCGTTCATCCGCCTGGAGGGGTCGCGGAGCCGGGAAACCGGCGGCGTCGGGCTCGGGCTGACGGTGGTGCGCTCGGTGATCGGCGCCCACGGCGGCGACGTGACGCTCGTCAACCGCCCGGCGGACAACTGCGGCCCGGGCGGTCTGCGAGCGATCGTGTCGCTGCCGCACCCGCGCCCGCACACGGCGGTCGCCAGTGCAGGTTGATAGCTGACGGAGAAACACGTGTGGCCCGGAAGGACACGGAACCCATGAATTTGCGATTTTTCATGCTTGCCGCGGCGGCTCTGGCCCTGCTCGGCGGGTGCGCCGGCGGCCCAGGCAGCGCCGAGCCGAACCTTGGCGCCGCCTGTCAATTGAAGCCTTGCGCCTGCGAAAAGATCGACACGCCCTTCTGGAAAAGGGCGGAGACGGTTCCCCTGGAGTGGCAGGCGGACGGTTCCGCAACCTGCCCCGCCGGCTACGTGCTGCGGCGCACTGACGCCGAGAAGTAGCCGCCAGCGTTCAGCCCTGGTCTTGTTTCTCTCCGGTTGCGTGCTGGGGCCACTCGCGGGCGACGATGGGGCCGTCGCTCGCGAAGGCGTGGCAGCTATCGATGAGGGCGGGCCTGCGGTTCTGGGCGCTGGACTGGCTCCGGGCGGCGCGGGCAGCGGCGATGGTTTGCATGGCGGTGGCGGTCATGGGGCCGATGAGCAGGTCAGTGAGGTGGGTGCAGCCGTTCACGCCGCCCATCACGTCGAGAACGGCGCGGCGCCAGCCGGGGCCGATGCGCAGCCCCGCGAGCTTCGCGAACTTGGGAGTGATGTCGCCGCAGATGTGGAACGGGCCGGCGGCCGTCTCCGCTTCGGCCGCCCGCACCGTCAGCGCGTCATCGACCGTGAGGCGGATACGCATTCCGTGGATCGGCTCGCCGCTGGCGATGCCGCCGCGGTCGTGGTTGTCGAACGAGTAGGTCTTCGTGTCCTCCAGGCTGCCCTCGATATCCCACAGGCCGTCACGGCGGCGAAAGCCACGGCAACGGATCTCGCGCGTGTGGATGTGATCGCGGGGCTCGGGCTTACTGAGAGGCATGGCAGCGAGTGTAGTGCCGATTTGCTGGCAGCGATAGGAGCAGCGCGGGCGGCTTACGCGGCGGGCGGGTCTTCCGCACTGGCGTCGGCCGGCGGGATGATGCGGATGGAGGTGATCTGGTGGCGATGGCGCCGCAGGATGACGAACCGCATGCCATGGAACATGAACGCCTGACCCACGTCCGGGATGCGCCGCGCCTCGTGCAGAATGAGGCCGGCGATGGTGGACGCGTCCTCGTCCGGAAGCCCCCATTCGAAGCTGCGGTTGAGGTCGCGGATGGTGACGCTGCCCTGCACGATGTAGCTGCCGTCGGACTGGCGCAACACCCCGGCGGCGGGAATGTCGTGTTCGTCGACGATGTCGCCGACGATCTCCTCGAGGATGTCTTCGAGCGTGACGATCCCCATGAACGAGCCGTATTCGTCGACCACCAGCGCGAAATGCTCCCTCCGGCGCCGGAACGCCTGCAACTGATCGAGGAGCGACGTGGAGTTGGGCACGAACCACGGCGGCGCCGCCAGAGAGGCGACATCCACGCCGGTGATATGGCCGCCGGCCGACTGAACGGCGCGCAACAGTGCCTTGGCGTGAATGATGCCGACGATGTTCTCGGGCTCGTCCTTCCACAGGGGAATGCGGGTGAACGGGCTCGCCAGCACCTGGCTGACGATGGTCTCAGGAGGTTCGCCGGCATCGATCATAACCACGTTCTTGCGGTGGATCATGATTTCCGCAACCTCGACCTCCGCAAGGTCGAGGATGCTGCGCAACATGGCGCGCTCGTCACGCACGCCGCCGTGGCCTTCGCCGGTGTGCAGTTCGATGGCGCCGCGCAGCTCTTCGGCGCTGGGGCCGATCGGCTCCTGCATGCGGGCCTCCGCGCCGAACAGGCGGAGAATGCCGCTGACCAGGAGCTGGATGGTGCGGGTCACCGGCGACAACACGATGACCAGGCCGTTGACGCCGGGCGCGATCAGCGGCGCCACCCGGTTGGCGTTGCGAAACGCGTAGGTCTTCGGGAGGATTTCCGCGAACACCAGCACCAGCAAGGTCATGCCAATGGTCGCGTAGAAGACGCCGGCGTCGCCGAACACGGTGATCAAGAGGCTGGTCGCAAGTGCAGAGGCCAGGATGTTGACCAGATTGTTGCCGAGCAGAACGGTGCCGATCAGCCGATCCGACTCGTCCCGCAAGCGGTTGACGATGCCGGCTTTGCGGTCCCCGTTCTGCTCCATCTGATGCATCAGCGGGCGGGATGCGGCCGTCAGCGCCGTCTCCGACCCGGAGAAGAACGCGGACAGCACCAGGAGCACGAATATGGCGGCTAGCGTGGCAATCATTGTCTCGGTCCAGGAATCACGTGGGGCGCAGGGGAGGCGTCGGGGCGTCGCACCGTGCTTTCTTCGATCACGGCGCGCAGATGATCCGCGTCAACCCCATCGGCGACGAAGGCATCGCCGATGTCGCGGGCCAGCACGAACCTGATGCGTCCGTCGGTGACCTTCTTGTCGTGCGCCATGTGGCCGAGCAGCGCCTCCATCGGCCAGCTTTGCCCGGCCACGTCAGTCGGCCGGGTCGGCAATCCGATGCCGGCCAGGTGGCGGCGCACCCTTTCCGCGGCTTGCGGCGAACAGAGCCCGAGCCGCGCCGACAACGCGAAAGCCATGACCACGCCGATGGCGACGGCTTCGCCATGGAGCAGCGCGTCTCCGAAGCCGGTCTCCGCTTCCAGGGCATGGCCGAAGGTGTGCCCCAGGTTGAGAAGGGCGCGGCGTCCGGCTTCGCGTTCGTCCGCGGCGACGATGGCGGCTTTGGCGGCGCAACTGGTGAGGATCGCTCGGGCGCGGGCGGCGCGGTTGCCGGCGACGACGCTGGCGCCGTCGGCCTCCAGCCACGCGAAAAAGTCCCGGTCGCTGATCAGTCCGTACTTCACCACTTCGGCGTAGCCGGCCCGGAGTTGGCGCGCATCGAGGGTGTCGAGCGTCGCGATATCGGCCACCACTAGTCGCGGCTGGTGGAACAGGCCGACGAGGTTCTTGCCGAACGGGGAGTTGATCCCGGTCTTGCCGCCGACGGCGCTGTCGACCTGGGCGAGCAGGGTTGTTGGAACCTGAACGTAGCTCAGGCCGCGCAGCAGGATGCCGGCTGCGAACCCGGCGATGTCGCCGATCACCCCGCCGCCGAGCGCCACAATCGATGTGGCGCGGTCGATGCCGCACGCCAGGACCTTCTCGGTCAGGTGCTCCAGGTGGCGGAAATCCTTGGTTGCTTCGCCCGCCGGCAAAACGACGGCTGACGTTGCGAGACCTGCCCTGCGCAGCGAACGGTCGACGATGTCCAGGTAGTGCGGGGCGACGTTGGCATCGGTGATGGTCACCGCCTTGGCGCCGGCCGCCACGGCGGCCACCCGTTCACCGATCCCATGCAGCAGCCCGTCGCCGACGACGATGTCGTAGGAGCGCTCTTTGAGCGCAACGCGAAGTGTCGCGGGCGCCGCGTCGCGATCCGTACAGGCGACATTCATAATGCGCTGTCCTCCGGCCCGGCGCGTGCATCGAGAAACGACGTGAGAGCGGACAGGACGTGTTGCACGGTCCTTTCCGGCGGATCGCTGCTGGTGTCGACGACGACGTCAGCCTCGCCGTAGATCGGATACCGGGCGGCCATCAGGTCGGCGAGTGTGGCGCGGATGTCCCTTCCTTTCAACAGCGGACGGCCGCCCCGTCGGCTGGTCCGCTCCACCAGGATGTCGAGGTCGGCACGCAGCCAGACGGACAGAGCCTGGCTCTGGAGACGCTCCCGCGTCGCCGGGTTCATGACGGCTCCGCCTCCGGTGGCTATGACCCGGCGGCCCGCACCGAGCAGGCGCGCGATGACCTTTTGCTCGCACTCGCGAAATGCCGTTTCGCCGTAGGTGGTGAAGATGTCCTCCACTGACATGCCGGCAGCCTTGGCAATCTCTTCATCCGCATCGCTGAATGGCAAGGCCAAGTGCCCGGCCAGCAGCCGGCCGATGCGCGTCTTGCCTGCGCCCATCAGCCCGATCAGGACGATCGGCTTCGAAGAGGACGCCAGCAGTTGATTTTTCATCCTGGACAGGCTCGAGAACGCCGGAGCCGGGGAGGCGACGTTGCATGCCGTTTTTCGCCCCGGTACACTGTTCGATACTTGCCATAGCCTGGGCCGAACGTAAACCCGCGTGTTCAGCCTCTTGTTGGCGTGCTTGCGAGACAGAGCTTCGCCCCTGACCGAAGCTTTCGTGGTTCCGTTGTCGAAGCGGACATCAAACTCCCGAGGATGTCTATGAAAACACTGTTGTGGCTTCTCGTCATCATCATCGTCGTAGCCGTGGTTGGAGGTGTCGTCTACCTGGAGGTGTGGAGCGATCCGCCGCAGCGGACGCCGGTCGAGCAGGTCATCCCCAATGAGCGATTCGCCCGCTAGCGCTTCAGAGGCGCAGGTGCGGGCGGGCGCGGCGCCCTGTCGCCATCTCGAAGTTTTCCTGGAAATGCTGACAGCGGAGCGCGGCGCCGCATGGAACACCGTTGAGTCATACCGGCGCGACCTGGTTGATTTCGCCGCTCACTGCCGTGAGCAGGGCCGCACACCCGAGGACGCCGATGCGGAAGCGCTGCGCTCCTACCTGGCGGCCCTGACTGCGGTCGGCATGTCGACGCGAACGCTGGCGCGGCGTCTATCGGCGCTCCGCCAGTTCTTTCATTTCCTCGCCGACGAGGGCATCAGAGGCGATGATCCATCGGCGCTGATCGACAGCCCCCGGCAAGGCTCGTCCCTGCCCAAGTACCTGAGCGAAGAGGAGGTGACGCGGCTCTTGGCGACGGCAGCGATGGCGACGGAACCGGAGGCACTCCGTCTCTCCGCGCTAATGGAGGTTCTGTATGCGACCGGCCTTCGGGTCTCCGAGCTGGTGGGCCTGCCGGTCGCCGCCGTCGCCCGCGACGGTTCCGCGGTGATCGTCCGTGGCAAGGGCGGCAAGGAGCGCATGGTTCCGCTCACCGACCCCGCGGTGCGCGCCCTCGCCGCCTACCATACGGTCCGCCACGTGTTCCTGGCCCGGAGCCGGACCGGCGCCGATCGGTGGCTGTTCCCGTCCCGCGCCCGCCAGGGGCACATCACCCGCGCCCGCTTCGCCCAGTTGCTGAAAGAGCTGGCGGCGGCGGCCGGCATCGCGCCGGAGCGGGTGTCGCCCCATGTTCTCCGCCACTCTTTCGCCAGTCACCTGCTCGCCCACGGCGCCGACCTCCGCAGTCTGCAACAGATGCTGGGCCATGCCGATATCGGCACCACGCAGATCTACACTCACGTGCTTGACGAGAACCTCCGAACCCTGGTCAACCACGCACACCCGCTCAGCCGAACGCGGGCGGTAGACCGGCAATAGCCAGTCTGGTACGTGGCGCGATGGAACCCGAGCCCGGCGGGCCGGCTTGCACGGCGAGACACTGGAAAGGCAGAACACCATGTGGAAAGTGATGAGAGCGGGGCTCAGCGGCATCGCGCCGATCCTGGCCGCGCTCGCGCTATCAATGTCGCCTTCACCTGCAGCCGCAGCGGACCCGGCGTCGGGCGCCTTGACTGCGGAACAGAAGGCGGCGGTCGAGGAAACGATCCGCGCGTACATCCTGAGCCACCCCGAAGTCGTGATCGACTCCCTGACTGCTTACCAAGCCAAGCAGAACCAGGCGCAGCGCGAGGCAGCGGAAGCCGCCGTGGCGACGGCCGGGGAGGAGCTGGAGCGCGATCCGAACTCGCCGGTTGTGGGCAATCTGGACGGCGACGTTACGGTGGTGGAGTTCTTTGACTACCGCTGCGGCTACTGTAAGCGGGTGTTGCCGTCGGTTCAGAAGCTGATCAAAAGCGACGGCAACATCCGCCTGGTTCTGAAGGAGTACCCGATCCTCGGTCCGGACTCCCTCACCGCGGCGAAAGCATCGCTGGCGGTGTGGCAAACGGATCCGGACAGATACATGGATGTGCACGCAGCGCTGCTGAACGCGAAAGGCACACTCGACGAGCAGCGTGTCCTCGACCTGATCGCAGCAGAGGGGGTCGATCGCGAAACCATCCGAAAGGCAATGACCGACCCCGGCATCGAGGATGTGCTGCGCGCCAATTTCGAGCTGGGGCAACGCCTCGGGGTCAACGGCACGCCGGCCTTTATCATCGGCGACCAGCTTGTTCCCGGCGCCATCGACTTCGAGCAGATGGAGAAACTCGTTGCCGACGCCCGCGACGGCTGAATGTGCGCTTGTTGCTTCCAACTCGCGAAGAACTGCGGCGGCGCTTTGAGAGCGCCGCCGCAGCCGGATGCGAATCCAGGAGGCGTACCTTGCCAGGGACGGAGGGAGCCGTCGTGGCCGAGGCCATCGGAGACGGCAGAGCACGAAGTGAGCCCGCCGAACTCCCACGTACTTTCGCACATGTCGTGCGGTTAGAAGTGTGGCAGTGATCACAGTGGGAGTCCAGCGCAATCAGTTACCGCCCATGGCCGCAAGATCTACGTCTTTAGGTATGTATGGGGGACCAGCACCATGAACGTCGCCAACTTGCTGGCCCGTGCGGGGCGGTCGTCAGCGGATCGTTCGGCGTTGGCGGTCGGATCGCAACATTACGCGACCTACGGCGAACTGGCAGGGCGGGTCGCCGCCCTGGCAGGTGCGTTCGGCCGGCGTTTCGGGCTGTCGCCTGGCGACCGGGTGGCGCTGTTGATGAGAAACTGCCCGGCGTACGTCGAGGTGCTGTTCGCGTGCTGGCACGGCGGCTTCGTGGCGGTGCCGATCAACGCCAAGCTGGCGCCGCCGGAGATCGCCTACATCCTGGCCCATTCCGGCGCCCGCCTCTGTTTCGCGACGCCGGAGCTGGCGCAAACGGCGGCGTCGCTGCAGGCCGAACTGGACGACTTGGCGGCGGTGTTCTCGGTAGACGACGCCGACTATTTCAGCCTCGCGGCCGGCGACACCATCGCTGTGGTTCCGCGGATGCCGGACGACACGGCCTGGCTGTTCTACACCAGCGGCACCACCGGCCGGCCCAAGGGCGTGATGCTCAGCCACCGCAGTCTGCTTGCCATGACGCTAAGCTACTTCGCTGATGTGGACTCCATTGCCGCCGACGACTGCATCCTCCATCCGGCCCCGATGTCCCACGGCTCCGGCCTCTACATCCTGCCACACGTGGCGGCGGCTGCTCTACAGGTGATCCCGCCGAGCGGCGGCTTCGAGCCGGGGGAGATCTTCGATCTCATCGCCGCGCATCGTGGCGTCAGCATGTTCGCGGCCCCGACCATGGTGCACCGGCTGGTGTCGTTCGCCGAAGCTCGTCACGTCTCTCGCCGCGGCGCAACCGACAACCTCAAGACCATCGTCTATGGCGGCGGCCCGATGTATGTGGAGGACTGCAAGCAGGCTTTGGCGGTGTTCGGCAACAGGCTGGTGCAAATCTACGGCCAGGGTGAGAGCCCGATGACCATCACCGCGCTGTCAAAGGCGCGGCATGCAGAAACCGATCATCCGCGCTACGACGCCCGGCTGGCGTCGGTGGGCGTCGCCCATTCGGTTGTCGAGGTGGCGGTCGCCGATGCCGACGACAGGATGCTTCCGCCGGGAGAAACAGGAGAGGTCCTGGTGCGAGGCGACCCCGTGATGACCGGCTACTGGCGCGATCCGGAGGCAAGCGCCGAGACGCTGCGCGGTGGCTGGCTGCACACCGGGGACGTGGGCGTGTTCGACGAAGACGGGTTTCTCACCCTCAAGGACCGTTCCAAGGATCTGATCATCTCCGGCGGCGCCAACATCTATCCGCGCGAGGTGGAGGAGGTGCTGCTGCGCCATCCTGCCGTCGCCGAAGTGTCCGTGGTCGGACAGCCGGACCGGGAGTGGGGCGAGAGCATCGTCGCTTTCATCGTGACCAAGTCCGGCGCGGCCATTGAAAGCGCGGCGCTCGACGCCGTGTGCAATCGCGATCTGGCGCGCTTCAAGCGGCCTCGGCGCTACGTGTTCACCGACGCCTTGCCCAAGAACAACTACGGCAAGATCCTGAAGACCGAACTGCGTCGGCGCCTCGTTGAGCAACAGCAGCGGGCCACGGAGGACACCTCATCATGACTGGCCGGTTGCAGGACAAGGTGGCTATCGTCACCGGCTGTGGCTCGGTGGGTCCGGGCTGGGGCAACGGCAAGGCGATCTCCGGGTTGTTCGCCCGGAAGGGCGCCGCCGTGTTCGGCGTCGATATCAACGGCGATGCGGCGGCGGAGATGAGAGGAATCGTCGCAGGGGAGGGGGGCCGCTGCGAGATCGCCGTCGCCGACGTGTCGCGGGCGGGCGACGTCGAAGCCATGGTCGGCGCCTGCCTGTCCGCATTTGGGCGCATCGACGTGCTGGTCAACAACGTCGGCATCGCGGTCGTCGGCGGTCCTGCCGAACTGGATGAGGCGACGTGGGACCGGGTGATGGCGATCAACCTCAAGAGCGTCTACCTGACCTGCCGTCACGTCATCCCGGTGATGGATCGCCAGGGCAAGGGCGCCATCGTCAACAACGCCTCGATCGCCGCCCTCGGCTGGGCGGGCGTGCACTACGGCTTCTACGGCGCCTCCAAAGGCGCCATCGTGTCGATGACCCGGGCGATGGCGATCGCTCACGCGAAAAGCGGCATCCGCGCCAACACTATCCTGCCGGGGCTGATGAACACGCCGCTGGTGCATGCGGCGCTGACCCGGGTCTATGGCGATGAGGGAGATATCGCCAACCTGATCCGCACCCGCGACGCCCAGTGCCCGATGGGGCACATGGGAGATGCCTGGGACACGGCCTACGCAGCCCTGTACCTGGCTTCCGATGAGGCCAAGTATGTGACCGGAACGGAGTTGGTCGTGGACGGCGGGCTATCTGTGCGGTTCGCATGATACGAAACCCCGTGGTACAAGGCGGCGCAACGAAGCGTGGAGCAAACAGGATGGAGCAGCGCGGCGGCCGGCTGTCGTGGCGCAACGCAGGCGCTGGAGCCGCGGGCATGGCAGTGGCCGCGCTGCTGACGACCGCCGCGGCGTCCGCCGCCGATACGGCGGTGCGTTTGTTCAATCCGTCGAACGAGGACGCGCTCGTGCGGCTGGTAGGCCGCACCAACAAGACGGTGTGGGTGCGCGGCGGCGAGGCGCGGGAGGTCCCGGCGGAGGCCGGCAGCTACTCTCTGCTGGTCCGTTACGGGATTGACCCCCAGCGGTTCTCCTATTCCCGCAGCGAGCCGTTCGAGATCGGGTTCAACGCACCGGCGCCGCAGGCGACGGTCGCCCTGCCGCCGGTGCGCCCTCTCTATCAGACCGCTGCCCGGGATGCGGTTGCGCCTGCACCGCCCCCGTCCGCCGCGGAGCCTCCATCCGAGGATCGAGAAGCGTCCGTTGCCCCGCCGCCCGATGCGCCGCTGCGCCAGCCGCCTCCTCCCGACGATCCGCCGCTCGCCGCCGGCGCCCTCAGCGGTCGCATCGCCAATCTGCAGGCGGCGGCTCCGTTTCTCGACGCAAATTCACATCTGCAACTGGTGAAGTTGCCGGAAAACAACCAACTTACCTACTTCTTCGACGCCAATGGTCGCATCAAGTATGCCTCGGATCTGCCGGCCATCGACGTTCCGGCTGATGGCGCGTTTCGGATGACGTTGCCGCCGTTGTTGCCGGGGCGCTACGTCGTCGTCGGCCAGTCCATGGATCCGGCCAGTGCCGATGGCGGCAACGTGCCGGTGCTGGCCGACGTCCGCACCGGCCGCGCCCGCATCGTCGAAGTGGCGCCAGGTGCTTCGGCGCCCGCGGTTCAGGATCTGGGCGAGGTCGTCCTCGTCCTGCCTGCGGAGTAACGTCAGTTGGGACCGAACGACATGGCGGGAGTGGCGGATTTCAGGATGCAGAAGGGGGAGGAGGCCGCGTCCGGTGGCGAAGCGGAGGGCGGTGTCCCGTGGTCGGTGCTGTCGCCTTCGACGCAGACGGTGCCGCTGGTGTTCGCATCGCCCCATTCCGGGCGAACCTATCCGCCGGCGTTCATTGCGCAGTCGCGGTTGGATCCGCTGGCGTTGCGGCGATCGGAAGACGCGTTCATCGACGAGATCTTCGCGGCTGCCGTCGCCTGCGGAGCGCCCCTGCTGCGCGCCCACTTCCCGAGAGTGTATGTCGACCCGAACCGCGAAGCGTTCGAGCTCGACGCGACCATGTTCGATGGGCCGCTGCCGGACTACGTGAACACGGCGTCGCCGCGGGTTGCCGCCGGTCTCGGCACCGTCGCCCGGGTGGTGACCAACGGCGAGGAGGTTTATCGCGAGCGGCTGGCGTTCCACCATGTGCGTCAGCGCATCCAGGACCTGTACTTCCCTTACCACGCGGCGCTGCGATCGTTGCTGACCGAGACGCAAGCCAAGTTCGGCGTCTGCCTCCTGATCGATTGCCATTCGATGCCGTCGGTGGGCGGCCCCATGGACAGCGACCGGGGGCGGCGGCGGGTCGATTTCGTGCTCGGGGACCGCTTCGGGACTTCGTGCGCGCCCGAAATCATCGTTGCCGCGGAGGCGGAAGTGAAGCGGCTGGGCTACTCCGTGCAGCGCAACCTCCCCTACGCCGGCGGTTACACGACAGCGCACTACGGTGAGCCGCGACAGGGCGTGCATGCGCTGCAAATCGAGGTCAATCGGGCTTTGTACATGGATGAGGACACGGTGACCCGGACGCCGGGATTCGAGCGTACGGGAAGGGACGTGGGGCGTTTGATCGGCCGCCTGGCCCGTCTTGATTTCGATGCGTTGAGGGCGGCATGAGCGCCCTTGCGGGAGCGACGACCGTCCGGGGTCAGGCTTCGGCAGTCGTCCGTCCGGCCGACGCCGCGGACCTCGCGGCAATTCAGGCCATCTACGCCCATCACGTCGGCACCGGCACCGGCACCTTCGAGGAAGCGGCGCCGGACGAAGTGGACATGGCAGCGCGGCGCGACGCCATCCTAGCCCGGGGCCTGCCATACCTGGTCGCGGACAGCGGCGGCGCCATCGCCGGATTCGCCTACGCTGCGCAGTTTCGACCCCGGTCTGCGTACCGGTTCACGGTGGAGGATTCCATCTACGTGCACCCGGACGCGGTCGGCAGCGGCGTCGGGCGGGCGCTTCTCGGCCAACTCATCGCGCGCTGCGAAGCGATGGGCTATCGGCAGATGGTTGCGGTGATCGGCGATTCTGCGAACCATCGCTCGATCCGTCTGCACAAGCGCCTGGGATTTGTCGAGGCCGGCCGCTTGCTGGCGGCGGGCTTCAAATTCGGCCGCTGGCTGGACGTCGTGTTCATGCAACGCGCCCTCGATGGCGGCAATCCCGAGCATCGCCGCTGAGTTGGCAAAAAAAAGGGCCGCGCAGTGCACGGCCCGAGTTTTGGGAGGAAACGTCCAAGAAGTGCAGACAGCGGTGGTCGGCGAAGCCGGCCGGTGCTGCACTGCACACAAGGAAAATAAGATCCCGCCGCTGAGAACGCAAATCAAATAATCAAAAAATGTGCGCTCAGGGCCCGCAGCGGTCCAGAAAAGCCAGTTTCGGCGATAAAGTGCTAAAAAATCGAGCACATTTTTGCAACGCTTCCGGGCTGAAAATTTCTGCGGGCCGCGGCCGCGGGACGATCAGCCGCTGGCGCCGCGCGATTATGCTGCATTGCAACATAATCGCCACAATCCCTCTTGCCTGCGACGGTGCATGATCCGGCGCCGGTGCTGCCCAGCGCCGGCGGTTCAGATTACCCCCGCGCTGCGCAACGTGGTCATCTCGTCGCCCGAGAGTCCGAGGCGGCGGCCATAGATCTCGTCGTTGGCGCTGCCGAGCCGCGGGCCGAGGGAGCGGATCTGGCCGGGCGTCTCCGACAGCTTGGGAAGCACCGCCGGCACCACCACCGGGCCAAGCTCAGGATCGACCAGCGTTTCGAGATCGTTACGCGCCTGAAAATGCGGATCTGCGAAGATGTCGGCGATGGTGTTGAGCGGACCGGCCGGAACCTCCTCCGCAAGGCAGCGCTCCATCACTACCTGCCGGTCGAGCCCGCCGGTCCACGCGCTGACCAGGCGAATGACGTCGTCCCGCGCCGCCAGCCGCTTTTCCTGCAGGCCGTAGATCTTTTCAGACGCCAAGTCTTCCTGCCCCATGGCGCGAGCGAGGCGCTGAAACATCTTGTCGGTGGTGCAGGCGATGGCCACCCACTTGCCGTCGCGGGTCGGAAAATGCCCGTGCGGGCAAGCATTGACGGTCCCCGATCCCTCCCGTTCCCGCACCTTCCCGGTTCGGGCGTAAGCGGGAGCAATTTCGTCCAGCACCCTGAACACCGCTTCGTAGAGGCCGATATCGATGACTTGACCGCGTCCGGACTCCTTCCGGTGCAGCAGCGCCACCAGTGCTCCGACCCCGGCGTAGAGCCCGGCGAGATAGTCGCCGAGGGAAGTGGAGCCGGGCGTGACCGGCACCTCCCCCGGCATCCCGGCGAGGTGAGCGAGACCGCCGACCGCATGGGCGATGCGTGCAAATCCCGGACGGTCCTTGTAGGGACCGGTCTGTCCATAGCCGGTGACGCGCACCAGGATCAAGCCGGGGTTGACCGCCCGCAGATCGTCCCAGCCGAGCCCCCACGACTCCAGCGTTCCGGGGCGAAAATTCTCGCAGACCACGTCCGATTGAGCAACCAGGCGCTTGAACAGCGCCGCTCCCTCCGGGACGCGCAGATTGAGGGTGATGGACTTGCGGTTGCGCCCTTCGCTGAGCCACGCCAGCGACGAGTCGTCGCGTTCGGTCGATGTCCCGAAGCGGCGGAACGGATCGCCGACCCCCGGCTGCTCGACCTTGATGACCTCCGCCCCGAATTCGCCGAGAATGCTGGCGCAGAACGGCGCTGCGATGAACGAGGCGGCATCGAGCACGCGGAGTCCGGCGAGGGGCAACGCGTGCGCCGCGGCAATCGGCTCAGGCATCCGGCGCCCTCGTGTTCCACACCGCAGCAACTATCGGCCGATGGCGGTTGAGGCGGAACAGCCACGCGCTGTACAGCCACTGCGCCAGTTCGCGCCCATGCGCACCGTACCACGCGCGGGCCGACATGCCCGGCGGCCGCGGCACCGGCGCGCCCTCGACCGCCAAGCCGAGGCGGCGGAACACATAGAGCGCCCGGCGCATGTGAAAGGCGTCGGTGACGATCATCAACCGCCGCCAGCCCCGATCCCTCATGATGCGCCCCGTGTAGACAGCGTTCTCGAACGTGTTGCGCGACCGATCCTCTATGACGATGGCCGTGGCCGCGACGCCCCGGCCGAGCGCCAGATCGCGCATCAGGTGCGCCTCCGCCGGCGGCGCCGCAACAATGCCGCCGGAAACGACCAAGTGCGCCGCGCCGCACTCTCGCATGACCCCGACGGCGTGCGCAACCCGGCGCCGCATCGCCGAACCCGGCTCCCCCGGCGCCACCACCGCGGCGCCGAGCACGACGACGGCGTCGGGCCGCTGGTGCTGCACAGTTCACTCCACGCCTGTTGCGGCCGTTTCGCCGGCCGAGCGAGACATGGCACACTAGCGCCGCGATGATCATCTCGGCCAGCTACAAAACCGACATTCCGGCGTTCTACGCCGACTGGTTCCTGGAGCGCCTTCGCGCCGGATGCGTGCGCGTCGTCAACCCTTATGGAGGCCCGGTGCAGACGGTGTCGCTGGCACGGGATGCTGTGTCCGGCTTCGTGTTCTGGACCCGCAATGCGCGCCCGTTCCGAACCGCCCTGGCCGCCGTCGCGGGACGCGGCGATGCGTTCGTGGTGCAGTACACGATCACCGGCTATCCCCGGACGCTGGACGCCGGCACCATTGCCACCGGGCGCGCCATCGACGACCTCCGCCATCTGGCCGCGACGTACGGATCGAAAACGGTCGTCTGGCGCTATGATCCGATCGTCGCCACCTCCCTCACCCCGTTTCCCTGGCACGAGGCCACCTTCGACGGTCTCTGCCGGGAACTGGAAGGCGCGGTGGACGAAGTCGTCGTATCGTTCGCCCACATCTACCGCAAGACCGCCCGCAACATGGCCGCTGCCGCCCGCGTGCACGGCTTCGATTGGTGGGACCCGCCTGTCGAAGAGAAACAGGACCTGCTCGTGCGCCTGAAGAGCATCGCGCACCGCCACGGCATCGCCCTCACCCTCTGCGGCCAGCCGGAATGCGCCGTTGCCGGCGTCGCCGAGGCGCGATGCATCGATGCGGAGCGCCTCGCCGCGGTCGCCGGCCATCCACTTGAAGCCGTGCGCAAACCCCACCGCCCCCGCTGCGGCTGCTGGGCGTCCAAAGACATCGGAGCCTACGACACCTGTCCCCACGGCTGCGTCTACTGTTACGCCGTCAGCAACCGCACCCGCGCCAAGGAGCGCCACCGGCGGCACGACCCGACGGCGCCCGGTTGTGGATCGCCCCGTCGCTGATGCTCCTCGGGCGTCCTCCGTGCGATGCCTATGGGACGTTCGGGTCGCAGCCGGTGCCGGGGGATAGCAGAGCCGCCTCATGGGCCTCCGCAGAGGCGGCGCTGAAGCAACAGAAGGTGACGGTCGCGGGCAGGGCGTTGTTCGCGAGGAAGTCCCGGACCGTCTGGACGGCGATGCGGGCGGCGCGGTCCGCAGGGAAGCGGTAGACGCCGGTGGAGATGGCCGGGAACGCGACTGACGCTACGTCATGGTCGCGGGCGATCTCCAGGGAGCGGCGGTAGCAGGAGGCGAGCAGCGCGTCCTCGCCGCGTCCGCCGCCGTGCCAGATCGGCCCCACGGTGTGGATCACGTGCCTGGCGGGCAGCCGGTAACCCTTGGTGATCTTGGCGTCGCCGGTTCGGCAGCCGCCGAGGCTGCGGCATTCGGCGAGCAATTGCGGTCCGGCGGCGCGGTGGATCGCGCCGTCGACGCCACCGCCGCCGAGCAGCGACTCGTTGGCGGCGTTGACGACGGCGTCAACTTCTAGTCCGGTGATGTCTCCTTCGATGATGCGGATGCGGTCGTCGGTCATTACCGTCCTACTGGGCCGCCCACGCGTTGAAGCGCTTGTTGAGTTCGTCGATGTTGTCGGTCCAGAACCCAGTGTCGATGGCAATGGCGTTCTGCAGGTTGTTGGGGTCGCTGGGCAGATTGGCGAGCACGTCCGGCGCGATCCCCTTCACCGCGTCCTTGTGGCTGACGCCGTAGGAAATGTACTTCGGCAGTTCCTTCTGGTTCTCAGGCTGGCTCATGAAGGCGATGAGCTGCGTCGCCTGCTCCTGCTTCGGGCTGCCCTTGAGGATCACCCACGAGTCGATGGCATAGATGCTGCCCGGCCACACAATGCGGAAGTCCTTGCCTTCCTTGCGGGGGGTGTCGAGGCGGCCGTTGTAGACCGAGGTCATCGCCACTTCGCCGGAAGCGAGAAGCTGCGGCGGCTGGGCGCCCGCCTCCCACCAGATGAGGTGTGGCTTGATCTCGTCCAGCTTGGCAAAGGCGCGATCGACGCCGTCCTCGGTCGCCAGGGTGTCGTAAACGTCCTCCGGCGCCACACTGTCGGCCATCAGCGCGAATTCGAGGTTGTACTTGGGGCCCTTGCGCAAGGCGCGCTTGCCGGGGAACTGCGTCACATTCCAGAAGTCCGCCCACGACGCCGGTCCGTTGTCGGGGAACTTGTCGCCGTCGTATGCCAGCACCGTCGACCACAGGATGGCGCCGACGCCGCAATCGTGGACGGCCGCCGGCAGGAACGCATCCTTGCCGCCGAGTTCATCCCAGTCCAGCTGGACGAGCAGGCCCTCGTCGCAGCCGAGTTGCAGTTCCTCCGCCTCGACCTGGACCACGTCCCAGACCACGTCGCCGCCCTGCACCTTGGCGCGCAAGGTGCCGATGCCGCCGTCCCATGAATCCTCGATCAGCGGAATCCCGGTCTGCTTGGTGAACGGCTCGAAGTAGGCCTTGCGCTGCGCGTCCTGATAGGCCCCGCCCCAGGAGACCACCGTCAGGTCTCGGGCAACGCTCTCCGATGCCGCGCCCAGAAAAACGCTCGCGGCGACTGCGGCACAAGCAGTGGCTCTGGAATACATGACGACCTCCCCGAAGTTCGTTTGTTGTGTCCGACGATTATAGAAGTGCTGCCGCCGTGAACAAGGTCGGATCCCCGATCGCCGGTGCGCTGGCAGCCGTTGATTGAGGATCGGCGCATTACGGGATATACCTCGACGGGCGGGTATTCGCCGGTGCTCCGCCGGCTCGCCGGACGAAGGAACCATGGCCATGGCTCTCAAGGATTTGCTGGTTCAGGTGGACAGCAGCCGCCGCGCGGCGGCTCGGCTCGAAGCGGCCATTGGTTTGGCGGTGCGACACAACGCTAACCTTGTCGGCGTCTACGTATTGACCTATCCGAGCATCCCCGGCTTCATCCAGGCGGAGTTCGGAGAGGACGTGCTGCGCCGTCTGGCCGAAGACGCCCGTTCGGCGGCGGCGGCGGCCGAGGCCGATTTCAACGATCGCGTGGCGCGCGCCGGCGTCAGCGGCGAATGGCGTCTGGTGGAAGGCCCGGTTCCCGAAACGCTGGCGCTGCACGCCCGGTACTGCGACCTTGCCGTGGTCGGGCAACGGGATCCGGAAGGGGACGAAACGGCCGCTGCGTCGCAAATGCCGGACCGCGTGATCCTCTCCCTCGGGCGGCCGGTTCTGGTCATTCCCAACGTCGGCGACTATCCGGTTGTCGGCGAACGGGTGATGGTAGCCTGGGACGCCTCGCGGCTGGCGACGCGCGCGGTGCACGATGCACTGCCGCTACTGGAACTCTCCAGGCATGTCAGCGTCATCGCCATCAATCCGCACGGCGGCACGGAGGGCCACGGCATGATCCCGAGTGCCGACATCTGCCTGCATTTGGCGCGCCACGGCATCAACGTCGAAGCCCAGCACCTCTATGCCGACGATGTGGATGTGGGCGACATGCTGCTGTCGCGCGCCGCCGATCAGGCCATCGACCTGCTCGTCATGGGCGCCTATGGGCACGCCCGCTGGCGGGAACTGGTGCTCGGCGGCGCCACCCGCCACATCCTGAACCACATGACCATGCCGGTGCTGATGAGCCACTGACGCGGAGCGGTCGGGCAGGGCGGCAGCGCAAGCCCGGCACCCGGTCCTGCGTCATCGTCGTTCGCGTCTCAGCCGCTCATCAGCGCCAACTCTTTCGGGCGGGCAGCGGACACCCTGGCGGCAAAGCCGTTGCGGAGGAGATCCACGAACTTGTCGGCCGGCACCGCCTGGCTGAAAAGGAAGCCCTGAATTAAATCGCAGCCGCTCTCGCGCAGCAGGCGAAGCTGATCCTCCTGCTCGACCCCCTCGGCGACCACCGTCAGATCCATCCGTTTCGCCATGGCGATGATGGCGTCGACGATGGCGGAGTCGGCCGCATTGTCGGAAAGCTCGCGGATGAACGACCGGTCGATCTTGATGATGTCCACCGGCAGCTTCTGCAGGTAGGTGAGCGAGGCGTAGCCGGTGCCGAAGTCGTCCACCGCGATCTCGACGCCGAGGCCGTGCAGCTTTTCGAGAATGGCGATGGATTCGCCGGCGTCTTCGAGCACGGCGCTTTCGGTGATCTCCACGCACAGGCTGGAGGCCGGGACAGCTCCGCGGGACAGCGCCGCGAGGACGGACGCGAGCATCTGGCCGCGCTGCAGTTGACGACTGGAGACGTTGACGGAGATCCGGACATCGCCGAAGCCGAGCTTGCGCCACTCGCCGGCCTGCCGGCAGGCTTCCTGCAGAACCCAATTGCCGATCGACTCGATCAGCCCGCCTTCCTCCGCAAGCCCGATGAACTCCCCCGGCGGCACCAGCCCGAACTCCGGATGGCGCCAACGCAACAGCGCCTCGGCAGCAACGATGCATCCCGATTGCGCCGCAACCAGCGGCTGATAGAACAGCTCCAATTGCTGTTTCTCCAGCGCATGGTGAAGGTGCTGGGAGAGTATCACCGCACGTGTGGGCTGTGCGTTCATGTCGCAGCGAAAGAACTGCCAGGCGTTGCCGCCGATCCGCTTGACACGGCGACGGGCGGTGTCCGCACACTGCAGCAGCCCGATGCCGTCCGCCGCGTCATCGGGGAACACGGCGATGCCGATACTGGCGTGGACGTAGACGTCCTGGTCGCCCACGCGATAGGGCGCGGCGAGCGATGCGTGGATTTTGGGCGCCAAGTCGGCAATGCCGGGCCGATCCCGCCGACCCGTCAACAGCAGCGAGAATTCGTCGCCGGCAATTCTGGCGGCGGTGTCGGTCGATCCCAGGAACTCGAACAACCGGCGACCGACCTGGCGCAGGATTTCGTCGCCCGCCTCCGGACCCAGGCCGTCGTTGCAGCGCTGGAAGTGATCCAGGTCGATGGACAGCAGCGAGAGCGAGGCGCCGGTCAACTGCGCCTTCGCCATCGCCTGATCAAGCGTCTCGAAAAACCGGAAGCGGTTGGGCAGATCGGTCAGCTGGTCGTGATGGGCCTGGTGCTGCAGCCGAGCCTCGTGCCGGCGCAGTTCCTGTTCGCACTGGCGTCGGTGGATGGCGGCGCCGACAATTCCTGCTGCCGTCTTCAAGGCCTCGACCTCCGGATCGGCCCACTGGGTGTGAGTCTGCCGTCGCTCGAAACGGAAATAGCCCCACCAGTGGTTTCCGGCGTGAATCGGGATCAGCAGCGGGCCCCGCGCTTCCTCCCCCACAAACGCGCGCGCCGGCTGTGACAGGCTCGGGGCGGTCGCGACATTGACCGCATGACCCGCGCGCAGGCGCGCCTCCCAAGTGGCGAGCGCGGTGGTGCTAAAGGGGATGGCGCCACGCCGGTCATGCCCGTCGACCGCAATGCCGACGTCTTGTGTCCACTGCACCCAACGCTCTGTCACAGCGTTGCCGTCCGTATCGATGAATACGCGAAACACGTCGAGAGCGTCCGCCGCCGCCGCATGGGCGAGCGTCCGCACGATCGCCGGCAGCTTATCATGCCAGTCGCATGCGGATAGAAGTTGCGCCGCTACGTCCCCAACGGCGGTCATGACGGCATCCCGCCGCTCGAGCGCCAGTTGCGCTAGGCGGTCGCGGGTCAGATCGCTGGCGGTGCCGCGGTAGCCGAGATAGCGCCCCGAGTCCGGATCGAACACGGGAATGCCGCTGACGCTGAGGAACCGCTGCT
The DNA here is from genome assembly GCA_016710335.1 of Rhodospirillales bacterium. Lineage (NCBI taxonomy): Bacteria > Pseudomonadati > Pseudomonadota > Alphaproteobacteria > Rhodospirillales > Rhodospirillales bacterium. The sequence continues at coordinate 189,087 of JADJXQ010000004.1, forward strand.
CCCCCGACCGCGTGGTCACAACGCACGGCGCCGAGCGGAAGGGCGTCAGATGCGCGAGGCTCACGTTGGCGGCGTGCTCATCCGCAAATCGGAACACCGTGGTCAGGTGTCGGCCTTGAAGCTCGCGCGGGGTCATGTCGAGGGATTCGAACGCCCGATCCGACACGCTGGTCAGGCGCAGCTTGGCGTCGGTCTCCCAGACCCAGTCCGACACCAGCCTCGTCAGATCATCGAGCCGCTGGCGCAGGGCTACGGCCTCGGCGCGCAGCGGGTCGACGCAGTCATCGAGCCGGTTGAGGCGGATCGTTCCGGGATCGCGGGAAGGAAATTTCATGGGGCTATCCACGAACCCGCCTTTCCGGCTCCAGGGCGCGCAGAGCGGCCGCGAAATCGGGATTGAGGCGCCACGCGTGCAGGACCCCGCGGGCGGTGTCCAACGACAACCGATCGAAGCACGCGAGGGCGCCGACGATCTCCTTTTTTAACGTCTTTCGGGTTGCCGGACGAGCCGAGCGACTGAACTCGAACAACCGGGAGAACGTGTTGCGATCGATCCCCATGCCCTTGCATGCGACGGCAAACGCCTGCAGGCCGGGATCGAAGAAAATGCGTTCCACCAGTCGCGTGCTGAGGTGCGAGGCTCGAGCGAACAGGCTGACGAATAGTTTGACCTCGCCCTGCGCCAGCGCCTGGACCATGAGCGAGGCGTCGAGCAAGCCATCCTCGGCAACCTCGCCGGCGAGGCCGCTCCCTGGTGCAGGTGCAGGTCTTGCGCCGAAGCAGGCATCGTCGGCGTCGATCGACTCCAGGGCGGCCTGCTGTAGCAGCAGGTCGACGGTCTCGCTGTCGAGCGCGAACCGGTCGACGATGCGATGACGAAGTGCAGCCGAAACCCAGAGGAACAGCCTTCTTGCCAGATCGGCACCCAGTTCGCGCCGTGATAACAGGGGCTCCTGAAAGGCGTCCATTCGTCGCGCCTGATCCACCAGATAGCGCAACGTCTGCTGCGAGAGATTGGCGTTGTCGTTCTGCAGCAGCCTCTCGATCACGCTGATCTCGCCGCTCTGGACCAGCGCGGCGCTCACCGCTTCGCTGACGGAATAGCGCATCGCGATCGCAAGCTGATGCTCGAGGGTGCGGTTGCGGATGACCTCGATCAGGTCTTCGTCGAACAGGACGCGGCTCCGCGTGAGGACCGGAAAAGCGACGTCGGCTTCGTCCGCGGCAAGGTAGCGGATCAAATCCGGGGGCGCGTCTGGCATGTCGGCGAGCTTGCGGCTCAACGTCCGGCGCACCGCGCGTTCCGCATCGCCGATGACCTGCTCGAGAATGTTCAGCATCAACGAGCGTTCGCGGTCGGAGAGGGTCCCTCCTTCGCCCACGAACAGATCCGCCATCACCGCCGCCAGCGCCTTGCGGCTCTCCGGCGACCGGCTGTGGGCCAGATGCGTAAGGGAACTGAGGTCGATGCTGGTGGTCATCGGCTTTCTGCCTGAAATCCGAGGTTGGCGGCCGCAGGTCCGCGATACCGTCCTGGTGCTACAATCATAAGAGGCATAAACTTACTAATTCGCTACGTCGAGGTTGTGGCAGAAGCGTGCGGGAGGAGGGTCGGCGGGCGCGCGGCAGCGGTGGCGTGGTTCTCGTCATGCGAGCAATTCGGAAATGATTCTATTTTAGGTAAGCCATTTCTCATGACATTTTGCGGGCGTTTCGCTAAAATGCGGTTAAGGTGCCAATGGTGGCGCGGTGATAGAGGGGTATGCCAAGGGGTATGTGTGCGATGCCGACAACCGCTTCAGGCGCAGCCGCCGCTACAACCGAGACGGAAGCCATCGGGCAGGTGGCGGCGCTGCGCGGCTCCGCCACCGTGGTTCTCGCCGATGGGTCCACCGCCGACCTCGGCGCAGGCGCTTCCATTGCGACCGGCGCACGGTTGGTGACCGGCGCCGACAGCGCCATGAGCGTGGTGCTGGCGGATGGCACAGCGGTCGCGTTGGGCGCCGCCAGTTCCATCGTCGTCGTCGGCCCGTCCGCAGCCGTTGAGGATGGCGCCGGACGGATCCGCCTCGCCGAGGCGGAGGGCGTCATTGTCGTCTATGGCCAGGAGTCGTCCCAGGCGCCCGATGTGCTCACATTGGAAACGTCGATGCTGGCCATCGCGGACGGCGGCGCGCGCATCGGCGTCCGCGTCGATCCGGCGACCGGGCTTCACGAAGTAGCGCTGCTGGAGACCGCTGACGGCGAAGCGCGCGGGGTTGCGATCGCAGCGCTCGGTGGCGGCTTCGAGCCGCTGTTGCTCGACGTCGTCAACCAGTCCGTGACGCTGTTGCCCGGCGCGGAGCCGGTCGTAAAGGTCGCAACAGCGGACAGCATCCTTGCCACCTATGGCGACGCTCTGCAGATCATGCCGGCCGGCGTCGCTTCCATAAACGGGGAGATGGACCTGGATGCGATCGCCGCAGCGCTCGACGCTTTCGACACCGCTGCGGGCGGCAGTGACGGTGCAGCCACCGCGCCGGAGACGGGCCCCATTGATGTGTCCAATGCCGAGAAGGTGTTTACTCCTGCGGGCCCGATCACCCTTCCTCCATTGGCGACGCCGGCCGCGCTTGACGCCGCCGCTAGCGCACCGGTCGCCGCGGTCGAACACGCCGTCGCGCCGCTCCTCCAAGCCGTGGTTGCAGCAGCACCCGTCAGCAACCTGCAAGGGCGCCTCGCCAATGTCAGCACCAGCGAAGACGCACCGACGGATCCAATTCCGGTGGACCTGTCCGTCACCGGCGCGAACGGCGCCCTCACCGTCATCACCCTCAACGGCGCACCGTTTCGAGCGGGTCAAACGGCGACCCTGTTCTCCGGCGCCGAAGTGACGCTGCAGCCGGACAACACTTTTCTTTACGATCCCGATGGCCAGTACGAGGCCCTGCCCGACGCCGCCATCACCTTCGACCAGTTCTCATTCGAGGTCAGGGACGGCACGGGCAGGACGGCGCCCGCCACCGTGGAAGTCGCGATCCAGGGGGTCAATGATCCGCCGGTCGCCAACCCCGACGCCATCACCGTACACGAGGACGGGGCTTCGCCGCCGTTCAATCCGCTGGCCAACGATACGGATGTCGATGACTTCGCTGAACTGACGTTGACCCAGATCGGCGGCGTCGACATCAACGGTCAAGGCGCCGTAGTGCTGCCGTCGGGGGCGTTGGTGACGGTGCTGCCAGACCGGTCCTTGATCTATGAAGCGCGGGACGCCTTCGAGCCGCTCGGCCTCGGGGAGACGGCGACCGATGCCTTCACCTATACCGTGTCAGACGGCCAGGGCGGCGTCGCGACCGGAGACGTAGTTGTCACCATTCTGGGCGAGAACGAGCAGCAGGTCGGCGGCGTCGGCGAACGGGCGATCACCAGCTTCGAATTCTCGTTGGGCGGTTTCGCCAGCATGGGGCAGGTTGACCGCGTCGGCCGCTATCAGGAGACGGACGGCGAGCGAAAGACGTTCGACCCCGTGGACGGCGATGGCTTCGCGCTGCTGACGGCGGAAGGTCGGTCGTTTGGCCGGCCATCAACCGGTTTGACATCGTTTCTCGATGTCGACATGAAAGACGGGGTCAATTTCCAGGTTTTCACCGACTTGGACGGCTCGCAACCGGTCAACGGCGCTGCCATGAAAACCACCATCCCGGACCTGATCGTCGGCGACACCGTCTCGTTCTGGGCGGCTTTCGACAACCGGGATTTCGCACAGGCCGGCAAGAACGATCTGGCGGTGGTGACCGTCGACGGCGCCGCGTTCAAGCTGTTCGACGGGCGCGGGGTTGACCGCCCGCCCGCGTTGAACCAGGGCGCCGCCGACTGGACCTTTTTCAGCTACGAGGTCCAGTCGGACGGCCCGCTCGACCTCGGCTTCGCGGTTCTCGACGACAATCCGGATTTCTCGGGGGACGCGTTCGATTCCCGCCTGCTCGTCGATGACGTTCGCGTCAACGCCGACACTTCCGGCTACACAATCGTCGCGACCGACCCCACCGGCGCCCTCGCCACCCTCGCCCCGAACCCGACCACCGGCTGAGAGCGTTCCACATGTGCCGCCGCGGCGGCCGGCGGGCAAACCCATGGATCACTCCTGAGACTTCAGGTAGGCGATAATGTCCGCCCGATCGTCCGGGTCTTCGATCGCCAGGGTCATTTTGGTGCGCTCCCGCCCGAACGTCCTCGGGTTGGCAAGCCACCGGTCGAGCGTCGCTTCGTCCCACACGAAATCGGCGCCCTTCAGCGCCCCGTACCCGCCGTAGAACTGGGCGCTCCCGGCTCGCGAGCCAAAAATCCCATAAAGAGACGGGCCTTCCTTATGATGCTCGGGAATGAGCGAGTGGCAGACCTTGCAATGCTTCTCGTACAAGGCCTCCCCACGCTCCGCGTCGGCGGCGTCCGCAGGCACGGCGACCAGCATCCACAGCAACATTGCGGCCAGCGCCAGCGGGTCCGTGCCGCCGCTGGACCGCATCAGGAGAGCGCAAACTCTATCGCGACGTCGTCTTCAGGTACTCGATGACATTGGCGCGCTCTTCTTCGTCCTTGAGCTTGAAGGTCATCGCGGTCCGCTTGTTTTCGGTGTGGGTCTCGACGAAGGTCTTGGGGTCCTCGATGTATTCATCGAGCAACTCCGGCGTCCATTCGAAGTCGACATTCTCGAGGCCGACGTAGCGCTTGAAATCCGCCGTTCCAGCCTTGCTGCCGACGACGCCGCCCAGCGGCGGACCGACCTTGGCCTTATCGAGAGCATGGCAAGTCTTGCACTTCTTGTTAAACACGTCTTCCCCGGCGGCGGCATCAGCCGCGAAGGACGGAGCGCTGGCCATAGAAACGCCAACGGCCACAGCGAAACCGACAGCAGTGAGAGTCTTTTGCATTTGATCCCTCCAATCACGCATTCTCGCTTACCAAAAAACCACGGTGCCCATTATCGGGAACCTGTGCCGGCGCCGCAACCAACACCGTGCAGAGTGTGGCGCGATCACCCCACATTGTCCTTCAGGAAATTAGAGAGAAGCCCGGGCAGTTCCGTCATGCTTGAAAAAGTGCGTGTCGCGCCGGCGTCTCGCAAGGCGTCGGCACTGCCAGAGCGACCGTGGCCGCCGCCGGTGAATCCGAGCGTCCGCATGCCTGCAGCCACCGCTGCTTCGACGCCGGGCCGGCTGTCTTCCACGACGACGCAACGTTGCGGCGGAAAGCCCATGGTGTCGGCGGCGAACAGGAACAGATCCGGCGCCGGCTTGCCGTTCTCAACCATGTGGGCGCTGAACAGGTGCGGCTCGAACAGCTCGATGAGGCCGGTCAGCGTAAGTGTCAGCTGCATTTTCTCCGGCGCTCCTGAAGAGGCGACGCATTTGGCATAGGGCAGCGCCTCCACTGCTTCGCGGACGTCGGGTATCGGCATCAGTTCCCGCCGAAACGCCGCGAAATCCCGCTCATGGATGAGCGCCGCGAAGTCGGGAGGCAGCGCGCGTCCCCAACTCTCCTCCACCATCTTGAGGATGTCCGGCATCGGCATCCCCTTGAACCGCTCGTTGCAAGCATCCACGGTTATGGCGTAGCCGACTTCGCTCAGGCTCTCGGCCATGACCCGGCTTGCGATCGGCTCGCTGTCGACGAGGACGCCGTCGCAGTCGAAAATGACAAGCAGGTTGGCGGACATCTACGACGCCCGTCCTGCCAACGGAAGCTCGCGGCGCAATTCGGCGACCAGGCCTCGCGCACCGAGGGTCACCAGATCGAGCATGTCCTCGAAGCCGTCATCCCCGCCGTAGTAAGGGTCGGGGACGTCGCGACGCCCGGCGCTCGGCGCGTGGTCGAGGAACAGGCCCAGGCGGTGGCGCTGCGACAGCGGACACATCGCCTCGAGGTCGCGGAGGTTGTTGCGGTCCATGGCGAGGATCAGATCGGACGTAAGAAAATCGCCGCTGTCGACCTGCCGCGCCCGCAGAGCCGACAGGTCGATGCCGCGCCGGCGCGCCGCCGTCTGTGCCCGGCGATCGGGAGGGCGGCCGACCTGATAGTCGTGCGTGCCGGCACTGTCGGCGGAGATTCTGTCCGTCAGACCGGCCTCGGCGACCATGGCTCGAAAGATCCCTTCCGCCGCCGGCGAGCGGCAGATGTTACCGAGACAAACGAACAGGACGTTGACCACCGCGGGAGACTCCCTACCATTCGGGCGGGAAGTAGCAGATAACGAGGGAGCCGGGCAATGTCACACGCGAGCTGGAGTGCGCGGAGCCGGCAAGACCGGGCCGAACACAGCATCGTCATCCTGACCGGCGCCGGCATTTCGAAGGAGTCCGGCCTCGATACCTTCCGCGATCCGGACGGGATCTGGACGCGGGTGCGCCTCGAGGACGTGGCGACGCCGGAGGGCTTCGCGCGCAACCCGGATCTGGTGCACGACTTCTACAACGCGCGGCGACGCCAACTCGTCAGCCCCGATCTTGCCCCGAACCTCGCGCATCAGGCGCTGGCGCGCCTGGAGGATGCGTGGCCGGGGCCGGTGCTGATCGTCACGCAGAACATCGACAACCTGCATGAGCGCGCCGGCAGCCGCCGGCTCCTGCACATGCACGGCGAACTGTACAAGGCGCGGTGCGGCGCCTGCGACGACCTTCGCCACTGGGACGACGACTTGACCGTCACGACGGTCTGCGCCCGCTGCAACGCCGCCGGGGCGATGCGCCCCCACGTTGTGTGGTTCGGCGAGATGCCGCTGGAGATGGAGCGCATCTACGCCGAACTCGAAGCATGTTCGCTGTTCCTCTCCATCGGCACCTCCGGCAACGTCTACCCGGCGGCGGGGTTCGTCCAGCACGTGCGCTTCGCGGGCAACGCCAGAACCGTGGAGCTGAACATGGAGCCATCGACCGGCGCCACACTGTTCCATGAAACCATCTACGGCCCCGCGACCCAGGTCGTCCCGGACTTCGTGGAGAGGCTTCTGGAAGAAGAGCGGTGACCCGCCCGCCGGCTCATTCGGGCTCGCGCGTGCCCATGGCCAGGAGCCGCTCATGCCGCTGAGCCAGACGCCGCGGACCCGGCACGTCCATCAGGGTGCGAAGCTCTTTGCCGATGGCGTCGCCAATCGCGCCAATGGTGGCATCCGGATGGCGGTGGGCTCCGCCCGGCGGTTCGAGGATCACTTCGTCGACCACACCTAACGCAGCCATGTCCGGTGCGGTAAGCTTCAGGGCCTCCGCAGCGGCGCGCGTCTGTCCCTCATCCTCCCACAGCGCCGCAGCCGCGGCTTCCGGCGCCAGCGGTGTAATCACCGCGTGCTCGAGCATCAGCACCCGGTCGCCGGCGAGAAGGCCGCCGGCGCCCGCGCCGGTCATCGCGCCGGTCACCACCGCGATCATCGGCGCGGTCAATCGAAAGCTGACCTCCATGACCGCCGCGGCAGCCACGGTGTGATCGAACCGCGCCGATGTCCCCGTGCGGGCGCCGTTTGCGTGATCCTCCCCGGTCATGGCGACGAACACCAGGAGCGGCAGGTCGAACGACCCTGCCAACGCCAGAAGACGCCGCATCCGCCGCTCCCTGCCGCTCGCATCGTCCGGCGGCACCGTGCGGTCGTCATCTGGTTTCGAACCCGCCATTTCAACGCCAAGAGCAACGACGGTGTAGCCGCGATATCGGCCGACGCCGCCGAGCACGACGACGCCGTCTATGGTCGAAGGTTCCGTCAACAACGGCCGATAGCCCTCGACCAACGCCGTAATGCAGGTGCCGGCGCCTGGACGATCGGGGTGGCGCGCGACCTGAAGCCTCTGCAACGGACCCAGTCGGCGATACACCTGTTGCAGCAGCCGTTGCAGGCGGCCTTCGAGACGCGCGATTTCCGACTCCGCGTCCTTGTCCCCGGTCGTTCGGCGCCGGCGGAGTTCGGCGAGTCGCGCCTCCAGTTCGCCAACACCCTTCTCGAACTCCAGCGGAGCGATCATCGGCGCAGCGCGGTCAACGCCCGGCTGCCGCAGCGGCGACCGCATCGGCCTTGCGGACCACGACCTCCGCCTGCCTGATCGAGGCCACGTCGATCATCCGCCCGTCCAAGGCCACCGCTCCGCTGCCTTCGGCCGCAGCCTGGCGCATCGCCTCCAGAATACGTCGCGCGCGGGCGACTTCGTCTGCGGAGGGGCTGAAAATGTCGTTGATCGCGTCGATCTGGCTCGGGTGGATCGCCCACTTGCCGTCGCAACCCAGTACGGCGGCGCGACGGGCTGCGGCATGGAAGCCGTCGGCGTCGCGGATGTCGCTGTAGGGCCCATCGATCGGGCGCAGACCGGCGGCGCGCGCCGCCACCACCAGCCGACTGAGCGCCGCGTGCCACATGTCGTTCCAGTGCCGCTCCCGCCGGCCGCCCTGATCCGCGTCCGCATCTGTCAGCACGTGGTATTCGGGATGGGTGCCGCCGATCGTCGTCGTCCGCGCCCCGATCGACGCGGCGAAGTCGCCCGACCCGAAATGCAGCGACTCGGCGCGGCGGCTGGCCCGCGCGATGGCGTCGATGTTGCTCATGCCCAGCGCCGATTCGATCAGGATCTCGATGCCGAGCCTTCGCTTGCGTCCTTTGGCGGCCTCGATCTGGGAGAGCAGCACGTCGACGGCATAAACATCCGCGGCCGTACCCGCCTTGGGAACCATGACAAGATCGAGCCGATCCCCCGCCCGCTCCACCACCTCGATCACGTCCCGGTACATGTAGGGCGTGTCGAGGCCGTTGATGCGCACGGACAAGGTCCGCTCACCCCAGTCCAGGTCGTTGATGGCGGCGATCACCGCCTCCCGGGCGCGCTCCTTCTCCTCCGGGGCGACCGAATCCTCCAGGTCGAACACGATGATGTCGGCAGCAGTCTCTCCGGCCTTCTCCAGGAAACGCGGCTTGGAGCCCGGAACCGTAAGCTGCGAGCGGTTCAGCCGCGGCCGGCACATCTCGACGGTCGTGAAGCTCACCGGGTGTTCCTCTCAGCCTATACCGTTGCCAATGCTTCGACACGCTCATGCTTCGAACGGCTCAGCATGAGGTTGCGGGGATGTCCTGTGGCGTCAGGTTCCGGGATGTCCTGTTCGTGCGTGAAACCTACCCGCCGTCCCGGCGTTGCTGGTCGCGGCGGCGTTCGGCCTGTTGCGCGATGTCGGCGGCCTGGAGCCAGCCCGGCGAGCCGTTCGGCAGCGCCTGTTGAGCGCGGTTGGCGTGGTAGATGGCTTCATCGAACCGGCCCTCGAGCAGCGTCGCTTCGGCGCGGGCCAACAGGCTCTCGGTCTCCTCGCCGCGGCGATGATAAGCTTCGCCGAGGGTGTTCCACATCAAAATATTGCGGGGTTCTACGATGCGGGCCGCTTGCAGGTTGCGAAGCGCATCATCGACCAGCGCCGGGTCGTTCAGCGCCAGCTGCACGCGGGCGAGTTCGATGCGGATCGACGCTGCCCCCGAACTCAGTTCGGCCGCCGTTCGATATGGAGCCAGGGCCTCGGCCGGCCGGCCGTTCTCGAACAACATCTGACCCTTCAGCTCATAAAGGTACGGATCGGACGGCGCTTCGCGGATCAAGTCGTTCACGGCGGCGAGCGCCGCCGTCAGATCCGGTTTGCGGTACAGCGCGACGGCGCGTGCATAGCGGGCGGCGAAACTGGTGTCTTCCGGCGGGTAGCGGCGCATCACCACCGGGAACGGCTCGAGGAAGCCGACCAGCTTGGCCACCATGCGGCGGTGCAACCGGGCCGCTTCCTCGTCGTCCGACGATGCGGAGCGGCGCGGCTGGCCCGCAACGAACGTCTGCAGCGCCGAAATGCGGTCCCGCGCCAGCGGATGCGACAGCAGGTACGGATCGCGCCGGCCGGCGACCAGAAGTTCCTGATCCTCCAGCTTTGTCAGAAACTCGAGCAGACCCTCCGCAGACTGATCCGTGGCGTCGAGGAGGCGCATCGCGGCCGCGTCCGCCGCGCTTTCCTGCGTCCGGCTGTAGCGCAGGAACCCCCTCAGGCCGGCCTCCTGACCGGTCGCCATGGCGGCGCCGATGGCTTCCGGCTTGCCGGCAGCGACCGACGCCGCCACGCCCACCACCATGGCGAGGATGGACTCGACGGTGGCGTTGCGCATCGCATCGTGGGTGCGCGCCAGGTGAGCGCCCTGGATGTGGCCCGCTTCATGGGCGATGACGCCGATCACCTGATTGGCGCTGTCGCTCTGCATCAACAATCCTGTATTGATGAACAGCTTCTGGCCGCCGGCGACGAAGGCGTTGATGCTCTTGTCGTTTACCAGGTAAATCTCGACGGTCGAGGGGCGCAGGCCGGCCGCCTGGAAGATCGGCGTCGCGAAGAGGCGAATGATGCTTTCGATTTCGGGGTCGCGAATGGTCGAAATTCCCCCCCTGGCCTCGGCGCCGAGGGGCTGAAGCACGACGAGACCAGCCACAAGAACGGCGGTCAGAAGGATACGCAAGCGCATGCACATGGCAGTTCGCTGGTTGAGGCCATTCAAACGTAGTGTTGACGGCTTGCGGCGTCAAATCACCGTCGCGCTGCTTGCCCTCGTCGTGGCCGGCTGCGGCTCCGATGACGTGGAGCTCGGCACCCTCGGCGCCGTCGAAGGTTTCCTCGGCGGGGTCGCTGCGGACGAGCCGCGCGCCGCCGCCGTCGGCCGCGACGTGCTCTCCGCGGGAGGCACGGCGGCCGACGCCGTGGTGGCCATGTATTTCGCGTCCGCCGTGACCCTGCCGTCCGCGGCGAGCCTCGGCGGCGGCGGCGTCTGCGTGGCGTTCGACAGCGACAAGATCGACGCCAAGGCGATCGTGTTTCTGCCGAGAGGGTCGAACGCCGTGACTGCGGCGAGCGATCGCCCGTCGGCGGTGCCAGCCAGCGTCCGCGGCTTCGTGGTGCTGCACGCCCGCTTCGGCCGGCTCCGCTGGGAGCAATTGCTGGCGCCGGCGGAAAGCCTGGCGCGCTTCGGTTTCCCGGCATCGCGGGCGTTGGCGAGCGACCTGACGCCGCTGCGGCGGGCGTTGCAGAGCGATCCGGCGTTCGTGCGGATCTTCTCTTCGCCCGGCGGCGAAGGCCTGGTCGCGGAGGGCGATCCGCTGATCCAGGTGGAGCTGGCCGCGGTGATCTCCCACATCCGCACACAGGGCGCCGGCGCCTTTTATACAGGGCCGCTGGCACAGCGTCTGGTGGACGCGGTAAAGGCGGCAGGCGGCAGTTTGACGGTTGAGGAGTTGCGGGATTACGCTCCTTCCGTGCTTGAGACCATCCAGGTGCCTTGGGGCAACGAAGTGGCGCACTTTGCGCCGCCGCCGGCGGCCGGAGGCGCGGTCGCCGCACAGATGTGGGCGCTCCTCGAAGACCGGGGCTTCGGACGCGCCTCGCCCGAACGCCGTCAGGCGATGCTGGTGGACATCGGCTCCCGCGTCATGGCCGATCGCGAGACGTGGATGCGCGCCGACGGCAGCGCCACGGTCGATCCACAGTCGCTGGTGGCCCCCTCGCGGCTGAAGGACATCATGGCCGGCCCGGCAGCGGGCAGCCAGGTTCGGCCGGAAAACGCCTCCGCGGCATCTTTCGTCGCGTTCGACCGCGAAGGCTCGGCCGCCGCTTGCGCAGTCACCCTCAACAGCCCATTCGGCACCGGCCGCGTCGCCCCGGGCACCGGCATCGTCCTCGCGGCGGCGCCGGGTCCGGGCGGCCGCGGCGCAGAGGGATTGGGGCCGATGCTTATCGTCAACGAGAACATCGGCGCCTTCCACTTTGCCGGCGCCGCTTCAGGGGGGATCGCTGCGCCGAGCGCTCTCGTCGGCGTCGCGGCGCGCGCGATGCTGGGCGACGTCCCACTGGCCGATGCAGTGGCGGCGAACCGGGCGTTGGGTACGGCCGATCCGTCGCTGGTGTACCATGAAGCGGGCGCCGATCCGGCGCTGCGCGAGCGTGGCGGCCGCGCCGTCGCGGCGCCGGAATTGGGGCGCGTCAACGCCGCGGCCTGTCTCCGGGGATTTCCGCCCTATGAGGACCGCTGCGCGGCGGTCGCCGACCGACGCGGGCACGGGCTCGCCACCGGGTCGTTTTGAAGGCGCCGGAGTATCGAGCCGGCACCATGACCCTGAAGACCGCCAAGCGCGGCGCCGTCCCGCCGTTCATCGTCATGGACGTGCTGCGCGCCGCCAACGAGCGCGCAGCACAAGGCGATGACGTCCTTCATCTGGAGGTGGGGCAACCCGGAACCGGAGCCCCCGCAGGTGTCGTCGCCGCCGCGAAAGCAGCGCTCGACAACGACCGCCTGGCCTATACCGACGCCCTCGGCGTCGAGCCTTTGCGCCGGCGCATCGCCCGCCATTACCAAGACAAGTACGGGGCGGGTGTGGACTGGCGCCAAGTCGCGGTAACGCCGGGCTCCTCCGGAGCGTTCATCCTGGCATTTCTCGCGGCGTTCGAGGCCGGCGACAGGGTGGCGCTGGCGAGCCCTGGCTATCCGGCCTATCGCAACATCCTCGCTGCGCTGGGGGTGGAAGTCGTGGAGGTGGCGGTAGGGCCGGAAACCAACTTTCAGCCGACCCCGGCGGTGTTGGAGCGCGTCGAGGGCGAACTCGACGGGCTGATCGTCGCCAGCCCCGCCAACCCTACCGGCACCATGCTGCACGCCGTGGAACTGGCGGCTCTGGCGGACTGCTGCCGGGAGCGCCGGATCCGTTTCGTCTCCGACGAAATCTATCACGGCATCACCTACGAGCGGCCGGCGGCGACGGCGCTGGCGTTCGAAGACGACGCGATCGTCGTCAACAGCTTCTCCAAGTACTACGCGATGACCGGCTGGCGGCTGGGATGGATGGTGGTCCCGAAGCCGCTGCTGCGCTCCGTCGAGTGTCTCGCCCAGAACCTCTTCATCTCGCCCCCCACTTTGTCGCAACTGGCGGCGGTGGCGGCGTTTGATTGTGAAGTCGAACTCGATGCCAACGTCGCCCGCTACGCGCGCAACCGCGACATCCTGCTGAGCGAGTTGCCGAAGGCCGGGTTTGCCGAACTGGCGGCAGCCGAGGGCGCCTTCTACATCTACGCCAACGTCGCGCACCGCACCAACGACAGCGAAGCGTTCTGTCGCAGAATGTTGGCGGAGACCGGCGTCGCCGTGACGCCGGGCGTCGACTTCGATCCCGAGCGAGGCAACCGGTTCATCCGCTTCTCGTTCGCGGGCACCGCCGAGGACATGGCGGAAGCGGCGCGGCGGCTGATCGCCTGGCGCCAATAAGCCCGCCGACCGGCGGCGTTCGCTGTCCTCTCCGGTCCGTGGAGCGTCAGCTCATGAAGCGCTGCCACCAGCCGGTGCGCCGGCTCTCGTGACCGTGCGCGCCTTCGTTCCCGACATTGATGACGACGGTTCGCCGCATCTCGAGCTTTTCGCGCTCAGACTCCGAGTCCGGATCGCCGTTGTCGCCGGCATCGGCGCCGCTGGTCTCGCGCGCATCGTTGGCGTCTGGCTCGGCGCCTTCTGGCTCGGCGCCTTCTGGCTCGTTGGCGTCGCCGACGTTCTCGCCGGAGTCGTCGACCGGGTGCGGGGGCTCCGACGGCCAGTCGGCGCCCGCGTCGGGGTCATCCGGCTGTTCAGCGGCCGACGCAGGATCGGCCGGAACATCCTCCGACGCCGGTGCTTCGTCGTCCTGCACGGCATCCGGATCCCCGGCCGTGGCGGCTTCGTCCGGGCGTGTCACATCTTCAGGTGAAGTTTCCGTCGCATCGAGAGGCGCTGTCTCCAAATCATCATGGCCCCCGATCCGCTCGTCCGTCTCGTTGCCGACGGACGCATCGGACTCTGCATCCAAGGCCGCAACGTTGCCGGCATCGTCGGCACCGTATGCAATCGCCGCAGCAGCCTCATGCTTCGGCTCACCCTCATGCTCCGGCTCACCCTCTTGTTGAGCTTCCGCTCCAGGCGCAGCCTCAACGGTGAGTTCCGATGGATCGGGCAGTTCCGGCCCTTCTAAGCCGGAGTCCGCCTCGTCCCCTTCGCCGCCGGCTTCGTCCGCGGTAGCTTTGCGGGCTCGCCGCCGGCCGCCGCGCTTGCCGCGCCGGCGTCGTTTGCGGGCTGCTTTCTCTGCATCATCCTCGTCGGCCCCATCGTCCCGCTCCGACGCGTCCTCGGCTTCCGGTTCCTGTTCACCACCATCGCTCGCCGCCGCGGCCTGCTCTTCATCGTCGGACCGGTCTTCTCCGGTGCGCGCCTCCGCCGCGATCGCCTCTGCCTCGCCGTCGGTCCGCTTGCGGCGGCGCGGCCGCCGGCGCCGTCCGCGCTTGCCATCGTCGCCGCGCTCGTCCGGCTGCTGATCGGCGGCGGTGCCAGTCTCGGCTTCGGTCTCGGCCTCGGCCTCGTCAGCAGTCTCGATCTCGTCTTCAGCGTCGATCAAGCGTCGGGCCTCCGCCTCACCGCGAGCCTCGGCAGCAACTATCGGCACGGCGCCCGGAGACGGCGGCGGGCCGCTGCAATCGATGGCGTAGTCGGACGCCATCAGGGTGTCGTCACCGGTGACGGTGACGGTGACCCCGAACCGGGCCTCGAGATCGCTCAGCATCCGTCGCTTCTGATTGAGAAGGTAGCTCGCGACCGCAAGCGACACGCGCGCGCAGATCGTCGTCGAAACTCCGGCCAGTGCGTGCTGCTCGATGTGGCGCAGCACGGCCAGCGCCAGCGACTCCGTGGTTCGCCGGATGCCGGCCCCGGCGCAATGGGGGCATATCTGGAAGCTTGTCTCGAACAAGCTCGGCCGCAGCCTCTGGCGCGACAGCTCCAGAAGGCCGAAGGCGCTGATGCGGCCCAGCTGGATGCGGGCGCGGTCGTTCTTCATCGCCTCCTTGAAACGCCGCTCGACCTGCCCCTGGTTGCGGGTGTTCTCCATGTCGATGAAGTCGACGACGATCAGTCCCGCCAGGTCCCGCAGCCGAAGCTGGCGAGCGACCTCGTCGCAGGCCTCCAGGTTGGTTCTGAGCGCGGTTTCCTCGATGTGGCGCTCTCGCGTGGCGCGGCCGGAGTTGACGTCGATGGCGACAAGCGCTTCCGTCGGGTTGAGGACGATCGAGCCGCCCGACTTGAGTTGAACGACCGGCTGGTGCATTTCCTCCAGCTCGTCCTCGACCTTGAACGACTGGAACAACGGCCGCTTGCGGTCCTCGTACAGCTTCACCCGCCGGGCGTGGCTGGGAATGAACAGCTTCATGAAATCCTTGGCGGTGCGATACGCCGGCTCGCCCTCGATCAGGATCTCGTCGGTCAGGCGATCGTAGAGATCGCGGATCGAACGCTTTATGAGGCTGCCCTCTTCGTACACCAGCGCCGGCGCCATCGAGGTCAAGGTCAGCTCGCGGATGTTGCTCCACAGTCGCAACAGGTAGTCGTAGTCGCGGCGGACCTCCGCCTTGCTGCGCTCCGAGCCGGCGGTGCGCAGGATGACCGCCATGCCCTCCGGCAGCCCCAGTTCCGCCACGATCTTTTTCAGTCGCTTGCGGTCCACCAGGTTGGTGATCTTGCGGGAGATGCCGCCGCCGCGCGTGGTGTTCGGCATCAGCACGCAGTAGCGGCCGGCCAGCGACAGGTAGGTGGTCAGCGCCGCGCCCTTGTTGCCGCGCTCCTCCTTGGTCACCTGCACCAGCATGATCTGCCGGCGCTTGATGACCTCCTGGATCTTGTAATGCCGGGTTGACGTGCGCGGCTTGCGGACCCCGATTTCGTCCTCGTCGTCGGCGGCCTCGACGGTTTCGACTTCGGGAGCCTCCGACGCCTCCGATGCTTCGGGCGCAGTTTCGTGCGCCGCCTCCGTGGCCGCGTCTTCGGCCCGGTCGGCAGCGGCCTGCTCCGCCAGCAGCGCCTCGCGGTCGGCGACCGGAATCTGGTAATAGTCAGGGTGGATTTCGTTGAACGCCAAGAATCCGTGGCGATTGCCGCCGTACTCGACGAACGCGGCCTGGAGGGACGGCTCGACCCGCGTCACCTTGGCGAGATAGATATTGCCCTTGAGTTGTCGCCGCGACGCGACTTCAACATCATAGTCTACAAGGCGATCCCAATCGATAACAGCCACCCGCGTCTCTTCCGGGTGGGCCGCATCGATCAACATGCGTTTTGTCGTCATGAAACGTAGAACTCCTGCCCGCAGCGCTTCGCGGCGGCGTCAGCCGCCACGACACCCGGGCTCGATTTGATGATTGCGAGGAGGCGCCAGCGATCCCTTGCAGTCCGGCGTCAACGTCGGTGCCGGAATGACGGGTCGATCGGGCTGCACTCAGTGCCATAGGAACCTATTGCAACGGGTTGTGCGCGGTGGTTGGAATCGTGTGGGATTCAACAAACGTGCCGGCGTCGGCCAGCCAAACCTGCCGGCGTCGACCAGCAATAGGAAGTCGAAACCGCCATCGGACAACGACGAGGCGCCCGGAACGCGGCCAAACAACGCGGCCAAACCCCATGCGACATAAGCCACCGCTGTCAAGATACAGCCAGGATGACCGCTTCACAACGCCCGAGTTTGAGAAAGATTGCAACGCGCCTGCGTTAGGCGTTGAAAAAAATCGAAAAATGGTTGTAAATCATCGCGGTTGTGGATGGATCTTAGCGACAGGCATGAAGCAGGCACTTGGCTCTATCGTTCGTGGCCGTGCACGGACCGCCGTGGTTCTGCTGCTGGCGGCGCTGGTTTTGCCCACGTCGGCGCTGGTCCCGCGTGCGCTGGGCGGGTTGGCCGCCCATGCCTTCGCAAAGGCGTCGGCAATCACCGGCGCCCGCGTCAGTCAAGACGTTGATCGCACGCGGGTGGTTCTGGAACTGAGCGAACCCGTTGCTTTCCGCCATTTCACGCTCAAGAACCCGTGCCGTGTCGTGTTCGATCTGGCCGAGGTGGAATGGCAGTTGCCCGTGGAGCAGTTCGCGATTGAGTCACCGTCCCTGAAAGCCTTGCGCTATGGGCTGTTCCGGCCGGGAACGTCGCGGGTCGTGCTCGACTGCAAAGTCCCGGTGGCCGTCGACCGCGCACAATTGATCGCCGGGCGCAGCGGCCAGGGCCAGCGCCTCGTCATCGACCTGATTCGCGTCCCGGCGGAGAACCCGGCGGCGCCGACCGGCGCTCCGGCTGAACCTCAGGTGGCTGGGGCGCCCGTGTCATCCGCTTCGGTTGCGCCGCAACCACCGCAATCGCGGGCGCTGCGGCCGCCGACGGCTGATCCGGCCGGCGCGCCAAAGACCGAGTCGCCCGCCACAGGCATCGCCGCCACCGCCGCCGAACCCGGGCAACAACCCGCGCCGCGCCCCGCCCCACAGTCAGCGCAGCAGCCCGCAATTGCCGATGCCGCCGAGCCCGCCGCTGCAGCGACGGCTGCGGTGACCGGCGCCCATGCCGGCCGCGCCGTCAGACCGCTGGCGCCGACCATAGAGCCGACGCCGGTCGTGTTTCGTCTGCCGCCGCAGAAGCCGCAACCGTGGACGCGCCAGAAGGTGGTGGTGCTCGACCCCGGGCACGGCGGTCACGACCCGGGCGCCATCAGCGTCAGCGGCGTGTACGAATCAGCGGTCACTTTGAAAGCCGCCCGCATCCTCCGTCGGGAACTGCAGCGGAAGGGTGGCTACCGCGTCGTGATGACCCGCGACAGCGACAAAGCGGTTCGGCTCCGCGAGCGCATCAGGATCGCGCGGCAAGCCCGCGCCGACCTGTTCGTCTCCATCCATGCCGACGCCAACCCGGTAAGCTGGGTGCGCGGCGCATCCGTCTATACGTTGTCCGAACAGGCATCCGACGCGGAGGCGGCGGCCTTGGCCGAGCGCGAGAACAAGGCGGACCTGATCACCGGCGTTGATCTCTCCGGAGAAGAGCCGGAAGTCGCCACCATCCTGATCGACCTGGCGCGGCGCGAAACCATGAACGAATCGGCGC
The DNA here is from genome assembly GCA_016710335.1 of Rhodospirillales bacterium. Taxonomy (NCBI): domain Bacteria; kingdom Pseudomonadati; phylum Pseudomonadota; class Alphaproteobacteria; order Rhodospirillales; species Rhodospirillales bacterium. The sequence goes on from JADJXQ010000004.1 coordinate 207,029, forward strand.
GCCTCGCGTCAGGCGTCATCTACGAACTCGGCCGCAGCACGTCGCTTCTCCGCAACACCCACCGTTTCGCAGGCTTCGCGGTGCTGAAGGCGCCCGACATCCCGTCGATCCTCGTCGAGATCGGGGTTCTGTCGAACCGCGAGGACGAGCGGCTCCTCCAACGGAGCGACTATCTCACCAGGCTCGCACGCGCCATCGTCAATGCGACCGATGCCTATTTCGAAGGCACCAAGGAAGCCAGGCTTCAGTAGGGCCCCAGACTTCAATAGGGGCTAGGGCGTCTTCGCGTCCGAGCGCGAGAGCCGATTGTCGACTGACGGCGCGCGCGTCCGTGTTATGATCGGCCTTTCCGATCGTGGCGGGCCTGCCGGTCCCGCGCTGCGTGATGCGGCAAGATCTCGACTGGATCAGGAACGGACTGGTAGTCTTCGCTGATGATCAGACTCATCGCCGCCGTGTTCGGCTCCCTGTTCGCGCTCCTCCTGATTGGTGCTGCCGGCGTGGCGGTGGCGTTCTACGCCATCGGCCAGGACCTCCCCGATTATCGCCAATTGGCCGATTACGATCCGCCGGTGACGACGCGGTTCTACACGGCCGACGGCCGGCTGCTCAACGAATACGCGGTCCAGAATCGGGTGTTCGTGCCGATCGACGCCACCCCGCGGCGGGTGATCCACGCGTTCCTGTCCGCGGAGGACAAGAATTTCTACCAGCACCCGGGCGTCGACATCTTCGGCATCGCCCGCGCTGCGGTCACGAACGTCAAGAACCTCGGCACCGGGCGGCGGCTGCAAGGGGCATCGACGATCACGCAGCAGGTTGCCAAGAACTTTCTGGTCGGCAGCGAAGTTTCCATGAACCGCAAGCTGAAGGAGGCGGTGCTCGCCTTCCGCATGGAGCAGGCCTTCAGCAAGGACAGGATCCTCGAGCTTTATCTGAACGAAATCTACCTCGGGCGCGGCTCGTACGGCGTGACGGCCGCGGCGCTCAACTACTTCAACAGATCCCTCGACGAACTGTCGATCGCGGAAACGGCGTTCCTTGCGGGCCTGCCCAAGGCGCCGAGCAATTACGATCCGATCCGCAATCCGGAAGAGGCGTTGGAGCGCCGCAACTGGGTGATCGGCCGCATGCTGGAGGATGGTGTCATCACCGCCGCCGAGGCGGAGGAAGCGCGCAACGCGCCGATCCAGATGCGCTGGCGGGATGAAACCGAGGCCTTCGCCGCCGATTATTTCGCCGAAGAGGTGCGGCGGGAAATCGGCAGCCGCTATGGCGAAACCGCCCTTTACGAGGGCGGCTTGGTAGTGCGCACGACCCTCGACCCGGCCTTGCAGGATATCGCCGATCGGGTCCTGCGCGAAGGCCTGACCTCGTACGACCGTCGCCACGGCTGGCGCGGACCGATCGCCCGCATCGACATCCCGCCGTCTCCAAAGTCGCCGCAAGCGAGCGATGAGGTGACGGCGCGCCTCGACGCCGTGCCGAAGCCGGCGGGGCTCGGCGACTGGAAAATGGCGGTCGTGGTGGCGCTCGATGCCGCCGGCGCTGACATCGTCCTCGGCGGGCGGGCAGGGCGCATCCCCCTGGAGGCGCTGACGTGGGCGCGGCCGTGGCGGGAGGGCCAGCATCTCGGTCCGGCGGTCGAGCGGCCGGCGGACGTGCTGGCGGTCGGGGACGTGGTCGCCGTCGAAGTGAAAGCCGAGGACGGCGCTGCCGCGGCAGAGGAAACGACGCGGTATGCGCTCCGACAGATCCCTGACGTGGAGGGCGCCCTCGTCGCCCTCGATCCCCACACCGGCCGTGTCCTCGCCATGTCCGGCGGCTACAGCTATGAGCGCAGCGAATTCAACCGCGCCACCCAGGCCTACCGGCAGCCGGGGTCGGCCTTCAAGCCGTTCGTCTACCTGGCGGCGCTGGAGGACGGCTTCACGCCGACCACCATCATCCTCGACGCGCCGTTCATCATCGATCAGGGGCCGGGCCTGCCCAAATGGCGGCCGGCGAACTACACGAACCGGTTCTACGGCCCGACGACGATGCGCATCGGCCTGGAGAAGTCGCGCAACCTGATGACCGTGCGTCTCGCCCAGACGATCGGCATGGAGCGCGTGGCGGAGACCGCCGAACGCTTCGACATCGTCGACGACATGCCTCCGCACCTGTCCTTCGCCTTGGGCGCCGCCGAGACCACCCTGCTGCGGCTCTCGAGCGCTTACGGCATGCTGGTCAACGGCGGCAAGCGGATCACCCCCAGCCTCATCGACCGCGTCCAGGACCGCCATGGGCGCACCATCTATCGCCACGACGGGCGCGACTGCTCCGGATGCCGGTCGGCCGAATGGCGTGGACAGCCCGCCCCGGCGTTGCCGGATCCGCGGGAGGCGGTCACCGATCCGGCAAGCGCATATCAAGTGGTGTCGATGCTGCAGGGTGTCGTGCAGCGCGGCACCGGAACCGTCGTCGCCGACGTCGGCAAGCCGCTCGCCGGGAAGACCGGCACCACCAATGACAGCAAGGACACGTGGTTCGTCGGGTTTTCGCCCGACCTCGTCGTCGGCGTGTTCGTCGGCTTCGATGATCCGAAACCGCTCGGCAGCAAGGAAACGGGCTCGTCTGCGGCGGCGCCGATCTTCCGCGACTTCATGGCCGCGGCCCTCGCGGAGGAACCCGCCATACCGTTCCGGGTTCCGCCCGGCATCCGCCTGGTGCGCATCGACCGCGACAGCGGCCGTCTTGCGGCGTCCGGCGACCGGCACGTGATTCTCGAAGCCTTCAAGCCGGGCAACGAACCCGACCAGCAGCGGGAAATTCTCAGCGGCGCCGGCGTCGCCGTCGAAGGCCCCGCCATGGGCACCGGCGGCCTCTACTGAGACCCGCGCAGGCAATCACCTTGATCCCGCGCGAAGGGGCTCGATCGGTCGCACGATTGTGGCGATCCTGAACGGCTGCGGCAGGCTTAAGCCATTGATATTCCCCGCTTTGTGTCCGTTTGCGGGCAGATTGTGTATGCAGATGTACTCGGATGTATGCGCGGCCGACCGCTAAGTGACTGAAAACGCAGAGCACCTTCTTGTGGCACATCGCTCGCGGAGGACGTCGAGCACGCCTGGGCTGTGCGCATAAGATGAGAACATTAATCGGATATGCGCACTGTCGGGGCCACCGTCAAGAACGGCAGCCGATGCCTCGCCGGCGTAAGCTCCTACCGAAGGAGGTCCTCGATACCCAGCTTCTTTGCGTAGGCGTTTATGTCCTCATGTTTGTCAAGCAACTCCTGTTTCGACGTATTTTCCCTCAGTCCCTTGCCCCAGGAGTGGGCATGACCGGTTCTTGTATCGACGCTTGGTAATTTGTGCTTGTCACGATGTTTTCTTGCCCAGAGCGATATGCCGACGCTGTGTTCCCAATGCGGGTAATCATCAGGAAGGGTCGTGTTGTTCGGATGTTTCTCGGGATGCCGCCAAAAACCCAGGCCCTCTTGATACTGCTCGAGGCTCGCCTGCCGCGTATTGCATCCGATGATTTCGAATAACCTATTCGTATTGCTGACGGGCCGGGCTTGAGCAAGCAACCGCATAAGGAGCCTGGTCGACCCCCAGGGCATCGCGAGTTCACCTTGCTTGAGATCCTCGAAACATTTTGCCGCCTTTTCCATGTCGCGCTTGGAAACCACGAAGTCCGAATGCCAAAAGGCGAGGCGATCGGCAAACAGATGTATCCACTCCATCGCGAAATGGGGATAAAGGCGAGGAAGCTTCAACTGGCTATTGAAGTCGATATAAATGCTTCCAGGAACAACAGTCGGGTTTTCAACATTGGTATCGTGGCCTACCACAGGCGTCCAGCCCACGTACTGGACGAGCTTTTGCTGTAACACGCACCATCTGTCGCTTACGCACCAACAGAGCCAAGCCTTTTCAATGCCGCGCAGTGCCGCGGCCCACCCTTCAGCGGCTTCACGCACTTCCGGTATTCTACTCGCAGGGAAGGCTTCCCAATTGCCGGTCGCCACTCTGCCCACGGTCCTTGCGGCCGCGTGACCAGCAAATTTATCTGCATTCCCCTCTGACATCTTCGACTCCCTATACAAGCGCGCACGGTTTTCTACCGTAAGTCGATCATATAGTCAAGGTAACACTTTAGGTTGAGTTTGGTGCTTTCCGTAACTGGTCCAACGCCCGCCGCTCCGCTTTGGTCGGCCGACCGGCTCCCGATTCACGTTTGCCCGTCGGCAGCGGCTCTATGGGCGCCGGCGGCGACTCCATCGGCGCCGGCGGCGGCCCCGGCGTCTGGGGCGGCGGCTGCAGATCATCGTATAGGCCGCGCGCTTCCGTGGCCGGTCCGCGCCGGCTGCCGAGCGCGACGACGCGCACGACGCGGATGTCCGCGCCCTTCGGAAAGGTCAGGACGTCCCCTGGTCGCAGCACCTGATGGGACTTGCGCACCACGGCGCCGTTCACTCTCAGCCGCCCGCTCTCGCACAGGCGGCTGGCCAAGGTGCGGCTCTTGAAAAAGCGGGCGTGCCAAAGCCATTTGTCGACCCGCAGCACACTCTCGCTCATGAGGCCGAGCGCATTTCCGATCGCACGCCGATAGCGCCCATGCTGCCGGCAGCGTCCATGCTCATGTCGGCGACACCAGTCTGCGCAGCTTGGCGAACGGCGAATGTGCCTCCGGCCTCGCCGACCGGCGTTCACGCTTCGCATTCCCTTGCTTCGCCGTTGCCTGCGGCTGCCGGCGCGGGGCGCGGCGGAAGACGGTGCTGTCGCTGCCCTCCCGTGGCTCGTATCCGAGCGCCGCGAGGATGCCGATCAGGTCTTCCGCGCCGCACCCGAGCAGGCCGCACAACTCCTGCGTCGCCTCGAAGTCGCCGCCGCGCGCGAGCGCGTTGGCGCGGGCCGCCGCGCGCTCCGCCATGTCGACGCGCACCGCCGCTCGCCCCAGGGGCAGGTAGCCGATGGCGCCGTAGAATGCGGGCGGCGTCCCGTCCTGCATCGCAACGGTGACGCGCCCCGGCGGCGGCAAAGCCGGAAGGTCGACGCCGTGATGCGTCGCCCACAACAGTCCGCGGAGCGCGATCGCCTGCGGCTTCAGCAGCCGCGGAACGTGCACGCTCTCGCGGCCGATCTTGATGCCGATGCGGGCCAGCGCCTTGCGGTCGTCGCGGCTGAGCGCCGCGATCTGCGTCGCCACCTGTCGGCGCGCCAGTGACCCCAGCGCTTCCGTAACCTGAAACGCAATGCCGCCCGCCGCCCCCGCCAGGCCGGCGCGCCGAACCTTGAACAGCAGCGCCAGATGGGCCTCCAGATAGCGCTCCAGCCAGTCGGCCAGACGCCGTCGCAGGCGCTCGCGCTGGGCCGGCTCCAGCATGTCGCCGGTCTCCGGCTCGACCTTCGGCTGCAGCACATCGGCGCCGGCCGCCAGTCGCGCCACCGGCGCGTCATGCCAAAGTATCGCCCCTTCCGGCGTAACCGCGAACGCATCATCGGGGTCCGCCTCCATCCGGCGCAGGCGATACGGGATCTCGGTGCGCAGCGCCCTGAGGGCGGCCGCATTGAGCAGCCGCATGACCGGTCCGCTGTCGATCCGGCTGTCCGCGGTCACGCCGGGGTCGGGGGTGAAGCGGAAGCCTTCCAGGGTTCCGACGAATTCGTCCTCGACCATCACGTCGCCGGCGGCGCTGACCGCGCTCGCCAAGTCGTCGGCGCTCCGCATCCGCCCGAGCAGGATCGAGCTCCGCCGGTCGACGAACCGCTGCATCAGGCGGCGGTGCAGGGCGTCGGACAGCTTGTCCTCGATGCTGCGGGTCCGCTGCTGCCAGCCGGCGGCATCGTCGACCCAGTCGGCTCGGTAGGACACGTAGGTCCAGGTGCGGATGTTGGCGATGCGCTGCATCAACGCCTCGATGTCGCCGTCGACGCGATCGATGCGATCCACCTGGCGCGCGACCCAGGACGCGGGCAGGCGGCAGTCGCCCCGCCCGTCCGGCCCCATCAGGTGACGATAGATCCGGCCCAGCAGTTGGGCGTGGGCGTCGCTCATCACCTTGCGGAAGTCCGGGATCTGGCACACGTCCCACAACAGACGGACCGCCGCCGGGTGCCGCGCCAGCGCCACGATTTCCGCATCGCGGGCCAGCGCCGCCAGAGCGTCTTCGTCGTCGGCGCGGCGGATGCGCGTCAGGCCGGGCGTCGTCGGCGTCCTCGCCAGGCTGGTAAGCAGCGCGTCGAGCGAGGCGAACATCAACGCGTCATTGCGCCAGTAGAGCCGCCGCAGAGGGTCGAAGCGGTGGTTTTCGACGCGGCTGACCATGTCCGGGTCGAGAGCGCCGGCGTCGGCGGTGGTGCCGAACGTGCCGTCGTTCATGTGGCGACCGGCGCGGCCGGCGATCTGCGCCAGTTCGGCCGCGGTCAGCGGCCGCGGGTAGTGGCCGTCGAACTTGCGGGTCTCTGCGAACGCCACATGGTTCAGGTCCATGTTGAGGCCCATGCCGATGGCGTCGGTCGCCACCAGATAATCGACCTCCCCCGCCTGATACATGGCGACCTGGGCGTTGCGCGTGTGGGGGCTGAGCGCCCCCAGCACCACCGCGGTTCCGCCCCGCTGGCGGCGGATCAGCTCGGCGATGGCATAGACGTCGGCAACCGAAAAGGCGACGATGGCGGTCCGCGGCGGCAGCCGCTGGAGCTTGCGCGACCCGCTGTAGCTCAAGGTCGAGAACCGCGGGCGGGTGATGATCTCGGCTTCCGGAACCAGCCGGCGGATCAGAGGGCGGATGGTTTCAGCGCCCATGAACAGGGTTTCGAGGCCGCCTCGCGCGTGCAACAGGCGGTCGGTGAACACATGGCCACGGTCCGGGTCGGCGCACATCTGGATTTCGTCCACGCCGACGAACGCAACCCGTCGATCCACCGGCATCGATTCTACGGTGCACAGAAGGTAGCGGGCCTCCGCCGGCACGATCTTCTCTTCGCCGGTGATCAGCGCGACGCTCCGCGCCCCCTTGGCCCGGACGGCGCGGTCGTAGTTCTCGCGTGCGAGCAGACGCAGCGGGAACCCGATCATCCCGGACGCATGACCCAGCATCCGCTCCATCGCGAAGTGGGTCTTGCCCGTGTTCGTCGGGCCGAGCACGGCGGCAACGCGGGGTCGGCTGGCGGCGGTCACCATGACCCCATGACAATCTGCATCCTGGGCTCCCCGCGCAAGCCCCAAGAGCGCCCGAAGCAGCGGCGGGTGCGGAAGCTCCGCTAGCCCGAGGCGCTGCCCGGGACCATGGGGACGAAAGCGACCGGAAGCTTCTGCTCCTTGGTCAGCGAACCGTCGACTTCGCGCACGCACCGGTACAGCATCTGCGTGTCTCCGGCGGCGCCCACCGGAATCACCAGCCGGCCGCCCGGCGCCAGTTGTTGCGCCAGAGCATCGGGGACTTCCCGTGGCGCGGCGGTCACGATGATGGCGTCGAACGGCGCTTGCTCGAGCCAACCGGCATAGCCGTCCCCGACGCGGACATGAATGTTGCCGTAGCCAAGCCGTTCGAGCCGCCGGCGCGCGGCTTCGGCCAATGCCGGAACGACTTCCAGCGAGTAGACTTGCCCGGCAACGGCGGCCAGCACGGCCGCCTGATAGCCGCAGCCGGTGCCGACCTCAAGAACCCGATCGTCCGGGACGAGATCGAGCAGGTCCGTCATCACCGCGACGATGTACGGCTGGGAGATGGTCTGCCCATGGCCGATGGCGAGCGGCCGGTTGTCATAGGCGGAAGCCTGTTCCCGGTCCGGGACGAATTCGTGCCGCGGGACCGCCGCCAGCGCAGCCATTACCCGCTCGGAAAACCGCGGCCGGCCGGTCCACGATGCGGTCTGGCGCGCCTCCGCTTCGATGATCTCGACCAGGCGCCGACGGGCTTCTGCAAATTGCGCTTTGCTCATGCGTGCCTTGCTCGAACGACCGCGCGCCGCACCGGCATTCGCCCGCAGGCTGGCGCGCTGTTCACGGTGGTCCCGTGGTTTTATCATGCCGATGCCAAACCGTCGCGGAACTCTTCGCGCGTCAGCCGCACCGGCTGCGGCGGGTTGGCCGAACGGAGCGCGGTGGATCGACCATGAACCAGTTCATCCAACTCCTCGACCTGTTCGGCGTTGCCGTCTTCGCCGCCAGCGGGGCGCTGAAGGCATCGAGCAAGCGCATGGACGTGTTCGGCTTCGTCCTGATCGCGACGGTGACCGGAATCGGCGGCGGCACGCTCCGCGACCTGTTGCTGGGGGTGCGGCCGGTGTTCTGGATCGGCAAGCCGGAATACCTGGCGGTCTGCGCCGCGACCGCGATCCTCGGATTTTTTATCGCCCATCGGCTCCAGCATCGCCAGAACTGGCTCTTGTGGGCCGATGCCGTCGGCCTCGCCATCTTCTGCGTCCTCGGCGCCGAAGTCGCGCTCGCCGTCGGCGCGCCGGCGTCGGTCGCGGTGCTCATGGGGCTGATGACCGCCACCTTCGGCGGCATCATCCGCGACGTCCTGTGCGCCGAGAGCCCGCTGATCCTGCACCGGGAAATCTACGCGACCGCGGCCGCCGCCGGATCCCTCGTCTACGTCCTCGCCGACTGGGCGTCCGTTCCGCCCGCCGCCGCCATGCTGACCGCGTTCGCCGTGGCGTTCGGCGCCAGGGCCGCCGGCATCCTGTTCGGCCTGTCGCTACCGACGTATGGGGGCAGCCGGTGACGGTGCGGCGCCGGATCCTCGGGCTTGCGGCGATAGAAGCGCCCGCACATATTTCGTCGAAGTTCGACGCCGGCCACACGGGGGAAGTCTGCACGCATGACCGAGGAAACCTTCACCTTTCAGACGGAAGTCAACCGGCTTCTCGATATCGTCGCCCATTCGCTCTACACCCATAAGGAGATCTTCCTTCGCGAATTGATCTCCAACGCCTCCGACGCCTGCGACCGGTTGCGCTACGCCGCGATCACCGAGCCGGAACTCGCCGCCGGCGACGCCGAGTTCAAGATCCGCCTCATCGCGGAGAAGGACGCGCGCACCCTTACCGTCGCCGACAACGGCATCGGCATGAACCGCCAGGAACTGCTCGACAACCTCGGCACCATCGCTCGCTCGGGGACCCAGGCGTTCGCATCGGGACTGACGGGGGACGCGAGGAAGGATGTGGCGCTGATCGGGCAGTTCGGCGTCGGCTTCTATTCGGCGTTCATGGTCGCCGACAGGATCGAGGTGATCACGCGGCGCGCCGGCGAGGACAAGGCGTGGCGTTGGGCGTCCGACGGCAAGGGATCGTTCACCATCGACGAGGCGGAGCGCGACGGCCGCGGCACCAACGTGATCCTGCATCTCAAGCCTGACGAGTCCGAGTTCCTGGAGGAGTTCCGCCTTCGCCACGTCGTCAAGACGTACTCGGACCACATCGGCTTCCCGATCCTCCTTGGTCCCGGAACGCCCGGCGAGGCGGCCGAGCCCATAAACGCTGCGTCGTCTCTCTGGACACGCCCGAAACAGGACATCACGCCGGAGCAGTACAAGGAATTCTACCACCACGTCGGCCACACCTTCGACGAGCCGTGGCTGACCTTGCATAACAAGGTCGAAGGCGCCGTCATCAGCTACACGAGCCTGCTGTTCGTGCCGTCGGCGGCGCCATTCGATCTGTTCAACCCGGAGCGCAAGGGTCACGTCAAGCTCTACGTCAAGCGGGTGTTCATAACCGACGACTGCGAAGGATTGCTGCCGCCGTACCTGCGGTTCCTGCGGGGAGTGGTCGATTCCGAGGACCTGCCCCTCAACATCAGCCGCGAGACCTTCCAGCACGACCCGCGCCTCGCCAAGATGCGCTCCGGCCTCGTTAAGCGGGTGCTCGACGAACTGGGCAAGAAGGCCGAGGCGGAGCCGGAGTCTTACGAGACCTTCTGGAACGCGTTCGGCGCGGTGCTGAAGGAAGGCATCTACGAGGACTTCGAGAACCGCGATCGCATCCTGCCGCTCACCCGCTTCCGGTCCACTGCCGGGGACGGTCTCGTGTCCCTCGATACCTACGTCGGCCGCATGAAGGATGGGCAGGACGTCATCTATTACATGACCGGCGACGAGGTCGAGACGGTGCGGCGCAGCCCGCAGCTCGAAGGCTTCAAGGCGAGAGGCGTCGAGGTTCTGTTGTTGACCGACCCGATCGACGAGTTCTGGATCCCCGGCATCGGCAAGTACAAGGACAAGCCCTTCAAGTCCGCCGCCAGCGCCGGTGCGGAGCTTGGCAAGATCGCTGCGGCCGAGAGCGAAGCCGCGCCAGGTGATGGGCCTGAGGGTGTAGCGGAGGGGATGGATGGCCTCGTCGCCGCGCTCAAGTCCGCGCTGGACGGGCGAGTCAAGGACGTGCGCGTTTCGGAGCGACTCACCGAGAGCGCCGTTTGTCTGGTCGCTGCCGAGGGCGACATGGATATGCACCTGGAAAAGCTGTTGCGCCAGCACCGGCACTTGGACGCCGGGCTGGTCTCGGGGCGCATCCTGGAAATCAACCCACGCCATTCCCTCATCAGGCACTTATCGGCGTTGGCCGGAAAGGGCGACGGCGCGCAGTCGGATCTTGCCGACGCCGCGCACCTGCTCTTGGATCAGGCGCGCATCGTCGAGGGCGAACCGGTCGGCGACGTGGTCCAGTTCTCCCGCCGTCTGGCGTCGGTGATGGAGAAGGGGCTGATGGCCGGCGCGTGAACTTCCGCTCCTCGGGATCACTGCCGGCGCGACGTTTCCGCGTCCAAAGCACGTCGGTCGAGCACGCCGCTCGCCTAACCGGCGCTCCCGGTCAAGCGGGTGGTGCGCTAATGCTCAGTGCGTGTTTTGAGGACCGCGCGCGCTTCGCGCACCAGTAGCTGCAAGGCGCCGGCGCTCACGTTGTCACAGCGCATGATCGCCTGTGTAACGGGATCGGAAAGGAGATCCTCGAGCCGAGGCTCGCCGCCGTTCGCGAACGGCTCACTCGTACGAAGCTGACGCGCGGAGGTTCCTCCACGTGCGGAATATGGCGTTCGACCTACGCCAGAACCTGTGACCATCCCAAGCATGATTTCCTCCCTGGCCCGGACTGTCTCGACCGTGGCCATGTGCTTCGGAAAGGTGCTTTCTTAAGTCGTTCGGCATGTTCCCATGCCCTTCTGCACGCCTTATATTTGATCCACCGCCAGTCCATACTTCAAACGACACCCGCTTGGCAGCGCTGCTTCTGGCGATCATTGCGGCATTTCGGCGGGTTCGACTGAACACCTCTCAAGTTGGACGCCCCATTCAGGTACGATACATTATCCGACGATGAAATTCAAGCTCTGGACGCTGTCGCCAACACGTAATCTGAGCTGCGCGGGAAACACGTTATCTATCCGGTTCAAGTCCGCATGGAACTTGCGGTTGAGGCAGATCAAGGGGTGTGATACGAGGATCCATGCTTGAACGTCTGAAGGCTCTGTTCGCCGATCCCGGCACTGCCGAAGTCCGGCCGCAAGACATCTCGTGGGACGAGTTGCACTGCGCCGCAGCCGCCTTGATGGTAGAGGCGGCCGGTCTTGACGGCGATTTTCAGGAAAGCGAGCGCGAAGCCATCCTTTCGGCGTTGCAGGATCATTTTGGCCTCGATGCGGCTGACGCAGACGAGTTGATCCGAATGGCGCAAGCTTCGGCGGGCGACTCGGTGCAGCTTTACGGCTTCAGCAGAATTATCAAGGACAGGCTGGAACGCGACGAACGTGTCAAGATCATAGAGATGTTGTGGGAGGTTGCTTACGCCGACGGCGACCTTCATGACTTCGAGGCGAATTTGGTGCGCCGCGTCGCGGGCCTGATCTACGTGTCGGATCAGGAAAGCGGGGCGGCACGCAAGCGGGTTCTCAGACGGAGCGGCATCGACGCAGGGCCTCCAGCCTGATGCCGGGTGCGCTCATGGCGGTCAACAGCGGAGAAGACCATGACTTACGTCGTTCTTGAAAACTGCATTCGCTGCAAGTTCATGGATTGCGTCGAGGTCTGCCCGGTGGATTGCTTTTACGAGGGCGAGAACATGCTCGTCATCCATCCCGACGAATGCATCGATTGCGGCGTGTGCGAACCGGAGTGTCCGGCCGAAGCGATCGTTCCGGATACGGAACCGGGAGTCGAGCACTGGCTCGAGATCAACGCGAAGTTCTCGCTGGCGTGGCCCAACATCACCCGCAAAGGGGATGCGCCAGCCGATGCGGATGAGTGGAACGGCAAGGAAGGCAAGGAAGCCATGTTGAGCCCGAGTCCGGGCGCCGGCACCTGAGCTTCGCAACCTCCGGGCCGCGCATGTGGTCCGCGGAGAGTGCATGTGCAAAGGGGTGTCCTTTGCGCTGCAAACATGTTACATTTTATCTCGAAAAACAAACGTACTTGCCTTGGTAGCTATTGCCTTGGTCGTTCGGGCCAGTCGTCGCAGGTCGTTGCCGGCAGGGGTGACAGCCGCAAAACTAGCGCGTGTCAATGTCGAAAAGCTCTCCGTGAATGATGCGGAGAGAACAAAATGATTGTGCAAAACGGCGCTGCATTTTGAATGTGGTGGTGGAGAGAGAGAAGGAAACGATGCTCAACGAGTTGGTGTTTAGTCCTGGGGACTTCGTGGTTTACCCGACGCATGGGGTGGGGCAAGTCATGTGTACGGAGATGCGAGAGATTGCGGGCATCAGCCTAGAATTGTTCGTTATTTCGTTCGAACGCGATCGCATGACGTTGCGGGTTCCCGTCGACAAGGCGGAGAGTGCCGGCCTTAGAAAGCTGAGCACGCGGAAGGTTATGGACAACGCCCTCAGCACCCTGAAGGGGCGGGCGCGAGTCAAGCGGACCATGTGGAGTAGGCGCGCCCAGGAATACGAAGCCAAGATCAACTCTGGCAATCCGGTGTCGATCGCCGAGGTCGTGCGCGACCTTCATCCCAATGTCGGTCAGCCGGATCAATCGTTCAGCGAACGCCAAATCTACGAGGCGGCGTTCGACCGCCTCGTCTCCGAATTGGCGGCCCTGGAGAGCATCGACAAGGAGCAGGCAACCGAAAAGCTTTCCGAACTTCTGACCGCGGCCTAGTCCCGCGGCTGCGAAGATTGGGAGGTCATCGCGTCCACAGCGGGAAATGCGACTGGAGTATCCGGCGTGAGCGGGCAGACAATCTTCGAGATTCTGCCCGCCGGCCGTCGCAACTGGGCGGTGGGCTCGATCCACGGCGAAGTCGAGCGTCTTCGGACGTTGCACCAGGCCGTGGCCGAACGCATCAAGCCGGAAGACAACCTCCTCTACCTCGGCAATTTCCTCGGATGCGGTGGCGCGGTGGCGGCGACGGTGCAGGAATTGCTGCTGCTGCGACGCGCTTTGCTGGCCAAGCAGACGTTCGACGGCGCGGGGTCCATCGTATACTTGCGCGGCCGCCAGGAGGAAATGTGGCACAAGCTGCTGCAGGTGCAGTTCGCCCCCAATCCTCGAGAAGTGCTGGAATGGATGCTGGGGCACGGGGTCGGCCCGACCCTCGAAGCCTACGGCGGCAACATCGAGGAAGGCCGCCGCGCCGCGGCGATGGGCGCCGTGGCTTTGTCGTCCTGGACCAACCGGCTGCGCGCCACCATGCGGCAATGGGACGGCCATGACCGGCTGATAAACGCGCTGCGGCGGGCGGCGTTCACCGCGGATCAGGCGCTGTTGTTCGTCAGCGCCGGGGTCGATGCGTCCCGGCCGCTGTCGGAACAGACGGACACCTTCTGGTGGGGCGGGCGCGACTTCGACGACATCGACCAGCCGTACAGCGATTTTCAGATGGTGGTGCGCGGCTTCGACTATCGCCACAAGGGAGCGTGGTTCAAGAGCCACGTGTCTTCCATCGACGGGGGCTGCGGCTTCGGCGGCCGCCTCCATGCCGTGTGCTTCGACGCTGAAGGGCGGGCACTCGAGTCGCTCGAAGCGTGAGCGCGACATGCCGGTCATCAAGATTGTTTCAGGCGGGCAAACCGGCGTCGACCGCGCCGCGCTGGACGTAGCACTCCAGCTAGGCATCCCGTGCGGCGGCTGGGTTCCGCGGGGACGGCGCGCCGAGGACGGACGCATCCCGTCGACCTACCCGCTGCAGGAGGCTGCGAGCTGGAAGTACGACGTGCGCACCCGGCTCAACATCCGCGACGCCGACGCCACCCTGATCCTCACGCGGGGTACGCCCACCGGCGGCGGCACCGCTCTCACCATCGCCATCGCCCAGAAGCTCCTGCGCCCCTGCCGGGTGGTCGACCTCGACGTCGAACCCCACCCCGAGGCTGTTGGGCGCTGGCTTGACGACACCGGCGTCAAAGTCCTCAACGTCGCCGGCCCCCGCGAGAGCGGCTGCCCCGGCATCTACGCAGCGGCGACGGCGTTCCTGCGCGGTCTGCTCGACGAGGCCGCGAGGTAGCGCCCGACCCGAGACATCCTCACGAACCGGCCCCCCACCTTTCGGGTCGGATCTTGATGCTGAGCGTTCGCCCGGTGCGGCGGAGCAGGGGCTGACGTCGGCTTCGTCAACGCCGACCGTGCTCGTCCGCCAGCTTGCGTCTGCGGATGATCGGACCCACTGGACCTACACCGACTTGACAGCGTTTTCACGCTGCCAGAAGCGCAGCTTGCGGCAGGCGGTGACGAATACGCCGGCGTCGTCCGCGGTGCCTAGATCAACGAAACCGCCGTCTTTCGCGTCGAGGACCCCGGCTTTCTTCAACAGCGGATCGGCGTGGGCGCCGCACCCGATGAACTTGCGGTGCGCGAAGGCATCGGCGACGAAATCGCGGACCGGCGGCATGTCAGCCAGCACCGCTGCCTGTGCCGCAGAGGGCAGCAGGACAACGGCGTCGAACAGCACCGACGGGCCGCCGTCGACCTTTTCGTCGCCCTCGATCCAGGTGCCGTCGCTGGCTTCGACGCCGCCGACGGTCGGCGCCACGATCTTGAGCATCGCCCCTTCGCTCTTCAGCGCCTTCCGCAGCGCCTTCAGGATCGAGGCGTCGACGCCATCGGACACCAAGGCCCCGACCTTCCGCCCGGTGAACGACTTGGGGCCGTTCAGGATGATGCTGAGCGCCGGGGACGCCGGCAGATCGGTGCGGGTGGCGACGGCCGCCGGCGCCGGCTCCGGCACATCCTTCAGGCCGAGCCCCTTGGTGACCTTGCCGGCCAAGCCTTCATCGATGTTGCGAAGGTGGGCTACCATGCGCTTGCGGATCGGCAAGGCCTCGCACTTGGACAGCTCGAAGGTCAGCGCTTCGGCGATATGCCCCTGCTCCACCTCGGTCTGGCTGATGTAGAACTGACGCGCCTGGCTGTAGTGGTCGGCAAAGCTCTCCGCGCGAATGCGGAGCTTGGGGCCGCTTTCCTGAGCCGGATAACTGCGGAAGCCCTTGGTCTGCGACTGCCTCGGCCCCTCCTCCCATGAGTTGGGTTGGTAGTTGGCGCGGCCCTTGGGCACGTCCATCTGCATGTGGCCGTCACGCTGGAAGTTGTGGTAGGGGCAGCCGCGCGGCTGGTTGACCGGGATCTGGTGGAAGTTCGGGCTGCCGAGGCGCTTCAACTGGGTGTCGAGGTAGGAGAAGTTGCGCCCCTGCAGCAGCGGGTCGTTGCTGAAGTCGATGCCTGGCACGATGTTCTGCGTGCAGAACGCCACTTGCTCGGTCTCGGCGAAGAAGTTGTCGACGGGACGGTCGAGGACCATGCGGCCGACGATGCGCACCGGAACCATCTCTTCTGGGATGATCTTGGTGGCGTCGAGTACGTCGAAGGCAAAACGGTTTGCGAACTCCTCATTGAACAACTGAACGCCCAGTTCCCACTCCGGGTAGTCGCCGGCATTGATTGCGTCCCAGAGATCGCGGCGGTGGAAATCGGGGTCGGCGCCGTTGATCTTCACCGCCTCGTTCCACACCACCGACTGAAGACCCTGCTTCGGTTTCCAGTGGAACTTGACGAAAGTCGACTCGCCGGCGTCGTTGACGAAGCGGAAGGTGTGAACTCCGAAGCCCTCCATGAACCGGAACGAGCGCGGAATCGCGCGGTCGGACATGATCCACATGACCATGTGCAGGCTTTCCGGCGTCAGCGAGATGAAGTCCCAGAAGTTGTCGTGGGCTGTCTGCGCCTGCGGGAAGGCGCGATCGGGCGCCTCCTTGGCGGCGTGGATCAGGTCCGGGAACTTGATGGCGTCTTGAATGAAGAACACCGGGATATTGTTGCCGACAAGATCCCAGTTGCCTTCTTTCGTGTAGAACTTGACCGCGAAACCGCGTACGTCCCGAGCCAGATCGAACGAGCCCTTGTTGCCGGCGACTGTCGAGAAGCGGACGAAGACCTCGGTCTTCTCGCCCTTCTGGAAGACCTTGGCCTTGGTCAACGCGGACAGATCTTCCGTAGCCTCGAAGGTGCCGTGGGCTCCGTAGCCGCGTGCATGCACCACCCGCTCGGGAATGCGTTCGTGATCGAAGTGGAACACCTTCTCGCGAAAATGAAAGTCTTCAAGAAGCGTCGGCCCTAGCTCGCCAACCTTCAAGGAGTTCTGGTCGTCGGAGACCGGAATGCCCTGATTAGTCGTCAACACCTCGCCGCTCGCTGAAGCGTCCTGATGAAGTTCTCCGCCATGACCGCGTTGAACCTCCTGATCGACCATCTTTACGGTCGCCCGACCTTCGCCGGCCGTCGCCTGTGCGTTCCTATCCCGGGATCCCATTTTGGTGCTCGCTCCTGTGTTGAAGTCGTCAGGATATCCTGAAGCAGGTGTAATGCTAGAATCGTTCAAAAGTTCCTGTCTCAGGCCAACGAAATCTCGCCGGCGGTCCGCGCCGGCGCAGAGGAGCGCATCGGATGCGGTTTCGCGAGCAGCGGCACCTTCAGATGCTGCGCCGATCCGCCGCCGGCAGCCTATCCTTGCCAAGCATGTACAGGCCGCATCGAGCCTCTTGCGCAAAAACGCCAATTTGTCTATCTGAGCAGCGAGGGTGGCGGATCTTGGCGGCGCGCTAGCGAGCCGTTCTCTCGGTCATCCTGGTTGCTCGCGCAAATCGCGTGGCCTCGGTGAGCGGTGCTGCGTTTTTCATTCAGCACCTGTTTCAAGTTTCGGCGTTACAAGGAGTTGTTATGGCTACGGGAACAGTGAAGTGGTTCAATGCCACGAAGGGCTATGGGTTCATCGCACCCGACAACGGGACGAAGGACGCATTCGTACACATCTCCGCGGTGGAGCGCGCGGGTCTGACGACCTTGAACGAAGGTCAAAAGGTGGAATACGAGCTGGTGCCGGGGCGCAACGGTAAGTCGGCTGCTGAAAATCTCGTCGTCATTGATTGACGATCGGGCGCCGGGATCCATCCCCGGCGCCCTCATTTCCCGGACGTTGCCGCCAGTCCTGGTGGTGGAGCGGTGTCCGGATCTCCCCTAGAAGCCTGTTGCTGCAGGTCGCGGTTGCCTGCGCTCTTGCGTCGACGGTGTGGTGTCGGAACCGGACGGCGCCGGCGGCGTTGTCGAGACGGCGCCGCGCGCGCCTGCGCAACAGGGCACGAAGGGGATGTGGGTGCGTCGTATTCTGCTTTGGATTGCGGGCATTCTGGTCCTCCTGGTGGCGGGGGTGGTGGTCGCCGTCCTAACCATCGATTGGACGGATAAGGCCGAATCCGCCGCCAGCGCCGCAATAGGCCGGGAGGTGCGGATCGGGTCTCTCGATATCGATCCGGGATGGACGACAACCGCGCACCTCGCCGACGTCGAGGTGGCCAACACCGACTGGGGCAGCAGCGACGCTCTGTTTGCCCTGGAGGAAGGCAGCGTTTCGATCCGCGTCTGGCCGTTGATCAAGGGGCAGATGGAGATTCCGGAAATCGTGCTGACCCGGCCGGTGATCGCCTTGGAGACGAACGCCGAAGGGCAGACCAACTGGAATGTCGGCGACGGGGCGGAGACGGCCGGCGAGGCGGTGGAGCCCGACGAACGCAGCGAAGTGCCACTGATCGGGCGGCTGATCATCGAGGATGGCAAGCTCAGCTACCGCGACCCGACCCGTGACCTCGACCTGCAAGGCAAGATCGAGACGGCCAAGGCCGACGCCGCCGGTGAAGACGCTCTCAACCTCAGCCTCGACGGCACCCTCGAGAACCGCCCGCTGGAGCTGACATTCGTCGGCGGATCTGTTCTGCAACTGCGAGAAACGGAAAAGCCGTACCCGGTCGACGTCGATCTCCGCTTCGGGCAAACCCGTGTCCGGGCCGACGGGACCATTACTGATCCCGTTCAACTCGCCGGTCTCGACATCAGCTTCGCGGTGGAAGGCCCGACCCTTGCGGACGTCTTCCCAATCTTTCAGATTCCGCTTCCGGATACGCCGCCCTACAGCCTCGCGGGCGACCTGGCGCGGGAAGGCGAGACTTGGCGCTTCCAGAGCTTCGAAGGCAAGGTCGGCGACAGTGATCTGGCCGGCTCGCTGTCGCTCGACCAGGGGCAGACGCCACCGCTCCTGAACGGTGACCTCGTCTCGAAGAAGCTCGATTTCGCGGATCTTGCCGGGCTGGTCGGCGCAGACCCGAGCGATGCGCCGAAGCCGGAGGAGGAGCAGTTTCCGAACGCGCCCATCGCCGCGGACCGCCTCGACGCCATGAACATGGACGTCAGCTTCAAGGGCACCGAGGTCATCGCGCCGAACCTGCCGCTCGACCGGGTGGAGTTCCGTGTCCAGGTCGACAACGGCCGAGCGGAGGCGCGGCCGCTGAGCTTCGCGTTGGCGGACGGCACGGTTTCCGGCGAGATCGCCCTCAATGCGCGGCAGGAGGTGCCCTCGGCGGATGCCGCGCTGCGGTTCGAGAACCTCGACATCAAGCCGTTCTTCAAGGACACCCGGTTCGTGCAGGAGATGGGCGGTCGGTTCTCGGGATCGATCTATGTCCTCGGCGTCGGCCAGACGCCGAAGGAAATGATGGAGACGGCCCGCGGCGAGGGCGCCGTCGCCATGCGCGACGGGTCGATCAGCGGCTTGATCATCGAAGCCGCCGGCCTCGACGTGGCGGAGGCCTTGGCCCTGGTGGTCGGCGAGGATGCACGCGTCCCGATCCGCTGCGGGCGCATCAAGCTCGACGTGCAGGAGGGCACCGTCAACATCAACGAAGCGGTGGTCGACACCACCGATTCGCTGCTCGTCGCGCAAGGCAATATCCGGCCGGCCGCCCAAACCTTCAACATGCAGATCGAGGCCCGCGCCAAGGACTTCAGCCTGATCGACGTCGCCGCCCCGGTGAGCCTGTCGGGATCGTTCTCGGATCCCTCCATCGCCATCGGCGGCATCGACCCGTTGCCGTTCTTCGAGACGGGTGATCAACAGGATATCGACTGCGACAAGCTGGTCAGCGGCGCGCTGGAGGGGCAGTTCAAGACGGGCCAGGAAAATTGACGTCGGCCGGCGACGTTCTGAAGCTGGTGGTCGTGCTAGGGGCGGCCGCACTTGTCGCGATCACTGCCGCCGTCTTCTCGGCGCGCCTGTGGTGGGCGTTCGATCTCTTCACGCATTTCCGCTTGCAGTATGTCGTGGCTGCGGTGGCGTTCGGCGTTGCAGCCGTGGCGCTCGGAGCCTACCGGTCCGCGGCGCTGTTGGCGATCGTGGCCCTGGTTCACGGTTGGGCGATCAAGGACCTGTGGATCGGCGGGCCGGAAGAGACCGTCGTCGCGGGCGAGCCGCTCAGGATCATCAGCGCCAACGTATTGGGCTCCAATCCGACGCCGGACCAGGTGCTGGCCTTCGTGCGTGGAGCGGACGCCGATGTGGTCGTGCTGGTGGAGGTCGGGTCCGAGCGCTGGGACGGCGTCCTTGCAGACCTCGCCGTCCTCTATCCCTACGGCGCGCCGGGCCAAGGGCGGGAGCGGGATCCGGTGCGCATGTTCAGCCGCTACCCGGTGACGAACCATCGACTGGTCAAACCGGAAGGCGGGCGGAGGCCGTACCTGGAAGCGGAGATCGACGTGGGATCCACGCCGGTGGTGGTGAGCGGGGTGCATCCGCCGTCGCCGTCACCGTCCGACGCCACCGACAGCCGACGCCGCAACCGCCAGCTTGATCACATTGCTGACGTCGTCGAAGACCGCGATCGACCGCTGATCGTCGCGGGCGATTTCAACACGTCGCCATGGTCCCCCCATTTCCGCGACTTCATCGCTGCCGCCGGCTTGCGCAATGCCGCCGAAGGTCACGGCTGGATCGCGACCTGGCCTGCGGGCTTCTGGCCCGCCCGGGTGCCGATCGACCACGTCCTCGTCCGCGGCCCGCTGGTGTCGCACGACTTCCGCCGCGGCCCCTTCATCGGCTCCGACCACTACCCCATCATCGCCGACCTGCGGCTTGTCTCGCGACGGCAACCTTGAACGGCGACCAGAGCGTGCCGGCTAGCCTCAGCCGTGCGGCGTCTCGACGATGGCAGTTTCCACGACGTTGGCGGGTTCGTGGAGCCAACGGCCGACAAGGCCGCCTATCGCGCCGCCGATCAGCGGCGCCGCCCAGAACAGCCAGAGCTGGGCGATGTACTCGCCGCCCGCGAATAGGGCCGGCCCGGTGCTGCGCGCCGGATTCACCGAGGTGTTGGTGACCGGGATCGAGATCAGGTGGATGAGCACCAGGGCGAAGCCGATCGGGATGCCGGCAAAGCCCACCGCGGCGCCCTTCGACGTGGTGCCGACGATAATGAACACGAAGAAAAAGGTGAGCAGGAGTTCGGTGATCAAGGCCGCGCCGAGTCCGTACTTGCCGGGGCTGAGATCGCCGTAGCCGTTCGCAGCAAAGCCGCCCGGCACCCAGTCCGCCTTGCCGGAGGCGATCAGCCACAACACCGCCGCCGCGGCGATTGCGCCAATCACCTGGGCTGCGATGTAGGGCAGGACGTGCCGGTTGGCGCAGCTTCCCGCCGACCACAGGCCGACCGTCACCGCAGGATTGAAGTGCCCACCCGAGACGTGGCCAACCGCGTAGGCCATGGTCAACACCGTCAGCCCGAACGCGAGAGACACGCCGACGAAGCCGATGCCGAGTTCGGGGTACGCTGCCGCCAGCACGGCGGATCCGCAACCCCCGAACGTGAGCCAGAATGTGCCGAAAAACTCGGCGGAGACCCGCCGCAACAAATCGTCGCTCATGTCCCGTTCCCCTGATGATGGACGGCTTGCCGCCGTCCGTTCAGAACAAACTGATGCCAAGGCTCGGCGATAGTTGCCGTAAAGCCTATCTCCCGGAGTATTAACCGACCTCGTTATTGTTGAAAAGCTCGTTTGCAAAAATTGGTCTAAGCACGGATAGTTGACTGGCTGGGGTGCCTGGATTCGAACCAGGAATACTTGATCCAGAGTCAAGCGTGATACCGTTTCACCACACCCCAATGCCGCCCGCCAGCGCCGTTTTGGCGACCTGATCGCGGCCTGCGGAAAAAGCGATGCGTTCTAGCACAAGGCTCGTGCCTTTGCACCTGCGTTGAGGCGCGTAGCGCTTTTGCTGGGCGGCGAGACCGGGTATGAATAGATGTGGCTGCGAAAGACACGCTTTCGCAGCCCGGACGCAGGTGGTGGCGCGGCAACGGCCGCCCTCGCGCTTGGGAGGCGCAGGCCCGTGCAGAGAAACGCCGAGCATGGCGCGCTACGCACCACTGGCGGAGCGAGCGCGCCCCGGAGTCGGCATGGCCGGAGTTGGAACGGCGCACCCGTCTACGCGGCCGTCGACCTCGGCACCCACAACTGCCGGATGTTGATGGCGTGTCCTGATCGACGCCTCGGCTTTCGCGTCATCAATTCGTTCTCGAAGCCCGTGCGGCTCGGCGAGGGTCTGGAGGCGCGGGGATCGCTTGGCGATGCGGCGGTTGAGCGAACAATCGACGCTCTCCGGGCCTGTGCCCAGCGAATGCGCCGCGCGCAGATCGTTCGTGCGCGCTGTATCGCAACCGCGCCTTGCCGACGCGCCGACAACGCTTCCGCCTTCGTCGCCCGCGTCAAGCGGGAGACCAACCTCGACCTGGAGCCACTCGCCGCCGCCGAAGAAGCGCGCCTGACCTTGAGCGGCTGCGCGCCGCTTCTGGATCGCGCCTACCCCCGGGTCCTGCTGCTCGACATCGGCGGCGGCAGCACCGAAGTGAGTTGGATCGCTCGCGAGGGCAGGGGCGCACTGCGCTTTCTGGGCGTGGTGTCCCTGCCCGTGGGGGTGGTTTCGTTCGCAGAGCGCTATGGCGGCGACAGAGTGCCGGCGGAAACCTATCAGCGGATGGTGTCTACGATCGCCGAGATGCTGGCGCCTTTCGAAGCCGAACACGCCATCGAAGATGCGGTATCCAGCGGGCGCGTTCAGATGGTAGGCACGTCCGGAACAGTCACAACCATCGCCGCAGCTTATTTGGGGCTCACGCGCTACGAGCGAGCGCGCGTAGACGGCCTCAGCCTCAGCTTTGACGCCATCGCCGAGGTGACGAGGCGGTTCGCCGCAAGCACCTGGCAGGAACGGGCCGCCAACACGTGCATCGGGCCCCACCGCGCCGACCTCGTCATCGCCGGTTGCGCGATACTGGAAGCGGTGTGTAAGCGCTGGCGCGTGGGCCGTTTGCATGTGGCGGACCGCGGCATTCGCGAAGGTTTGCTGATGACGATGATGGCGGCCGATGGCGCCGCCCCCGTCAACCTGCCGGCGGTCTCGCCGTGAGCCGCGCCTCGTGAGCCACCTCCAGGGAAGCCAATGACGAAGAAGACGTCCACGCGGGTCGCTGGTCGCGGCGGCGACAAGCCGCACGCCAAGAAGCGCAAGCCGTCCTCGAAGCGGTGGCTGGAGCGGCACCTTTCCGATCCCTATGTGGTCGAGGCGCGGCGCGCCGGTTACCGGTCGCGCGCCGCCTTCAAGTTGATGGAATTGGACGATCGATTCCGGTTGCTGCGGCCGGGGCTCCGCGTCGTCGACCTGGGGGCTGCTCCGGGCGGATGGACGCAGGTGGCGGTCGCCCGGACCGGCGCGGGGAAGGCGCGCGGCGGCCGGGTGGTGGCCATCGATCGGGCCGTCATGGACCCGGTCGCCGGCGCCCTGTCTCTGACGGCCGATGTGGGCGAAGACGATAAGGGCATGGTCGGCGCCGTGACGGGGGCGCTCGGCGGGCCTGCCGATGTGGTGCTGAGCGACATGGCGCCGGCGACCATCGGCCACGCCGGCGCCGACCACCTGCGCATCGTGGCGCTCGCCGAGAACGCGTTCGGGTGCGCGACGCGGATGCTGGCGCCAGGCGGCGCCTTTGTCTGCAAGATGTTTCAGGGCGGCACGGAAGCGGCTCTGCTCGCCGACATCAAGCGCGCGTTCACCAGTGTCCGCCACGTCAAGCCTAAGTCGTCGCGAACGGAATCGGCTGAAATCTACCTGGTCGCCACCGGCTTCCGCCGAACCCCGTCTTCAACGGATCTGTCGCCGGATCCGCCGCCGGAATGACAACGAGCGAACATCGGGCGCGCCCGGTCGCGACGCGCGGCCCGGGATCGCACCCGGCGCTGCCTGGCTTGTGCTCTCGACAGCCCAGGCGCATCTCGCCTTTGGGTCCGGCATGAACTATTCTCCGCCCGCAGGGCTCGCAGCATTGCGAGAACACGAAACGGGACACCAGGCATGACTGAGACGACATACGACGTGGTTGTCATCGGCGGCGGGCCGGGCGGCTACGTCGCCGCCATTCGCGCCGCGCAACTGGGCCTCAAGACCGCCTGTGTCGAGAAGCGCGGCGCCCTCGGCGGCACCTGCCTCAACGTGGGCTGCATCCCGTCCAAGGCGCTGCTGCAGTCGTCCCACCATTACGAAATGGCGGTTCATGACCTGGACCGGCATGGGATCACCGTTGCCGGTGTCGAGCTTGATCTTGCCGCGATGATGAAGCGGAAGGACGGGGTGGTCGGCGACCTTACCAAGGGGATCGAGTTCCTGTTCAAGAAAAACAAGGTCGATTACCTGTCCGGCGCCGGAAAAATCACTGCCGAAGACACTGTCGAGGTCGCGCCCGCAGACGGCGGCGAGACGTTCTCCGTCAAGACCGAGAACATCGTCATCGCCACCGGCTCCGACGTCGCCGCCCTGCCGGGCATCGACATCGACGAGGAGCGTATCGTCTCGTCCACTGGTGCTCTCGCGCTCGGCGCGGTGCCGGAGCGGCTGGTCGTCGTCGGCGGCGGCTACATCGGGCTCGAGCTCGGCACCGTGTGGCGGCGGCTGGGGTCCGAGGTCACGGTGATTGAGTTCCTGGACCAGATCCTGGCCGGGATGGACGGCGAGATCGGCGGGCAGATGCTGCGGATCCTCAAGAAACAAGGCATCCAGTTCAAGCTCGGCACAAAGGTGACGGCGGCGAGGCGCACGGGTGACACGGTGGAACTGACGGTCGAGCCGGTCAGCGGCGGCGAGGCCGAGACCCTCCAGGCCGACGTGGTGCTGGTTTCGGTCGGGCGGCGGCCCTACATCGACGGTCTCGGTCTCGACGCCGTCGGCATCGAGACGGACGAGCGCGGCTTCATCCCGGTCGACCGCCAGTTCCAGACCAGCGTGCCGGGCATCTTTGCCATCGGCGACGTGATCGGCGGCAAGATGCTGGCCCACAAGGCCGAAGAGGAAGGGGTTACGGTGATGGAGCTGATCGCCGGCGAGGCCGGGCACGTCAACTACGAGTGCATCCCCGGCATCGTCTACACGTGGCCGGAAGTGGCCTCGATCGGCCGCACCGAGGAGCAACTCAAGGCCGACGGCATCGACTACCGGGCGGGAAAGTTCCCGTTCTCCGCCAACTCTCGCGCCCGCTGCAATGCCGACAGCGACGGCTTCGTCAAGATCCTCGCCGACGCCGAGACCGACCGCATCCTCGGCGCCCATATCATTGGCCCGGAGGCCGGCGACCTGATCCAGGAACTGGTGGTGGCAATGGAGTTCGGCGGTTCGGCGGAAGACGTGGCGCGCTCCTCCCACGGCCACCCCGGTCTCTCGGAGGCGGTCAAGGAAGCGGCGCTGGCCGTCGCCGGCCGCCCGATCCACATCTAGTTTGCCTTAACTTCCGGAACGGTAGCGACGCGCGTGCAGGCCCGCACCAAACGCTGGCTGAAGCTCGGCATCGGCTGGGCGTTCGTCGCCTTCGGCGTCGTCGGCTTGGTGTTGCCGATCCTTCAGGGCTTTCTGTTCCTCGCCATCGGCTTCGGGATCCTGTCCCAGGAAAGCGCCTGGGTGCGCCGGCAGTTGGAGCGGCTGCGGCGGCGTTATCCCGAAACGGCGGCAAAATTCGACGACGTTCACGAACAGGCGGCGGCGCGCATCAAGCGCCTGACCGGCAGAGACACTGGCAGAGACACCGGCAGAGACTCCGGCAGCGACGCGTCCAAGCGGCAATGACCGCGAGCGCCCGGTTGATCGCGACCGTGTGCGCGGCGGAGGTCCTGACCATGACGGGGGTGTTCGCGTTTCCGGCGCTGATGCCCACATTCCTCGCTGACTGGCGGCTGAGCAACGCCGAGGCAGGATGGATCGCCGGCATCTACTTCGGCGCCTACGCCCTTTCGGTGCCGGTGCTGGTGGCGCTGACCGACCGCGTCGACGCCCGCTGGATCTACGTTACCGGCGCCCTACTGGCCGCCACTGCGTCGACCGGGTTCGCCCTGTTCGCGAACGGCTTCTGGCAGGCGCTCATCCTTCGCGCCGTGGCCGGTGCAGGCCTCGCCGCGACCTACATGCCAGGACTCCGGGTCCTCGTCGACCGGTACCGGGGGCCGCATGCGTCGCGGGCGGTGTCGCTCTATACCGCGAGCTTCAGCCTGGGAACCGCGCTCTCGTTTCTTGCTGCCGGCGCGATCGAAGCGGTGGCGGACTGGCGGTGGGTGTTCGCGGCATCAGCATTGGCGGCAGCGGCGGCTGCGCTCATGGTTCTGCCGCTCGGCGCGGCAGCGCCCAAGCGCGAGGACACCCCGCGCCGCCTGCTCGACTTCCGCCCCGTGTTCGCCAACCGCGCGGCGATGGGATACATCCTCGGTTACGGCGTGCACTGCTGGGAGCTGTTCACGTTCCGCTCGTGGACGGTCGCATTGCTCGCCTTTTCTCTCACCGTGCAAGCCAGTGGCTCCGGTCCAGCATTGCTTGCGCCAACCACGGTGGCGACGATCAGCGCCGTAGTGGCCATGGCGGCGAGCATCTTCGGCAATGAACTCTGCTTGCGCTACGGCCGCCGGCGGGTGATCCAGTGGGTCATGGTCGCGTCGGCGGCCATGGCGTTCGGGCTCGGCTTCACAACTCCGCTCGCCTACGGCATCGTCGTCGTGTTGACGCTCGTCTACAGTGCCGTGGTGCAGCTCGACTCGGCAGCGTTGACCGCCGGAGCGGTCCATGCCGCAGAACCGGGACGCCAGGGTTCGACCATGGCGGTGCATTCGCTCATCGGTTTCGGCTGCGGCTTCGTCGGCCCGCTGGTGCTGGGCTGGATCCTCGACGTCAGCGGCGGCGGTGTGTCGAGCCTTTCCTGGGGCCTCGCCTTCGCCAGCGTCGGCGTCGTTGGTCTGTTAGGCCCGCTGGTCATGAGAATGACGCCGAAACGCTGACGACCTTATCGGAACTTCGACAGAGGGCTGAATGTCTACGTGGACGGGTATCGCCGCCCTGGCGCCGGGGATCGAGCCGTATGCGCCCTACCTGGCGCTGGTCGTCATGGCGCTGCTGTTCATCGGGTTCGCGAGCGAGAAGCACCCGCCGGAGGTCGTGTCGATCTCCGGCATGGCGGTTCTCCTCGTCCTCGGCCTCATCGACAGCAAGGACATGCTGTCGGTCATGTCGAACAGCGCGCCGATCACCATCGTGGCGATGTTCATCCTGAGCGCTGCGCTGGTCCGCACCGGGGTGCTTGGCAGCGTGCAGAGACGGCTGGAAGTCATTACCCGCTTCGGATCGTGGATGACGGTCATAGCCTTGACGGCCACGGTCATGGCTGCATCCGCTTTCATCAACAATACGCCGGTCGTCGTAGTGATGATCCCGGTGACGGTCTCGCTGGCGCGCACCATCGGCGTGAACCCGTCGAAACTGCTGATGCCGCTGTCGTTCTCCGCCATTCTCGGCGGCACGCTGACCTTGATCGGCACCTCGACCAACCTGCTCGTCGACGGCGTCGCCCGCGAGCTTGGCCTGGCGCCTTTCACGCTGTTCGAGATCGCGCCGGTGGGGCTGATCGTCGCCGTCGTCGGGGGCGCGTACATGGTCACCATCGGCCGCCGCCTGCTTCCGGCCCGCACATCCGTCTCCAGCATTCTCGATCCCCCGCAGCGCTCGCAGTTCCTGGTGGAAATTCTCATCCCGCATACCTCGCCGCTCGTGGGCGCCAAACCCGCCCAGGTCCCTCTGTTCCAGGGTCCCGATCGGCGACTGATCGACGTGATCCGGGGCGACGCCTCGCTCCGTCGAGGCATGGGCGACGTGACCTTGATGCCGGGCGACATCGTGGTGCTGCGCTCGCCGGTCGCCGACGTGATGTCGTTGCGCGAGGGCAAGACGGTGGAATTTCAGACCGAGGACGCCGTCGAACCGGTAGCGTCACGCTCGACAACCGTGGTCGAGGCGCTGCTCGGCCCTCGCGCCCGGCTGGTGGGGCGCACGCTCCGGGGCGCCCGCCTGCGGCGGCGCTACGGCGTCTATCCGCTGGCCCTGCATCGCCAGGGGGAGAACCTCGCCGCCCGTCTCGAGCAGGTCCCGCTGCGGGTCGGCGATACCCTGCTGCTGGAGGGGGCTCCCGAGGATCTGCGCCGCCTCGCCGATGATCTGCAACTCGTCAGCCTCACCGAGCCGAGGGAGCGCAGCGTCCGCAGCGCCAAGGCGCCGCTTGCCGCCGGAATTCTTGCGGCGGTCGTGATCGCCGCGACGCTCGGCATCATGCCGATCATGGCGGTTGCCTGGATCGGCGTCGCGCTGGTGCTGCTCGTCCGTTGCCTCGACGCGGACGAGGCCATCGCCGCTGTCGACTGGAGGATCATCATTCTCATTTTTTCGATGCTGGCGATCGGCCGCTCGCTCGAGAACACGGGTGCTGTCGAGCTGGTCGTCGACGCCGTGGTGCCTTTGGCGCGGGACTTGCCGCCGCTGGCCGTGCTCGGCATCGTCTATCTGTTGACGTCGCTGCTGACCGAGTTGGTCACCAACAACGCCGTCGCCATCGTCGTGACGCCGGTGGTGGTGGGGCTTGCGCTCCAGCTCGGCATCGATCCGCGGCCGCTCGTCGTCGCGGTTATGTTCGGCGCCAGCGCCTGCTTTGCGACGCCGATCGGCTACCAGACCAACACGCTCGTCTATTCTGCCGGCGGCTACCGCTTCCTCGACTTCGTCAAGGTCGGCCTGCCGCTCAACATCCTCGTCGGCATCGCCACCGTCCTCGCCATCCCGCTGTTCTGGAAGCTGGGCTGAATCTTCCGCCACCCTCCCGCTACTGACGCGACCGCGGATGGGCGGCGCGGTGGATCAGCCGGAGGCGCTCCGTATCCACTTCGGTATAGCGTTGGGTGGTCGACAGCGAGGCGTGGCCGAGCAGTTCCTGGATGGTGCGAAGGTCCCCGCCGCCGGCGAGCAGGTGGGTCGCGAAGCTGTGGCGGAGCGCATGGGGCGTCGCCGTCTCCGGCAGGTTCAGGTACTTGCGAAGGCGCAGCATCTGCCGCTGTACGACGCCGGCCTTGAGCCCTTTGCCGCGGGCGCCGACGAACAGGGCCTCGTCTGCTCCCCGCGCAAAGGGGGCAGGCTCCGAGGTAAGCCTGCAACGCCTCCGAGACCACCGGCAGAACCGGCACGATGCGCTGCTTGCGGCCTTTGCCGGTGACGACCAGGGTTTCGCTTCGGGGCACGTCGCCGCGGGTCAGCGCCAGAGCCTCGCCGATGCGGAGCCCGCAGCCGTAGAGCAGCAGGAACAAGGCCCGGTCGCGGAGTTCCAGCCACGGCTCCGCACTGAACGCGCCGATGGTGTCGACGACCTCGCGCGCATCCGCCACGCTGAGGGCCTTCGGTAGCGGCTTCGGCGCCCGCGGGGTGCGGACGCTCCGCAACGCTACGTTGGCGACGAGGCCGCGCCGTTGCAGAAAACGGAAAAAGCTGCGAACGCTGGCCAGCTTCCGCGCCACCGACGTGCGCGCCAGATGCTTGCCGCTGAGGTCGGCCAGGTAGCTCCGAAAATCGGCCGCGGCGAGCGATCCGAGATCCTCGAGGGAGGGCGGACCGCCGAGGTGGCCGGCGATGAACGACAGGAAGTCGCGGACGTCCCGTCGGTAGGCCTCGGTGGTGTTGTCGGCGGCGCGGCGTTCGCTCTCCAGCCATCGCAGCCAGCCCGCCAGCGCCTCGGCGAGCCGCGGATCGCCGGCCGCGTCGCGCCACGTCGTCAGTCGGGGATCCCCATGACCCGTTGCAGGCCACGCTCCACCACCCGCGACAGGAAGCGCAGCAACTCCGTGCCCTGGCCGGGATGGAACAGGGAGTCATGCCGGGAACCCAGAGCGAGCACCCCGCTCGGCACCTCTCCGCCCGGCTGCAGGCGGACCAGCGCCGCCGAGCGGATCAGCCCGGCGGCGTTGCCGAACACGCTGCCATCGTCCTGGACGTGGATCATCAGCGCCACCTCCTGGCCGGCCCCGATCCAACTGTTGACCTCGCCCGCCGCCAGGCGCCGCAGCGCCAGTCCCCCGCAGTTCGGCAACGGCCCGGGTTCGAAGGCGAGGTCGGCCACGTCCACGTCGAGCAGCACCGGCAGATCGTCATGAACGATTCGCAGCAGCCGCTCCATGTCGTCCGCGGCCATCAGCGCCAGCACCGCCGCGTGCGTGCGGGTCTGGTTGGACATGTTGGAGCGGCTGGTCTCGATCACCTGCTGCACGCAGCCGCGCAGTCCATCCAGTTCTCCGCGGAGCGTCTCCACCATGAACTTCTGGATGTCCACGACGGCGTCGCCGCTCCAGCGCGCGGGCGGCGTGAGGGTCATCAACAGGTCCGGATGACGCGCGAAAAAGTCCGGATGATCCTGCAGGTAGGACGCCACCTGACTGTGTGTCATACGGCGCTCGGCCGTCGTCTTTTTCGGCGCAGCGGCGCGCCGGACCTTCCGTGTCGCGGCTTGTTCCGTCATGCGGGCAGCCCTGTTCCTGCTCGGAAGCCGTTATCGATCATTCCAGCGCCTATAGCAGATTCGCGGACGGGTCGCGAACCCGTAAACTGAAGCCCATGAACTCCGGCCGCAAGCCCCCGACCGCACTGCTGCCCTCCGATCGCGCGGATGCGACCGTGGAGGTGTTGCTGCCCTTGCCCCTCTATGGAACCTTCGAGTACCGCGCAGGCGACGGCGGACCGTTGTCCGGTGGACGTTTCGTGCAGGTGCCGCTGGGAAACCGCCAGGCGATTGGTGCTGTGTGGGGAGCGGGCAGCGAATCGGTTGCCGGCGACAAGCTGAAAACCATCACCCGGGCGTTCGATGCACCGCCGCTGCCGCCGGTGTCGCGCCGCTTCATCGAGTGGGTCGCGGCGTACACGGTGCACCCCCCGGGCGCGGTGCTGCGGATGGCGATGAGCGTGCCGGCGGCGCTGACACCCCCGAGCCCGAATGCCGCGGTGACGATGGCGAGCGATCCGCCCGACATCCGCTGGACCGCCGAACGCCGGCGGGTGGTGGAGGCGGCGGAGGGGCTGCCGCGGCCGGCCGCCGAGCTCGCCCGCACCGCAGGGGTCGGGCCGGGGGTGGTGGCCGGGCTGGTGAAGGCCGGGGTGTTGGTGCAGACCGCCCTGCCCGCCGGGGTGATCGAGGCGCCGGATCCGGACCGGCCGGGCGTGGCGCTGACGCCGTCGCAGGCCGCAGCGGCCGGTGCGCTGCGCGACGCGGCGAGGCGCGGCTATTCCGTCAACGTCCTGGACGGCGTCGCCGGGTCCGGCAAGACGGAGGTGTACTTCGAGGCCGTCGCCGAAACCCTGCGGCAGGGCCGTCAGGCGCTGGTGCTGCTGCCTGAGATCGCCCTCGGCGCTCAGTGGCTGGACCGGTTCCGCCTGCGCTTCGGGGCGGAGCCCGCCGAATGGCACTCGGAACTGGGTCATGGCTATCGCCGGCGCACGTGGCGGGCAGTCGCCGAGGGTGCGGCGCCGGTGGTGGTCGGCGCCCGATCGGCGCTGTTCCTGCCGTTCCCGAACCTCGGCCTGATCGTCGTCGACGAGGAACACGACACTTCGTTCAAGCAGGAGGACGGCGTCGCCTACAATGCCCGCGACATGGCGGTGGTGCGCGCCCGCCTGGGGGACATCCCGGCGGTGTTGGTGTCGGCGACGCCGTCGCTGGAGACCATCGTCAACGCCCAGGCCGGCCGCTACCACCGCATCCATCTTCCGGATCGCCACGGGACGGCGGCGTCGCCGCCTATCGAGGTTGTCGACCTTCGCCGCGACCGACCGCCCCGCGGCGGCTGGCTGTCGCCGCCGTTGCGCGCCGCCCTTGCCGAAACCGTCGGTCGACAGACCCAGGCGCTGCTGTTCCTCAATCGCCGCGGCTATGCGCCATTGACGCTGTGCCGGGCGTGCGGGCATCGCATCCAGTGCCCGAACTGCACGACGTGGCTGGTGGAGCACCGCCTGCTCGCCCGCCTCCAATGCCACCACTGCGGCCACTCCCAGCCGATCCCGGTCGTCTGCCCGAACTGCCGTGCGAGCGACAGCCTTGCGGGCTGTGGGCCGGGGGTGGAGCGGCTGGCCGACGAGGTGGCATCCCTGTTGCCCGACGCGCGCCTTGCATTGGCTACCAGCGACACGCTGACCGGTCCCGCCGCCGCCACCGAACTGGTGCGCCGCATGGAAGCGCACGAGATCGACGTGGTGGTCGGCACCCAGATCGTCGCCAAGGGTTATCACTTCCCGCTGCTGACCCTGGTCGGCGTCGTCGACGCCGACCTCGGTCTCAGCGGCGGCGACCTGCGTGCGGCGGAGCGCACATGGCAACTTCTTGTCCAGGTCGCCGGCCGCGCCGGCCGCGCCGCCCACCCCGGTCGCGTCATCCTGCAGACCCACATGCCCGAGCATCCGGTGATCGCGGCCTTGGCCGGCGGCGACCGCGAGGCCTTCCTCGCCGCCGAAACGTCTGCCCGTCGCAGTGCCGGCCTGCCGCCGTTCGGCCGCCTTGCGGCGCTGATCGTCTCCGACCGGATAGAGGCCAACGCCGACCGGGCGGCGCGCCTGCTCGCCAGGCAAGCGCCGCAGCACGCGGGAGTGCGCGTCCTGGGGCCGGCGCCGGCGCCGCTGGCCGTCCTGCGCGGCCGCCATCGCCGCCGCTTGTTGGTGATGGCGACGAAGGAGGTGGCGGTGCCGGCGCTGGTGCGTCGCTGGCTGGAAGCGACGCCGCTGCCGCGTTCCGTCCGCATCCAGGTCGACGTGGACCCGTACAGCTTTCTGTAGTGGCGGCGGCGGCAGCGACACGGCGCTTGTTGCGAGCGCTCATCAACTCACGGTTTAGCTGCCTGCTGCCGACGAGGCTCGTTCGAGACTGCAAGCGAGCCGGAGCCGACGGCGGGCAAGTCGGGTTGCAAGGCCTGAAGGGCTGTGTTAGGTAACGGTGAGTTTAAGGGTTTTGACGCTTCGCGCGACGCTTTCGCAGTCGCGTACGCTTTCCCAAACCCGGCAGACCAGACCACGGCAGAAAGACCACTAAGGGGGTTCGCGGGTGCCATCCCAAGCCAGGAAGTCCGGTGGGCTTGCCAAACGCTATGCGATCGCGTTGTTCGAATTGGCGGAAGAGGCGAAGGCTCTGGATCGCGTCGAAGCGGATCTGGAGCAACTGACCGCGATGCTTGGCGAAAGTGCGGACCTGCGCCGCCTGATCCGCTCGCCGGTGATCGGCCGGGACGATCAGGGCAGAGCGATGGCGGCGCTGACGGCAAGCGTCGGCATGCACGACCTGACCCGGCGCTTCGCCGGCCTTCTCGCGCGCAACGGACGCCTGTTCGCCCTGCCGGAGGTCATCGGCGCGTACCGGGAAATCCTCGCCGGCCGGCGCGGCAAGTCGGCGGCAGAAGTCATCTCGGCGAAGGCGCTGACCGAGGCGCAGAAATCGGCTATTGCGAACGCTCTTCAAAAAGCCACCGGGGGTGACGTGGCGATCAGCGCGAGCGTCGATCCGGAACTCCTCGGCGGACTGATCGTCAGGATCGGATCCCGCATGGTCGACAGCTCCCTCCGCACCAAATTGCAAAGATTACGCCTCGCCATGAAGGGGGTCGGGTAAATGGAAATTCGCGCCGCTGAAATCTCCTCGATCATCAAGAAGCAGATCGCCGATTTCGGCACCGAGGCCGAAGTCGCCGAAGTCGGCACGGTATTGTCGGTCGGCGACGGCATCGCCCGCGTCTACGGCATGGACAACGTCCAGGCCGGAGAGTTGGTCGAGTTTCCGGGTGGCATCAAAGGCATGGCCCTCAACCTGGAGAGCGACAACGTCGGCGTCGTGATCTTCGGCGACGACCGCAACATCGGCGAAGGCGACACGGTCAAGCGCACCGGCGCCATCGTCGACGTGCCGGTCGGCCGCGGCCTGCTCGGCCGCGTGGTGGACGGCGTCGGCGAGCCGATCGACGGCAAGGGTCCAATCGACTCCAGCGAGCGACGGGTGGTGGAAACGAAGGCGCCCGGCATCATCCCGCGCAAATCGGTGCATGAGCCGATGCAGACCGGCCTCAAGGCCATCGACAGTCTGATCCCCATCGGCCGCGGCCAGCGGGAGTTGATCATCGGCGACCGCCAGACCGGCAAGACCGCCATCATCATCGACACCATTCTCAATCAGAAGCGCATCAACGCGCTCGCCAAGGACGAGTCGGAGAAGCTCTACTGCGTTTACGTCGCCATCGGCCAGAAGCGCTCGTCGGTGGCGCAGTTCGTCAAGATGCTGCAGGACAACGACGCGCTGGAGTATTCCATCGTCGTCGCCGCCACCGCGTCCGAGCCGGCGCCGTTGCAGTTCCTGGCGCCGTACACCGGCTGCACCATGGGCGAGTTCTTCCGCGACAACGGCATGCACGCGGTGATCTTCTACGACGACCTTTCCAAGCAGGCGGTCGCCTACCGGCAGATGTCGCTGCTGCTGCGTCGGCCGCCCGGCCGCGAGGCGTTTCCGGGCGACGTGTTCTACCTGCACTCGCGCCTGCTCGAGCGGGCGGCCAAGATGAACGACGAGCACGGAGGGGGGTCGCTCACCGCTCTGCCGGTGATCGAGACCCAGGCGAGCGACGTCTCGGCCTACATCCCGACCAACGTCATCTCCATCACGGACGGCCAGATATTCCTGGAGACGGAGCTGTTCTACCAAGGCATCCGGCCGGCGGTGAACGTGGGCATCTCGGTCAGCCGCGTCGGCTCCGCTGCCCAAATCAAAGCGATGAAGCAGGTCGCCGGGCGCATCAAGCTGGAGCTAGCCCAGTACCGGGAGATGGCGGCGTTCTCGCAGTTCGCGTCCGACCTCGACGCCTCCACCCAGAAGCTTCTGGCCCGCGGATCCCGCCTCACGGAAGTGCTGAAGCAGGGGCAGTTCACGCCGTACCCGGTCGAGGAGCAGGTGGTGGTGATCTTCGCCGGGGTGCGCGGCTATCTGGATCCGATCGCGCTCGAGGATATCGGCCGCTTCGAGGAGGGTCTGCTCGACAACATCCGCGCCAACGGCGCCGACATTCTCGAGACCATCCGTACCGAGAAGACGCTCTCCGACGACACCGACAGCAAGCTCGCAGCGTTCCTCGACCGCTACAGCAAGTCCTTCTCCTGAACGGGCGCCCTTGATCGCGTTCGAGCGGTGGAGACGAAAGCAGCATGGCCAGCCTGAAAGACCTGAGAAACCGGATCGCCAGCGTCGAGTCGACGCAGAAGATCACGTCGGCGATGAAGATGGTGGCCGGCTCCAAGCTGAAGCGGGCGGAGGCCGCGGCCCATGAAGGCCGGCCCTATGCCCAGCGCATGGAGCGGATGCTGACAGGCCTGATCGGCACGATGCCGACGCTGGAGGTCGCGCCCAAGCTGCTGGCCGGCACCGGTTCGGACAACGTGCATCTCATTGTGCTCATCACCGCCGACCGCGGCCTCTGCGGCGGCTTCAACGTCAACGCGGTGCGAGCGGCGCGCCGGCGCATCGCGGCGCTGCGGTCTCAGGACAAGCAGGTCAAGATCCTGTGCATCGGCAGGAAGGGTCGTGATGCGCTCCGACGCACGCACGGCGACCTGATCATCGATACGCTCGAGAACGTCACCCGTTCCGGCGCCCAGTTCGGGCCCGCGCGCGACATTGCCCGCCGGATCCGCAACATGTTCGGCTCGGGCGAGTTCGACGTCTGCACCGTCATATTCAACCTGTTCAAATCGGCGATGACCCAGGAGGTCACCGTCAAGCAACTCATCCCGTTCCCCATACCCACGGCGGCGGCCGACACCGGCGCGGCCACCGCCGGCGCCGGCAGCGATGCCGGAGCGGGGTCGGGTGGTTATGAGATGGAGCCGAGCGAGGATCAGTTGCTGGCGGCGCTGCTGCCGTCCAACCTGTCGGTGCAGGTGTTCGCCGCGCTTCTGGAGAGCTACGCTTCCGAGCAGGGCGCCAGGATGACCGCCATGGACAACGCGACGCGCAACGCCGGCGAACTGATCGAGCGGCTGACGCTGAACTACAACCGCACCCGGCAGGCCGCCATCACCACCGAGTTGATCGAGATCATTGCCGGCGCCGAGGCGGTATGATGGGACTGACATTTCGACGGGAGCTGCTGCAATGACGAAAAACGTGATCGGCACCATCACCCAGGTCATGGGCGCGGTGGTGGACGTGCACTTCGAAGGCGACCTGCCGGAAATGCTCAACGCCCTGACGGTCGACAACCACGGCAAGACGCTTGTTCTCGAGGTCGCGCAGCATCTCGGGGAATCGACGGTCCGCACCGTCGCCATGGACACCACCGACGGGTTGGTGCGCGGGCAGGAGGTGCGCGACAGCGGCGACCCGATCATGGTGCCGGTCGGGCCGGAAACGCTCGGGCGCATCATGAACGTCATTGGCGAACCGGTCGACGAACGCGGGCCCATCGAGACCAAGAAGCGCTACCCGATCCACCGACAGGCGCCGACCTTCCTGGAGCAATCCACCGAGTCCGAGATCCTGGTGACCGGCATCAAGGTGGTCGACCTGATCGAGCCCTATCCGAAAGGCGGCAAGGTCGGCCTGTTCGGCGGCGCCGGGGTCGGCAAGACCGTCATCATCATGGAGCTCATCAACAACATCGCGAAGGCGCATGGCGGCTATTCAGTGTTCGCAGGCGTCGGTGAGCGCACCCGCGAGGGCAACGACCTCTATCACGAAATGATGGAGTCCGGGGTCATCCAACTCGATAAGGCCGGTTCCAAGGCCGCGCTGGTGTACGGCCAGATGAACGAGCCGCCGGGCGCGCGCGCCCGCGTTGGCCTCTCCGGCCTTACCGTCGCCGAGTACTTCCGCGACGAAGAGGGCCAGGACGTGCTGTTCTTCGTCGATAACATTTTCCGCTTCACCCAGGCTGGCTCCGAAGTCTCGGCGCTGCTCGGCCGCATCCCCTCGGCGGTGGGCTACCAACCGACCTTGTCCACCGACATGGGCGCCCTGCAGGAACGCATCACCTCGACCAAGAAGGGCTCGATCACCTCGGTGCAAGCCGTTTACGTGCCGGCCGACGACTTGACCGACCCGGCGCCGGCGACGTCGTTCGCCCACCTGGACGCGACCTCGGTGTTGAGCCGCTCCATCGCCGAGCTCGGCATCTATCCGGCCGTCGATCCGCTCGACTCGACGTCGCGCATGCTCGACCCGCGCATCGTCGGCGAGGAGCACTACAAGGTCGCGCGCGACGTGCAGCGCGTGCTGCAGACCTACAAGTCGCTGCAGGACATCATCGCCATCCTCGGCATGGACGAGCTGTCGGAGGACGACAAGCTGACCGTCGCCCGCGCCCGCAAGATCCAGCGCTTCCTCAGCCAGCCGTTCCACGTCGCCGAAGTCTTCACCGGCACGCCCGGTGTGTTCGTCAACCTCGAAGACACCATCAAGGGCTTCGCCGGCATCTGCGCCGGCGACTACGACCACCTACCGGAAGCCGCCTTCTACATGGTCGGCACCATTGAAGAGGCGGTCGCCAAGGCCAAGAAGATGGCGGAGGAGGCGGCTTAGGGCGTCGTTCCTCGCTGCTTCGGCTCATGCTGACTGCCGCCGGTATCCGCCCAGTGAACGACAAGCTCATGCTTCGACAAACTCGGCATGAGGCAGCGCCCGTTGAAACCAGCACCTCACCCTGAGCCTGTCGAAGGGTGAGCCCTCACGCGGGGATCCGTCATGGACGAGACCATACGCTTTGAAATCGTAACACCGGCCCGGCTGATGCTGATGGAAGACGTGCCGCTGGTGGTGCTGCCGGGTGAGGGCGGCAATTTCGGCGTGCTGCCCGGCCACGCGCCGCTGCTGTCGTCCCTGCGTCCCGGCACCATCGAGACGTACGACAGCAAGATGAAGGTCACCCGCCAGATCTTTATCGAGACCGGTTTTGCGGAAGTGACGCCGGAACGCTGCACGGTCATGGCCGAGGAGGCGATTCCGGTTCAGGAGATCACCCGCGACTATGCCGAAGAACGACTGAAAAAGGCGACGGATGCGCTGATGGTCGCCGAGACGTTCGGGGTGCGCATCGGCGCAGAGCGCGAATTGCGCGCCGCCGAGGCGATGATCGAGGCG
Source organism: Rhodospirillales bacterium (assembly GCA_016710335.1). Lineage (NCBI taxonomy): Bacteria > Pseudomonadati > Pseudomonadota > Alphaproteobacteria > Rhodospirillales > Rhodospirillales bacterium. The sequence goes on from JADJXQ010000004.1 coordinate 244,814, forward strand.
CTCGATGCCCGGGAGCGGCCCGGGATTTCCTGAGTGTCGATTGTCGCTCCGTTACTGGACGGTCGGCGGACCGCCCTGAGCTTGATCGGACGCCGCGACCGGCGACGGTGCGGCGCCGGCTTGGTGGTGGACCAGCCGCCACGCTTCCTTCTCGCGGACGAAGATGTTGGTCGCGACCAGAAACACCGCCTCCAAAACCTCGTAGCAAAGGACATAGCCGGTGTCGCCGAGCACCGAGACCTCCGGCCGTACGCAGGCGATGCTGGGCGCCTCCCGGCCGGCAAGAATGGCGGCCCAGCTTCCCAGCACCGCGGTGCGCCCGAACAGCGGCCGCCAGCCCGGGTGAATGCAGGTCACCTCAGCGGTCTCGGACCAGATCCCTGTCATCGCCTTCATGTCCCGTGCCTGAAAGGCTTTGTAGAACGCGTCGTTGGCGGCGAGAATGGCGCGCCGGTCGGTCATGGCGAGGCTCCCGGAATGGCGTCGGGTCGGAAGCGCAGAGACTATAGAAGCCTGCGCCCTGCCGCCAATGCTACTGGTGCCGGCGGCGCGAACTGTCACTATCGTGGTTCGATCCGTAGGGATGAATCCCATCAATCGGTTGAGGCGAGCAACCACATGACAGGTAGTTTCCGGTCGCACATGAAGACGCCGTTGCGGGAGATCGTCCCATTTCGTCGCTGACTCCGCCGGATCCGGATTTCGAGCGCCGCGCCCGGGAGAGCTTCGCGCGGCAGGGGATCATGAGCCATATCGGCGCGGCGATGGTCGCGATCGGGCCGGGGTCGTGCGAGATCCACCTTCCTTACGGCGAGCACCTGTCGCAGCAGCACGGGTTTTTCCACGGCGGCGTCGTTGCCACCATCGCCGACTCGGCCGCCGGATATGCCGGCTTTTCATTGATGCCGCTCAACGCCGGTGTGCTGACGGTGGAGTTCAAGATCAATCTCGTCGCCCCCGCGGATGGCGAATTGCTGATCGCCAGAGGGACCGTCGTTCGGCCCGGCCGCACGCTGACCGTCAGCAACGCCGAGGTTTCGGTGGTCAAGCAGGGCAGCGAGCGCGTCTGCGCCATCATGCAACAGACGCTGATGACCATCGTCGGCCGCGCCGACGTGGTGGGGTGATGCGATTGGCGTTGAACGAGCCTTGCCGGCTTCGCTAAGGTTCCGTGTATAAAGGCGTGAAATGCTGGCGTATAGTCGGCTTCAAGAAGCGCCAAGGGAGGGACCATGCCGAGCAACGCCTATTCGGGATTGAACTTCGCGCTCGGTGACGCGGCCGACATGCTGCGAGATTCGGTGCGGAGCTTCGCGTCCGACGAGATCGCCCCGCGCGCCGCCGACATCGACCACGCCAACGTCTTCCCGGCCGACCTGTGGCAAAAGATGGGCGACCTGGGCGTGCTCGGCATCACTGTCGAGGAGGAGTATGGCGGCGCCGCCATGGGCTATCTCGAGCACGTCGTGGCGATGGAGGAGATCAGCCGCGCCTCGGCCTCGGTGGGACTGAGCTACGGCGCCCACTCCAACCTCTGCGTCAACCAGATCCGCCGCAACGGCACCGATGATCAGAAGCAACGCTACCTGCCGAAGCTGATTTCGGGCGACTTCGTCGGCGCCTTGGCGATGAGCGAAACCGGCGCCGGCTCCGACGTGATCGGCATGCGCACCCGCGCGGTCAAGACCGGAGATCGCTACGTCCTCAACGGCAACAAGATGTGGATCACCAACGGCCCCGACGCCGACGTCCTGGTCGTCTACGCCAAGACCGATCCGGACGCGGGACCCCGCGGGATCACCGCGTTTCTGATCGAGCGCGGCTTCAAGGGGTTCTCGACGGCGCAGAAGCTCGACAAGCTCGGCATGCGCGGCTCCAACACCTGCGAGCTGGTTTTCCAGGACTGCGAGGTGCCGGAGGAGAACGTCCTCGGCCCCGTCAACCGCGGCGCGAGCGTGCTGATGAGCGGTCTCGACTACGAGCGGCTGGTGCTCGCCGGCGGGCCCATCGGCATCATGCAGGCCTGCATGGACATCGTCGTCCCCTACGTCCACGAGCGCCGCCAGTTCGGCGAGCCGATCGGCGCCTTCCAGCTCATGCAGGCCAAGCTCGCCGACATGTACACCACCATGAACGCCTGCCGCGCCTATGTGTACGCCGTGGCGCAAGCCTGCGACCGCGGCGAGACCACCCGCAAGGACGCGGCCGGGGTCATCCTCTACGCGTCGGAGCGGGCGACCTGGATGGCGTTGGAAGCGATCCAGTGCCTCGGCGGCAACGGCTACATCAACGAGTACGCCACCGGCCGCCTGCTGCGCGACGCCAAGCTCTACGAAATCGGCGCCGGCACCAGCGAAATCCGCCGCTGGCTGATCGGCCGCGAGCTGTTCGAGGAGACGGGGTGACAAACTGTCATTGTAACTATCAATTGACATGGGAACATTTGTCTGCCACAATCTCATCTGAGGTTCAGGGCAGATGTTGTGAGGTCAAAATGTTGCATCCGACACCACCGGTTCGCCAGTCAATGGGAGAGATCGTGCAGGGTCTTCCGACCGTGTCCGCCAGGATTCTCGCGCTGTATCGTGCCGGGTACTCGCGGTCCGAAATTCATCGTTACCTGGGGAAGCGGTACCAGCACGTGCGAAACGTTCTTGTCCAAGCCGGCTACCTTAAGCCTCAGTTGGACCAGCCCGCCGACGGAGACACAGCCGGTTCCTCTGCCCTTGAAGTTCAGGATGATGTCGCCGAGCATGCCCGGGTGACCATCGGTCCTGGTGGCCGGATCGTCATCCCAGCACCCTTCCGCGAGGCTCTTGGCCTGAAAGAGGGGGATGCCGTCGTTATTCAACTGGAAGACGAGGAATTGCGTCTCGTCAGCTACGAGACTGAATTGCGCCGCATCCGGGAACTTGTCTCGCAACATGTTCCGGAGGGCGTCAGCCTGGTGGACGAGTTGATCGCTGAGCGCCGGCGAGAGGCGGAACGAGAACTACGAGGTGACTAGTGCGGTGCTGGATGCTTCCGCCATGCTTGCGTTCATCTTGAGGGAACCCGGCCATGAAAAGGTTTTTCCTCATCTTGGGAATGGCATGGCATCCGCGGTCAACATTGCCGAAGTGGGGGCGCGACTGTGCGACAAGGGATTATCGATAGCCGAGGCACGCCGCACGATCGAACGTCTTTACCTTGAGGTCGTCGCGTTCGACGTACGACTGGCCCGCATCTCGACAGCCGTTCGCGCGGCCACGCGAACCTGCGGTCTTTCGCTCGGAGATCGCGCCTGTCTCGCCCTGTCGCTGGATCGACGCCTGCCGGTTCTCACGGCAGATCGTGCGTGGAAGACGGTCGAAATCGGCGTGTCGATCGAACTGATCAGATAGACACAAGAGGGGAAGGGACCCGCGCATGCCGACCTGTCTCATCACTGGCGCCAACAGGGGATTGGGGCTGGAGTTTGCCCGGCAGTATGCCGCCGACGGCTGGGACGTGATCGCCACTTCGCGCAGCCTGGTGTACGCGGACGACCTCAAGTCGATCGAAGGCAAGGTCGAGCTGCATGCTCTCGACGTGACCGACTTTGCGCGTGTGGAGGCTCTGGGCCAGTCCCTGCGCGATCGCCCCATCGACGTGCTGATCAACAACGCCGGCGTCCATGGCGACCCGACGGAGGCTGCCTTCGACGATCTGGATTACCGGACGTGGGCGGAGGTGATGCGGATCAACGTCATGGCGCCCTTGAAAATGAGCGCCGTGTTCGTCGAGCAAGTGGCCAAGAGCCGCCAGAAGCGCATCGCCACCCTCTCAAGCAAGATGGGCAGCATGGGCGAGAACACGTCCGGCGGGACGTACATCTATCGTTCCTCGAAAGCTGCGCTGAACGCGGTGATGAGAAGCCTGGCGCTGGATCTGAAGTCGCGCGGCATTGCCCTCGTCATCCTGCACCCCGGCTGGGTGCGGACCGACATGGGCGGCCCCCATGGCTTGCTCGATCCGCCCGAAAGTATCTCGGGGATGCGCCGGGTCATCGCCGAACTCAATGTCGAGAACACCGGCCGCTTCGTCAATTACGACGGATCCGAAGTTCCCTGGTAGGTTGACGCTGTGAAGGCAGGATCGAAACGCTGCAGGCTGCTGAATGGCTGATCCAATCGACTTCTACTTGGAGTTTTCGTCGCCCTGCGTGCGGCTGCGACCGCCCGTGCATCGTCGAAAAGTGGCTGGTCGAGGGGGGATGGTAGCGAGGCCATGACCGCATTCAAAAGCGCCATCGACACTCGCTCCGACACGTTCAAGTCCAACCGGGAGGCGATGGAGGCGCTGGTCGCGGACCTTCGCGCGCAGGTCGGCGAGATCAAGAAGGGCGGCGGCGAGCGGGCGCGGGCCAAGCATCTGGAGCGCGGCCGCCTGCTGCCCCGGGACCGCATCCGGCGCCTGCTCGACGTGGGCTCGCCGTTCCTCGAGCTGTCGCAACTGGCGGCGCACGGGATGTACGGCGGCGAAGTGCCGTCCGCCGGGATCATCACCGGCATCGGCCGGGTGGCGGCGACGGAGTGCATGATCGTCGCCAACGACCCCACGGTAAAGGGCGGCACCTACTACGGGATGACCGTCAAGAAGCACGTCCGCGCCCAGGAGATCGCCCTGGAGAACAACCTGCCCTGCATCTACCTGGTCGAGTCCGGCGGCGCCAACCTGCCGCAGCAGGACGAAGTCTTTCCCGACCGCGACCACTTCGGGCGGATTTTTTTCAACCAGGCAAACATGTCTGCGGCCCGGCTTCCGCAGGTGGCCGTCGTCCACGGCTCCTGCACCGCCGGCGGCGCCTATGTCCCGGCGATGTCGGACGAAAGCATCATCGTCAAGAACCAAGGCACCATCTTTCTCGGCGGGCCGCCGCTGGTGAAGGCCGCCACCGGCGAGGTGGTGACCGCAGAGGACCTGGGCGGCGCCGACGTGCATTCGCGCGTCTCCGGCGTCTCCGATCACTACGCCATGGACGACGGCCATGCCTTGGCCATTGCGCGGCGCGTCGTCGCCAACTTCAATCGGGTGAAGCGCCCCCGCCTGGATCTGCGCCCGGCGCGCGATCCCGCGTACGATCCGCACGAGATCTACGGCACGGTCCCCGCCGACACCCGGAAGCCCTACGACGTGCGCGACGTCATCGCCCGCATCGTCGACGGCTCCGACTTCGACGAGTTCAAGCAGCTCTACGGCACCACCCTGGTCTGCGCGTTCGCCCACATCTTCGGCTACCCGGTCGGCATCGTCGCCAACAATGGCATTCTGTTCTCCGAGTCTGCGCTCAAGGGAGCGCACTTCGTCGAGCTCTGCGGCCAGCGCGGCATTCCGCTGGTGTTCCTCCAGAACATCACCGGCTTCATGGTCGGCCGCAAGGTGGAGGCGGGCGGCATCGCCAAGGACGGCGCCAAGATGGTGATGGCGGTGGCCTGCGCCCGCGTCCCTAAATTCACCGTCCTCATCGGCGGTTCGTTCGGCGCCGGCAACTACTCCATGTGCGGCAGAGCCTACGGCCCGCGCTTCCTGTGGATGTGGCCGAACGCCCGCATCTCCGTCATGGGGGGTGAGCAGGCCGCGGGCGTGCTGGCGACGGTGAAGCGGGACGGCCTGGAGGCCCGCGGCAAGAATTGGAGCGAAGAGGACGAGGCAGCGTTTCGCAAGCCGATCCGCGATCAGTACGAGACCCAAGGCCATCCCTACTACGCCAGCGCCCGCCTCTGGGACGATGGCATCATCGATCCCGCCGAGACCCGCATGGTTCTCGGGCTCGGGATCTCGGCTGCCTTGAACGCGCCGGCCGAGCGGACGACGTTCGGCGTTTTCAGGATGTAGGCGGCGGCGAAGGAGAGCGCGGATGTCGCGTGCACGGGCTGTTATCGCGCTGGCGGGGCTGGGGCTCTCGTTGGCGTGCGTCATAGCGTCCGACGCAACGGCACAAGGTGCCGGCGATGCGTCTCCTGTGATGCTGCCCTCGCCGGCTCCGGCGACACCGCAGCCGGAGGCGGCGGCACTGAAGGATGGCCTTGCGGTGCGTTACTATTTCAACCGCTTCACCCACATCGCCGGGCTGGAGGACTGGATGCGGGCCGACGACGGCATGCCGGGAAAGCCCTTGCCCATGCTGGATTACGACATGGGCATCGGTAACGTGCTGACCTCCAGCGCATCGGACCTGGTCGGCGCCCACATCACCGGCTCGATCCATTTGGCTGACACCGGCACCTACACGTTCCGGATCATCTCCAACGACGGCGTGCGGCTCTCCATCGGCGGGGTGAAGATGCATGAGGATCCCGAAATTCACCCCGACACGGCGTCGCCGCCGCTGGTCATGCAGGTCAGCGAGGCCGGCTGGTATCCGCTGGACATCCTCTACTACGAAAAAAAGGGCACGGCGGCCCTGAAGCTGGCGTGGCAGTCGCCGGGGAGTGCCGGCTTCGAACCGGTTCCCGCGTCCGCACTCAAGCATCAACAAGCCGAATAGACGCAAAGCCATGTCGGCGGACCCGATCATCGTCGCGGTGGATGCGGAACGGACCGCCTGGCTGACCCTGAACCGGCCTGAAATCCATAACGCTTTCGACGACGCCCAGATCGTCCGCCTGACCGGCGCGCTTCGTGATCTGGGCGATGACCCCGACGTGCGGTGCGTCGCCGTCACCGCCAACGGCAAGAGCTTCTCCGCCGGCGCCGATCTCAACTGGATGGGGCGGATGGCCGAATACACGTTCGCGGAAAACGTGGCTGATGCCGAGAAGCTGGCCGAGATGTTGGAAACGCTCAATCATTTGCCGAAACCCACCGTCGCCGTGGTTCAGGGTCCGGCCTACGGCGGCGGGGTGGGTCTGGTCGCCGCCTGCGACATAGCGGTTGCGTCCCGCGATGCCGCGCGCTTCGCCCTGACCGAAGTGCGCCTCGGCCTCATCCCGGCGACCATCTCGCCCTATGTCATCGCCGCCATCGGGCAGCGCCAGGCGAGGCGCTACTTTTTGACGGGAGAGGCGTTCGACGCCGACGAGGCGCAGCGCATCGGCCTTGTTCATGTCGTGGCCCCGGCCGCCGCCCTGCTCGATGCGGCCCGCGAGGTGTTGAAGGCGCTTGCGGCCGGGGCGCCCGGGGCTCAGGCGGCGAGCAAGGATCTGGTGCGCGCCGTGGCCGGCCGACCCACCGATCCGCACATGATCCGCGATACGGCGGAGCGAATCGCAGCAGCCCGTGCCTCCCACGAGGCGCGGGAGCGCATCCGGGCGTTCCTGGAAGCGCGTCTTAGCACCGACAAGGAGCGATGATGTTCAGCGCCATCCTGGTCGCCAATCGCGGCGAGATCGCCTGCCGGATCATGCGGACCGCCCGCCGACTCGGCGTGCGCACCGTCGCCGTCTACTCGGACGCCGACGCCGATGCGATGCATGTGGCGATGGCCGACGAAGCCTATCGCCTCGGGCCGGCGGAGGCCGGGGCCAGCTACCTGTGCGTCGACGCGGTGCTCAAAGCGGCGAGCGCCGCGGGCGCCGAGGCGATCCATCCGGGCTATGGCTTTCTGTCGGAGAACGCCGCCTTCGCCGACGCGGTGCGGGAAGCCGGGCTGACATTCATCGGACCGCCGGCCGACGCCATCCGCGCCATGGGCTCCAAGAGCGCCGCCAAGGCGATCATGGAGGCGGCCGGCGTGCCGGTGGTGCCGGGCTACCACGGCTCGGACCAGAGCCCGGCGGTGCTGGCGGAGGCCGCGGCGGAGATCGGCTTTCCGGTGCTGATCAAGGCCGTCGCGGGCGGCGGCGGCAAGGGCATGCGGATCGTGGACGCGGCGGACGCCTTCCCCGACGCGGTGGGATCGGCGCGCCGTGAGGCGAGGGCGGCGTTCGGCGACGACCATGTGCTGATCGAGAAGTACCTCAAGCGGCCGCGCCACGTCGAGATGCAGGTGTTCGCGGACCGCCATGGGTCGGTCGTGCACCTGTTCGAGCGCGACTGCTCGGTGCAGCGGCGTCACCAGAAGATCATCGAGGAAGCCCCGGCGCCGGGGGTGGATGCGCGGTTGCGCGCCCGCCTCGGCGAGGCCGCGGTCGCCGCGGCCCGCGCCATCGGCTACGAAGGCGCGGGCACCATCGAGTTCCTGCTCAGCCAGGGCGGCGACTTCTATTTCATGGAGATGAACACCCGCCTCCAGGTGGAGCATCCGGTCACCGAGTTCATCACCGGCGTCGACCTGGTGGAATGGCAGCTGCGGGTGGCCGCCGGCGAGCCGCTGCCGGACGCTGCGAGCACGCTGGCGATCAGCGGACACGCCTTCGAGGCCCGCCTTTATGCAGAGGACCCCGACCGCGACTTCCTGCCGGCAACCGGAGTTCTCCGTCATCTGCGTTTCCCCGAAGAGAGCCAGCACGTTCGCATCGATACCGGCGTGCGCGAGGGCGACGAGATCGCCATCCACTACGATCCCCTGATCGCCAAGCTCATCGCCTGGGATACCGACCGTACCCGCGCGCTGAGCCGCCTGAGGACGGCGCTTGCCGGCGTGCAGGTGGTGGGAACCACCACCAACGTGGGGTTCCTGAGCGCGGTGGCTGCGCATCCGGCGTTCGCCGCCGGCGACATCCACACCGGGTTCATCGACCAGCACCGCAGCCAGCTTCTGCCGGAAGCCGCACCGGTGACGGCGCGGTTTCTCGCCCTCGCCAGCCTGCACGTGCTGCTGGGGCGCGACCGCGAAGTCCGCACTCAGGCCGCCCGTTCACGCGATCCGTATTCGCCCTGGCACTCCACTGCCGGTTGGCGCCTCAATGACGACAACTACCATGTCCTCACGTTCCGAGACGGGGAACGCGCCATCGATGTCACTGTTCACTACCGGTCGGCGGCGATCTTGCTGGAGATGCCGGGCGAAGCGGCGCCGATCAGCGCCAGCGGCGAGGTCGATGCCGACGGGAACCTGTTCGCGGATCTGGACGGGGTGCGCATGCGGGCGACGATCGTCCGGCTCGGCAACGATCTCACGATCCTGTGCGGCGGGGCGAGCCACCGCCTCAGCCTGGACGATCCGGCGCTGCGCTCGAGCCTGCAGGAGGCGGCCGCCGGCGGTCTCATGGCGCCGATGCCGGGCAAGGTGATCGCCGTCAACGCCGCGCCGGGCGACGCCGTGGCTCGCGGCGCGACCCTCATCGTGCTGGAGGCGATGAAGATGGAGCACGCCATCACGGCGCCGGCGGATGGGACCATCGCCGAAATCCGTTACCGGGTGGGCGAGCAGGTGGAGGAGGGCGCCGAACTCGTGACGTTCGTCGAGGAGGCCGCGGGCGAGGCGGCGGATGCAACCGACATCGAGGACATTCCGGTGTGGGCCCCGTGATCCAGGTCCCGTCACGTGTCAAGGTGGTCGAGGTCGGCGCCCGCGACGGGCTGCAGAACGAGCCGGAGCCGGTCCCGACCGAAGTCAAGGTAACGCTGATCGACCGCCTGACGGACGCCGGTCTGCCGGTGATCGAGGCGGGCAGCTTCGTCTCGTCGAAGTGGGTGCCGCAGATGGCCGACACGGCGGCGGTGCTGGCCGGCATCGAGCGCCGGGCGGGCACCCGCTATCCGGTCCTCGCTCCCAACATCAAAGGATTTGGGCAGGCGGTCGAGGCCGGCGCCGAAGAGGTTGCGGTGTTCGCCGCGGCTTCCGAATCGTTCTCCCAAAAAAACCTCAACTGCTCCATCGACGAGAGCCTGGACCGTTACGCCGCCGTATGCGAAGCGGCGAGGGCGGAGGGCGTCGCCGTCCGCGGCTACGTCTCATGTGTGCTCGGCTGCCCCTATGAGGGTGACATTCCTCCGGAAGCGGTCGCCCGCGTCGCTGAGCGGCTGCAGGATCTGGGCTGCTACGAAATCTCCCTCGGCGACACCATCGGCGTCGGAACGCCGCGGCAAGCCCAGAAGATGGTCGAGACGGTGGCGCAGGCAGTGCCGCCGGAGCGCCTCGCCGCTCATTTCCACGACACCTACGGCCAGGCCTTGGCCAACATCCTGGCGGTGCTGGAGTGCGGGGTGGCGGTGGTGGATTCTTCGGTCGCCGGCCTCGGCGGCTGCCCCTACGCGCGCGGCGCCACCGGCAACGTCGCAACGGAGGACGTGCTCTATATGCTGCGCGGCCTCGGCGTCGACACCGGCGTCGACCTGGACGCGGTGGCTGCGGCCGGCGCCTACATCTGTTCGGTGCTCGGCCGGAGCCCCTCATCCAAGGTCGCCAATGCCCTCGCGGCGCGCTGCACACCGTAAAGCCATGCAGCAGGCTGAGTTCTACGGCGTCTTCCCTTACCTCGTCTCGCCGATCGACGACGACGGGAGCGTCAAGGCGGATGCCCTGCAGCAACTCGTCGACCATGTCATCGCGGCGGGAGTTCACGGCGTCACGCCGCTCGGCAGCACCGGCGAATTCGCCTACCTCTCGTGGGAGCAGCGGCGGCGCGTGGTCCAGGTCACCATCGAGGCCGCCGCCGGTCGGGTTCCGGTGGTTGCGGGGGTGGCGGCGACGACCACGGCGGAAGCTTGCCGGCAGGCCCGCGTGTTCGCGGCCATGGGCGCGGACGGCATTCTCGCGGTGCTCGAGGCCTACTTCCCGATCCCCGATGACGGCGTGGTCGCCTACTTCACGGCGATTGCCGAGTCCGTCGACCTGCCGATCGTCATTTACACCAACCCCAGCTTCCAGCGCGCCGACCTGACCGTCGCGACCATCATCCGCCTGGCGGAGGTGCCCAACATCCGCTACCTGAAGGACGCCTCCACCAATACCGGGCGGCTGCTCACCATCATCGACAGGGTCGGCGACAAGCTGACGGTCTTCGCCGCGTCCTCCCACATTCCGGCGGCGGTGATGCTGATCGGCGGCGCCGGCTGGATGGCGGGCCCGGCCTGCCTGGTGCCGAAGCTGAGCGTCGAGCTTTACGACCTCTGCAAGGCGGGCGACTGGTCGGCGGCGATGGCGCTGCAGCGCCGCCTGTGGGCCGTCAATCAGGTCTTCGCCAAATACTCCCTCGCCGCGTGCGTGAAGGGCGGCCTGGAGCTGATGGGCTTTCCCGTCGGCGCCCCGTTGCCCCCGCAACCCGCCCTCACCGACGCCGGCCGCGCCGAGGTCCAGACGGTGCTGGAGTCGCTGTGGGTGTCGACCCACAGAGGATGCCACCGGATATGAAAAATTTAATCCTTAGATGGCTAGAGTTCTGTTCCATAGGTGTCGCGACCACTCTTATCAACTCTAACGCGGCAGGAAAATATTACAAAGAAATATACGATGCGCATTCGAATACAGCCATCCAAAATAGTATTCCTGCAGAATTTGAAGGCGTACCTGCGTGGATCTTTACAGTATTGTTTGCCACAGTTGCCGTGCTTTTACATCAGAAATTGTCCCGCGCTTGGTATATTTCTCCAGGCTACGTTAGCGAGGTGCAACTCTTCTGCGTCAAATATTTCAACGACAGGATCCACGAGCTTCACAAAAATAGCATCGATAAATTTGCAAAGGACCCCAAGGTTCATAAACAAACGATCATCTCAATCTTGTACGCCATCCGACGGGCCATTCAAATGTACTCGAGTTCGCAGGACATCAGGGTCACTCTGATGCTCCCGGACAAAGACCGGCAAGGTCTGAATCAGGAAACAAAACTTTACATCAGATTCTGGGCAAACAAAACGAAAGAAGCGCCTAAAACCCTTCGGCTCGGCAAGAGCTTCGCTAAGGGCGAAGGCTTTGCGGGATATGCGTGGAAAACAGGCGTGCCCCAAGTGGGCGGAAAGACTGTTGCAGGTTTGGTCCGAGAGAAGAGATTCAAGAAAATGTCGGAGGGCCATGAGAGCGTAAAATCATTCATGGCGATACCAGTTTACCATGAAGGTCCCGATGAAGACCTGAATCCCATACTTGGCATACTTTGCATTGATGCACCTGAAAGATTTGTCTTTCCAACAAGAAAAGCCAAGCTGCGAAACTTCATTAACGCTCTTAAACCATACAGCCATGCGATAGTTCTCCATATCCTTTTTCACGACAATCTCATAAAAGCCTCGCGAAAATCAGAAACGTCACCTGCTACTGCCCCGGAGTGCGGCCACGAAGGTGGAGTGTGACATCGACCTAGAATTGGAGTACACTGCAACATGCCCTTGAGGAGGTCGCCCAAATGGGTTCGTTAGATGTGCATGATCAGGAAGTACAGCAGCTGGAAGATACACCAGACGAGCGCCTCCTGATTTCCCATAAAGTATTTCCGGACTCTCGTGCCGGTAAACATGAGATCGAGTCTTATTATGCATACGCTATGAGTAGCGTTCGAGAGACTTTAGCAAATCTGGTGCGATTTCGATCTACAGAGAAAAATACTAATGCTAACAATGACGTGTTAGAAAAGTGACGATCATCGGGTTCCGCCGCAGCCTGTTCAGTACAACGACGGTCCGATGAGTAGCTAATTCGCCTACAAGGCGGCTGGGCGGCAAACTCAACGTGGACAGGCCGCTACTCCTCCGCAAGTCGGGTTTGGACCGACACCTCCGTGTGGAGGGTGCGGTGGACGGGGCACTTCTCGGCGATCTCCAGGAGCTTCTGGCGCGTCGCCGCGTCGAGGTCGCCGGCGACGGTGACCTCGCGCTCAATGTGGTCGATCCTGCCGGTTTTTGTCTCGCATTCCGCGCAGTCCTTGGCGTGGATCTTGGCGTGGCGCAGCGTCACCGAGACACGCTCCAGCGGCAGTTTCTTGTGCTCCGCGTACATGCGGATGGTCATGCTGGTGCAGGCGCCGAGGCTCGCCAGCAACAGGTCGTAAGGGGTGGGCCCCGTGTCGTCGCCACCGACCTCCGGCGGCTCGTCGGCGCCCAACTGGTGACGGCCGCGGACGGAGATGGTCTGGGCGAAGCGGCCGCGGCCGGTTTCCGTCACCGTCACCGCATCCGGCGGCGCCGCCAGCGCCGGCGGCCCGACGGACGGCTCCGCCGCCGCTTCCGGCAGGTAATGGTGCGCCCAAGCGGCGATGATGTTGGCGACATAGGCGGCGTCCTCGCGGCGGCTCAACAGGTGGTCGGCGTCGTCCAGTGAGACGAAGCTCTTCGGATGCCGCGCCTTCATGAAGATGCGGGTGGCGTTGTCGATGCCGACGATCTGATCGAGCGGCGCGTGAAAGATCAGCAGCGCCTTGTCGAGGGTGGCGATCCGCTCCTCCTGGGCGTGTCCGTCGATGTCGTCGAGGAACTGCTTCCGGATACGGAACGGCCGCCCGGCGATCTTGACCTCGGCTGCACCTTCCGCGTTGATGGCGTCGATCGCGCCCGTCAGCAGATGGCGCACGTGGCCGGGATCGGCGGGAGCGCCGATGGTGCAGACGGCCGTCGCTTCCGGCACCTCCCCCGCCGCCGCCAGCATCGCTGCGCCGCCGAGGCTGTGGCCGATGAGGATCTTCGGCGCCGCCGCTTGGGCACGCAGCCATGCCACCGCCGCCAGCAAGTCGCCGATGTTGGAGGTGAAGTTGGTGTTGGCGAACTCGCCCTCGCTTGCCCCGAGGCCGGTGAAATCGAAGCGCAGCACGCCGATGCCGTGGCGGGTCAGCCCCTCGGCAACACGGCTCGCGGCGAAAACGTCCTTGCCGCACGTGAAGCAGTGCGCGAACAGCGCGTAGGCCCGCGGCGCGACATCCGGCAGGTCGAGGCGCGCCGCCAGGCGGCTTTCGCCGTCGGCGCCGACGAAGGTGATGCGTTCGCTCCGCTTGCCGCTCATGGCGTTTGAGCCTCCTGCCCTTGGTGTCGTGCCCACTCTACCACATCCGTCACCGGCGGTGAGTGGCGTTCGCCGGCGATCGGCGTTATGAACAGGCGGCGGACGTGACGGTGCAGGGAGCACGGCAATGGCGTCACAAGACCCGGACGAACAGCAGCGCTTGAAGGCGCTTCAGCAGCGCTGGGACAAGAACTTCGGCCCGCCGATTTCGCGGCGCCGGCAGATCCTGTCGGCGCTCGCCATCATCGGCGGGATTATCGGCCTGATCGTGCTCGCGTTCCTCAGCGTTCCGAAGTAGCGGCGGCTTCGAGATCCCTGATCAGGCCAGCACCGTCTCCACCAGACGCGCCCAGTAGCTGGCGCCGATCGGCAATATCACGTCGTTGAAGTCGTAGCGCGGGCTGTGCAGAACACGCCCGCCCTCGGCCGGACCATTACCCAGCCAGATGTAGCACCCTGGCGTCCGTTCCAACATGTAGGCGAAGTCTTCGGCGCCCATGCTCGGCATCGGATCCGGATCGACCTCGCTGGCACCGACCACCGCTGCTGCTGCCGCCCGCGCCTGCTCGACCGCCGCCGGGTGGTTCACCGTCGCGGGATAGCCGCGGTGATAGCGCACTTCCGCGTCCGCGCCGTGGGCGCGGGCGACCGCCGTGATCAGGCGACGGACGGAGGTCTCCAGATGGTCGCGCACCTCCGCCCGCAGCGCCCGCGCGGTGCCGGCGATGACCGCGGTGTCGGGGATCACGTTCGAGATTGCGCCGGCATGGAAGCAGGCCACCGAGACGACGGCGGCGTCGAGCGGGTGGACGGTGCGGCTGGTGATGGTCTGCAAGGCGCCGACGATGGCAGCGGCGGCGACGATCGGGTCGATCACCGTGTGCGGCATCGCCGCGTGGCCGCCGCGGCCGATGATCGTCGCTTCGAACGAATCAGCGGCGGCCATGAACGGCCCGGCGCGGACGGCGAAGCGGCCGGTATCCAGACCCGGCCAGTTGTGCATCCCGTAGACCGCCTCGACCGGATGCGCAGAAAACAGGCCCTGCTCGACCATGACCCGGCCGCCGGCCTCGTTCTCCTCCGCCGGCTGGAAGATGAAATGCACGGTGCCGCGGAAGCGCCGCGACAGGGCGAGGTAGCGGGCGGCGCCGAGCAACATTGCTGTGTGGCCGTCGTGGCCGCATGCGTGCATCCGGCCGTCGCATGTGGACCGGTGCGGAGCATCGCCGGCCTCGTGGATCGGCAGCGCGTCCATGTCGGCGCGGAGCGCTATCGCCGGCCCATCGCCGTTGCTGAGCGTGCCGACGATGCCGGTGGTCGCCCAACCGCGCTCGACCGCGACGCCAAACTCTGCCAGCCGCGCAGCGACGAAATCCGAAGTTCCATGCTCCTCGAACGCCAGTTCCGGATGGGCATGAATATGCCGGCGCCACGCCCGCATCTCGCCGTGGCGCTGCTCGATGTCGTCGATTACCGGCATCAAGGGGTCCTTCGCGTCTATGGATTCCCCCGCCGGCGGCCGGCGAGCAGAACCTCGATGTTTCCGTGGGGCCCGGTAATCGGGCTTTCGGTCGTGCCGATCACCGACCAGCCGGACTGTGCGGCGAGCCACGCCAAGATGCGCTCGCAGACCCTCTGTCGGACCGCCGCATCGCGGACCACGCCGCCGGAGCCGACGTCGCTGCGCCCGGCCTCGAACTGCGGCTTGATCAGCGCGACAAGCAGGGCGTCCGGCGCGGCCAGCGCCAGCGCCGCCGGCAGCGCCGTCTCGATGCCGATGAAGCTGACGTCGCAGACGATGAGATCGACGGGTTCGGGTACCATTGCGCGGCTCAGGTCGCGGGCGTTGGTGCGTTCCAGCACCACGACGCGGGGATCCGTGCGCAGCCGCCACGCCAGTTGCCCGTGCCCGACATCGACGGCGTAGACGCGGCGGGCGCCGCCTGCCAGCAGCACGTCGGTGAATCCGCCGGTGGAGGCGCCCACGTCGAGGCAGGTCAGCCCGGCTGGATCGATGCGGAAGTGGTCGATGCCGTAGGCGAGCTTGACTCCGCCCCGCGACACCCACGGGTGATCCCGGCTGCGCACTTCCAGCGCCGTCGCCGCGGTCACCGCATGTCCCGGCTTGTCGAGCCGGCGCGAGTCGCTGAACACCGTGCCGGCGAGGATCAGGGCCTGGGCGCGGGCGCGGCTTTCGGCGAGACCGCGCTCCACCAGCGCCTGATCGAGTCTGGTCTTGCCGGCGCCGCCGGGATCAGGCGCTGGCGGCCTTCGCCGCATCCCGGTCGAGCCCGAGCGCGATGAGCGCGGTGCGGACGATGCCGGCGGCATGGAGGCCGGCGATCTCGTACTGCCGTTCCGGCTTGTCCTGATCGAGAAAGCGATCCGGCAGCACCAGCGGGCGAAACCGAAGGCCGTTGTCGAACGCACCCTCAGTCGCCAGGAACTGCATGACCTGGGCGGCGAACCCGCCGACAGAGCCCTCCTCGACGGTGATCATCACCTCGTGCTCATCGGCAAGCCGGCGCACCAGATCCTGGTCCAACGGCTTGGCAAAGCGGGCGTCCGCCAGGGTGGTGGAGAGCCCCCGCACCGCCAGTTCATCGGCGGCTTGGTTTGCTTCGCCGAGGCGTCCGCCAAGGCTGAGGATGGCGACGCGCGTCCCTTCCCGCACGATTCGCCCCTTGCCGATGGGGAGCGGCACGCCGTCGGTGGGCAAGTCCAAGCCCCAGCCTTCGCCGCGCGGATATCGAAACGCCACCGGTCCCTCGTCGTAAGCCGCGGCGGTCGCCACCATGTGCATCAGGTCCACTTCGTCGCCGGCGGCCATGACCACCATGCCGGGGAGGCAGCAGAGGTAGGCGAGGTCGAAGGCGCCGGCGTGGGTGGCGCCATCGGCGCCGACCAGCCCGGCCCGGTCGATGGCGAAGCGCACCGGCAGCTTCTGGATGGCCACGTCGTGCACCAATTGGTCGTAGGCGCGCTGCAGAAACGTCGAATAGATGGTCGCAAACGGCTTCATGCCATCGACTGCGAGCCCGGCCGCGAAGGTGACCGCGTGCTGCTCGGCGATGCCGACGTCGAAGAATCGATCCGGGAAGCGTTTCTCGAACTTGTCGAGGCCGGTGCCGGCCGGCATCGCCGCGGTGATGGCGATCACCCGATCGTCCTTCTCCGCCTCGCGGATCAGCGACTTCGCGAAAACGCTGGTGTATGAGGGCGGTCCGGCCTTCGGCTTGACCTGCTCGCCGGTGACCAGATCGAAACGGCTGACGCCGTGGTACTTGTCCGCCGACTGCTCGGCCGGCAGGTAACCCTTGCCCTTCCGGGTCACCACGTGCAGAAGCACCGGCCCCGGCTCCCGGTCGGCGCGCAGGTTTTTCAGGACCGGCAGCAGGTGGTCGAGATTGTGGCCGTCGATCGGACCCACGTAGTAGAAGCCGAGTTCCTCGAACAGGGTGCCGCCCGTGACCAGGCCGCGCGCGTATTCTTCGGCTTTGCGGGCCGCCGTCTCGAACGACCGCGGGAACTTGCGCGCCACCTCCGCTGCGATGTGGCGGATGGAACGGAACGAGCGGGACGAAATAAGCCGCGACAGATAGGCGCTCATCGCCCCCACCGCCGGCGAGATCGACATGTCGTTGTCGTTGAGTATGACGATCAGCCGCGAATCCATCGATCCAGCGTTGTTCATCGCCTCGTAGGCCATGCCGGCGCTCATGGCGCCGTCGCCGATTACCGCGATGACGTGATGGTCCTTGCCCTGAAGATCGCGCGCCACCGCCATCCCCAGTCCTGCCGAGATGGAGGTCGAGGTATGGCCGGCGCCAAACGGGTCGTAGGGGCTCTCGGAGCGCTTGGTGAAACCCGAGATGCCGCCGCCCTGGCGCAAGGTCAGCATGCGCTCGCGCCGGCCGGTCAGGATCTTGTGGGGATACGCCTGGTGCCCGACGTCCCAGATCAGCCGATCGTGCGGCGTGTCGAACACGTAGTGGAGCGCTGTGGTCAACTCGATGACGCCGAGGCTGGCGCCCAGGTGACCACCGGTGATGGACACGATCCGGATCGTCTCCTGCCGCAACTCGTCGACCAGATCACCCAGCCGATCTTCGTCGAACTGCCGAAGATCTGCAGGCGTGCGGATGCGATCGAGAAGCGGCGTCCACGCTTTATCTGTCACAATAAGCTTTCCCCGATCAAGGTGCGGATTCGCCCTGATAGCCCATGTGGGCCGCGAAACCGGTACCTCAGCTTGAGCGAAGTCGAAGGGTGAGCCAACCTAGACAACCTCATGCTCGACAAGCTCAGCATGAGGTTCCTTTCCGGTTAAGTGCAGTCAGTCGCAGTCAGTCCTAATGGGTCCGCTCCACCGCGTAGCGAGCCAGCGAACGCAAAGGTTGGGCGCTTTCCGCAAATACTTCAAGATGGTTGATTGCCTGCTCCGCCAATATGTGGGACTGGGCCCGGGCGCGCTCGACGCCGAGCAAGGTGACGAATGTAGCCTTGCCGGCGGAGTTGTCCTTGCGAGATTTTTTGCCCATTTCCGCCTCCTCCCCTTCCACGTCGAGAAGATCATCGGCGATCTGAAAGGCGAGGCCCAGATCGTGCGCGTACGCATGCAGCGACTGGCGCGCCGAATCGGCGGCCTTGCCGAGCACCGCGCCGGCATCGCATGCAAACGCTATCAACTCGCCCGTCTTCATCCGCTGCAGCCGCGTCACCTCTTCTACCTCCAGGCCGAAGCTGTCGGCGAGCAGGTCCAACATCTGGCCGCCGACCATGCCCTCGGCGCCGGCCGCTCGAGCGAGACGTTGCACAAGCTCACCGCGCACGCGCGGGTCCGTGTGGGTCTCCGCATCCGCCAGCACTTCGAACGCCCGGGTCAGCAAGGCGTCCCCCGCCAGGATCGCCGTCGCCTCGTCATATCTGATGTGGCAGGTCGGCAGGCCACGGCGAAGCTCGTCATTATCCATGGCCGGGAGGTCATCGTGGATCAGCGAGTAACAATGCACCATCTCGACGGCAGCGGCAACCCTGAGCGCGAACGGCGCCGACACGTTGAACAAGCCGGCGCTGGACACCACCAGGAACGGACGAATGCGCTTGCCCGAAGACAGAGCGGAATAACGCATCGCCTCCATCAGCCGCGCCTCGGGCTCATCCCGCACCGGCAACAGGTCATCCAGAACCGCGTTCACCGCGCGCGCGTTATCGGCAAGCGCCGCCTTGATGTCCATCCTCCGCAGCCCTATTCCGGATCCAGAGGCTCGGTGCCGACCGGGCGCCCGTCAGTGCCGAGAATTATCTTTTCGACACGCAGCTGCGCGTTCTGGAGCTTGGCCTCGCAATGCCGCTTGAGATACGTACCGCGCTCGTAGGCGGAGATGGCTTCGTCGAGCTTGATCGATCCTTCCTCCAAACGCCGGACAATGACCTCAAGCTCGGCAAGAGCATCCTCGAAGCTCAGCGCTGCAATGTCTGGCGACACGGGTTCCTGCGGCGAGTTCTGCCCCATGCATTCCGCTCTCGATGTGGGCGCTCCTGATGCGCGATGCGCGTGACAATAGGGAGGCCGCGCCACAGGGGCAAGCGCAACTGTCGGCGGATGGCGGCGGCGGTCATCGGAATCGGGCGCGGCTGCGTATGACCTGGGGACCACAACGTTTGGAGACGCACTTATGACTGCGACCGCAGCGATGACCAGATCGTCGACGCGCCGGCTGGCGACGGCCATGGCGGCCATGGTGGCAGCGCTTGCCGCGTGTGTGCCGGCCGGTGTGGTCAACGTGCTGGTCCCCAACAATGGCTACGAGGTCCGGGAGGGACTTGCATACGGGCCTGCGGCCCGCCAGGTGCTGGACGTGTATGTGCCGACTGCGGCGCCGGACAACGCGCCGGTCATCGTGTTCATTTACGGAGGCGGCTGGGACAGCGGCGATCGCGCGTACTTCCGCTTCGTCGGCGAGGCGTTCGCCCGGCTCGGCTACGTGGTCGTCATTCCTGACTATCGCCTATACCCGGAGGTGCGGTTTCCGACGTTCGCGCAGGATTCCGCCGGCGCCGTGCGCTGGGTCCGGGACAACATCGCGGGGATGGACGGGGACGCCGATCGGATCGTCCTGATGGGCCACTCCGCCGGCGCCCACATTGCAGCGCTGCTCGTCACCGACCGCCGCTACTTGCAGGAGTCAGGGGTGGCGCCGGAAAGCATCCGCGGCTTCGTCGGATTGGCCGGCCCTTATGCATTCAACCCGCTCGAGTACGAAAGCACCCGCCCGATCTTCGCGCCCGCCGACGATCCGGCAGAATCCAAGCCGATCGCCTTCGTCACCGGCGACGAGCCGTCGATGCTGCTTCTGCACGGCGCGGACGATGACACGGTGTTGCCGAAGAACTCCATCGAGATGGCCGAGCGCGTCAACGATGCCGGCGGCGAAGCCCGCCTGATAGCCTATGACGGGGTCGGCCACATCGGCCTGATCCTTGCTATCGCCGCGCCCTTCCGCGAACAGGATTCCGTCTACGGCGACATCACCGCGTTCCTCGCGGGCCTGACGGACCGACCCGGCAGCCCCGGCGCCGCGGCACAGGGTACCGACGGAACGGCGCCGCTGTCGCGTTGAATACGTCTAACGTCTGGCCGGGCTTCAGCGCGGCGTCGCCGCGTCAGTTGCCCATCATCGCCCGCACATGGACGCCGACGCTGGCAGCCAGAGCTTCCAGATCGTAGCCGCCTTCCAATGTCGATACCACGCGGCCGCCGCAGCGCTTGTCGGCGATCTCCAGCAGTTCCCGGGTGACCCAGGCGAAATCCTCCGTCTGCAACCGCAACTGCGCCAGCGGGTCGCGGAAATGGGCGTCGAAACCGGCGGAGATCAGGAGCAGTTCCGGGCCGAAGTCGTCGAGGGCCGGCAGAATGCGATCGGTGTAGGCGTCGCGGAACGCCTCGGAACCCGTGCCGGGGCGGAGTTGGACGTTGACGATGTTGTTGAATACGCCGGTCTCCTGCTCCATTCCGGTGCCGGGATAGCAAGGCCACTGGTGGCTGGACGCATAGAACAGGTCGCGGTAACGGAAAAAATAGTTCTGCGTGCCGTTGCCGTGATGAACATCGAAGTCGACCACGGCCACGCGCTCGACGCCATGCGCCTGGCGGGCGTGTTCGGCGGCGATGGCGACGTTGTTGAACAGGCAGAATCCCATCGCCTGGGATACCTCGGCGTGGTGGCCGGGCGGGCGGACGGCACAGAAGGCGTTGCGCGCCTTGCCGTCGAGAACGGCGTCGACGGCGGCGCACAGCCCGCCGACCGCGTGTAGCGCCGCCGTCCACGAGGCGGAATTCATTGAGGTGTCGGCGTCGAGGTGGGTGTGGCCACTCTTCGGCACTTTCTCGAAGATGGCTTCCACATAGAAAGGCGCGTGCACGCGCTCGATATCGCGGACAGTCGCGAGCGGCGCCTGCTCACGATGCAGATAAGCGAACGGCTCGGTTTCCAGCACCTTGAGGATCGCCTGCAGGCGCGCCGGGCATTCCGGGTGCCACGCCCCCATGTCGTGTTCCTGACAAATCGGATGCGTGTAGAGAAATGTCGACATGTCGGACTTCCGTCAGTTCTTGGCGATTTCCGCCACATGGCTTGGCTGCGTCAAGCGATACATATTTGTCCGCTCGCCGTCTGTTGCCAAGGGTTCATGGGAGGCCGCCGAACGGCATGGCGGCCCCATGACCGCGGGTCAGCGCCGGGTAGGTTTAGGGTGCGGGGGCGGGAGGTCGGCGCCGTCTCCGTCGGCCCCTGCCGGGGCCGCGCCGTCCGTCGTCGGCTCGGCCTCATCCGCCGACGTTTTCACCGCCGCACGCACATTCCCGGGCAACGTCTTCGGGGTGGGGACCGGCAGCGCTTCCGGTCCATCCGTAGCGGCCGCAGCCACCCGCGCCTCCGCCTCCGGCTCCGCCTCCGCCTCCGCCTCCGCTTCCGCCGCCTCCGCCTCCGGCGCCTCCGCCTCCGGCGACTGGGCCGGTTGCTGCGCTTGCGCCGTCTCGGGTTGCACTGGAGCGCCCTCGTCCGCGGCCTCTCCTTGTCGCGACCCGGCCAGAGGCACCTCGCTCGGCGACAGCTTCGCCGTCGGCAACGGTACGCCGTCATCGTCGCCCGACGCCGGCGCCGCGCCCTGTTCGCTCCCTTCGCCGGCTTCCTCCGGCCCCGTCGCCGCGTCTTCGGCAGGCGGGTCGAGAACGGCGTTGTCGGCCGCTGGCTCGTCCGTCACGGCCTGATCAGGCCCAGGCCCAGGCCCAAGCCCCGGCTCAGGAAGATCACCGTCATGCTCGGCGGGCGCCGGCTGATCTTCGGCGTCACTGGAAACTTGCTGCTGAGGGCCCTCAGCTTGCCCGGGGTCTTGCACCGGAGAGCCGTTCTCTGCCGCAGCCTGCGTTTCGCCCGTTCCCCGATCCACCTCTTCTCGATCAGCGGCAGTCGCCGAGGCTTCGGTCTGGGGGACGGCGTCCGCGGCGCCGGGCGCCCCTTGGCGATCGGGTTCCGGGATGTCCATGGTCGTTTCCGGCTGCCCGACGTCCGATGCCTGCGGCGGCGCTGCGGCGGAGGCCGCCTGGTCCGCGCCACCGGTATCGTGGGTGTCGGGTGCGGCCGGGTCCAGGTCGGAAGGGATCGGGTCAGGTTGTGCGCCGGACGCGCCGGCTCTGGCTTCCGCATCCGCGGGCGGCGTATCCGAAAGCTTAGCCGAAACGATCGGCTCACTGTCCTCGCGCGTCGACGTATCGTCAAAGATCGCTCTTACGGCGGACATCAGACGCGACAGCGTCGCTTGATCGCCGCCCTGATCGGAAATCCGTTTCTCCTCGTTCGCCGCATCGGATGTTGAGGCGGACGGATCCGCGGCCGCGGACGTCTCGGCAGTTTCGGTCTCAGGCGCTTCGCGCCCGCTCTTGTCAGCGTCCGCAGCCCCGGCATCGACGACGTCCGGCGCCACAGCCTCGGCGGCAGTGATGGCGGCGGTGCTGGGGCTCTCGGCGTCGCTCACGCGGGCCCCGAAAAATCGGCGGCGGCGGATATGGGAGTCCGCCTGTGCGGGGCGCCGGCGCTGCGGTCAGTTCGGGTGCCTCTGCTCCGGCGCCCTCGACCGCTGGCGCCGCCGCCGTCTCCTGCGGCGACGCGACGGCAACGTCGGGCGGCGGCGCAATCGATTCAGATGGCGGCGCCGTGGCGGCTTCAGCCGCGGGCGGTGCGGCGGCGAGTGGCGGCGCCGGAGGGGCGGCATCGAGAGGGGGCGGCTCGACGCGGGCGCTTGCCTCCGCTGGCGCCGACGACGCTGGTTCAGCCTCATCCTGGATCGATGGCGCGGCTGCCGTCGGAACCTCGGTTCCTTGCGGCGCCGGCGGAACGGCCTCTTCGATCTCTTCAGCCAGGACGGCGATCGGACTGCTTTCCGGCTGGTAGATGGCGAAGTCCCCCTTGCAGCGCGCGCCGGAGGATCGCGTCAGGCTCAGCGTGAAGGGCTGAGGACCGGGCGACATCAACAGGATCGTCTTGGATCGCTGCGGCCGCAACCGGACGAATGCCCGTTCTTCGCCATAGTCGATGAGGACACTGCAGTCGAACCCTTTGAGCTCGAGCGTACCGCCGGAGTACAGGCGTTTGTCGAACACCCAGGTCGGCTCGACATCGAGATCGAGGCTCTCTTCGGCCACGCGCTCAAGCTCACGCTCGCCGTCCGCTGCCCCACTTTCCGTCTGGCGCTCGATCTGGAGCCGGAGGTACATCTCATTGCGCCGAGCGACATCCAGCTTCTCCTTCGCTGCCGCAACCTCGGCATCGAGGCCCTCCGCCCTGAGGCGCTGCCGATCCGCATCGGCGCGGACACCGTCCCGCTGCGCCCGAAGAGTCTGCACGTCGGCGCGCAACTCGTCGTGGCTCTCCCTCAACGCCCGTGCTTCCGAGACCGCGTCATTCCGCGCCACATCGGCCTGGTAAGCGCCCGCCAGCGCCGCAGCGAGGCCGACACTGCCGAACGTGCCGGCCAACCAGCCGGAGATCGCCAGCCGCCGCCGGCCTGCCGCGTCAACGGCGTGCGTTCCTCCGATCAGCGCGACGAGCAGCGCAATGAACGCGATGAACAACCCGAAATAAGTCACCATACCCCGCGGGCACCCGTACCAATTGTTATGCAGACAATAGCACTTCACGGCGCACGGTCGACTCGATTCGCCGGCATGGTCCGTTTCCGCCGCGCCGTGACCTCTGCCGCGGGTCGCGGCCGGCGCGCGCTTGCCGGTTCAGCGGGTGAACGAAGAGAAGCTCATCCCGCCGCAGGACGAGGGCGCGGGCGCAGCCCGAGGTGGCGGGCGAGAGAGGCGAGGCGACGCTCCACCGCTTCGCTCAAGAACACGGGATCGGGCAGCGATAACGACAAGTGATCATTGCTCATTGCCAACGGACACTGCGGCAGCAGGCCGGGCGCGCCGCCCGAGACGGTGTGGGCGAGCCTGAGCGCCAGCCCGATGGTCCGGGCCCGCGCAGATCCGTTATCGTCGAGCAGCCCGCGGACCGACGTCACCAGCGGATCGTCCAGGTCGCCCTTGTAGCGCACCAGCATGGCGGTCGCCAGGAGCACCCGGTCCTCGTGCCGCAGACCGGGGTAGGGAATGCGCAAGACCCGCGCGAAGGCGTGCTGAGCGCGGTAGTCCGGATGTTCGCTCCAGCCGATGTCCGAGAGCAGGCACGCCGCCAGCCGCAACCGCCGGTCCGCCGCGCGCTCGCCGTTGAACAGGGGCGACATCCAGTGCAGGATCTCCTCGCCGTGCATGGCGAAGCGGCCGGTGCGCTCGGCGTGGGTCTCGCAAGCGCTGATCAGCGGGTCCTGCGTCCGCAAGTCCGGCGGCAGCAACTCCAGCATCTGCCCCTCGCGCATCCCGAAGCCGGAGAAAACCACCTGCGCCGGGCGCGTCGCTTCGAGCAGCGCAGCGAGAGCGATGGCGGCGTAGGGCAGGCTTTCGATCCGTTTGCGGCCAATCCCCGACGCCTGTTCCAGCGCTCCGTTGCTGAGTTCGCCGATCAAGTTGGCAAGCCGCAGCGCATCAAGAAAGCCGATGGTGTAGTTGTCGACCACATGCAGCGGGTGATTTTTCTGCTCGATGAGGATGCGGGCGATGGCGCGCCACGACCCGCCGACCGCGTAAAGCGAGCGCCCCGAGACCGTGGCGAGCCAGTCCGCCTTTTTCAGGCCGTCGTCCATCAGCCGCCGCGCCGCAGTCCGGTCGCCGCCCGACTCCTCCAGGAGGCGCAGGTGTCCGAGGGAGAGGGTGGCGAAGGCGCCGATGCGGCCATGATCGAGACCCACCAGGTCGAGACTGCCGCCGCCCAGGTCACCGAGCACGCCGTCGGCGTCGGGCACACCGTTCATCAGCCCGACCGCGGCAAGGCGGGCTTCCTCCGCCCCCGACAGAACATGCACCCCCTGGCCGCACACGGTCTCCGCCTCGCGGACGAACGCCGGCCCGTCGCGCGCATCGCGCACCGCTGCCGTGGCGACGATCTCCAGGTGCGCCACGCCCATGGCGTCCGCCAGCCGGGCGAAGCGGGCGAGGGTGGCGAGGGCGGCGACGACACCCTTCTCGCTGAGCCGGCCGGTCTTGCCCATGTTCGCCGCCAGGGCGCACTGGGCCTTTTCGTTGAAGATGGGAATCGGCAGCCGGCTGGGCGTGTCGTAGACGACGAGGCGAACCGTGTTGGAGCCGATATCGACAACGCCGACGCGCCCATGGATGGTCGACGCCGAGGGCTCGGCCGCGACTGCGTCTGCCGGCAGCGGATCGGTTAGCTCAGTAATGGGCATGCGTTTCTCGATTTATCCGCTTCATCGTCCACGTTTTTAGGTTTGTGAGCAACCGAGTAGCCGCAACCGTCCGAGGTTGCAGCAAATCTCACGATCTACGGCCGCGTCAAGTCCCGCCCGAGACTTTCTTCAGGTACCACTGGTCGAAATAAACGGTCCGCCGGAACCCGCCCAAGCGGTAAGCCGAGTACTGACCTAGTACATGGTAAAGAGAGTCGTCTGCATCCTTACCGGACACGATGTTTCGCAAAGTGACCTCCGCGCTTTCATCTCCGCCGTTTATTTTAGCGTCGATCCAGCCGCTCTTTTCCTGCTTGTTTCCGGCAACAAACCGCATTCTTGCGGAGTACCACACATTCGGCCGCCACCTCGGCAATAGATTGTGCCGATGAAGTCTGTGTCGTGAGC
Organism: Rhodospirillales bacterium; assembly: GCA_016710335.1. Lineage (NCBI taxonomy): Bacteria > Pseudomonadati > Pseudomonadota > Alphaproteobacteria > Rhodospirillales > Rhodospirillales bacterium. The sequence goes on from JADJXQ010000004.1 coordinate 270,843, forward strand.
CGTTACTTACGTACCGATGGATCAGGTCAACGCGCCGCCCGCCCAGGCTGATACCGTAGGCGCCGCCGGTCGGATCTGGCGATGTCGGCAACGACCAGATCCAAATGAATTCGGGTTCGAAGGCTTCCATGTCGGCATCATGCGGAGCCGGCACCATGAACCTGAAGCCGACCTCATACTCCTGATTATAAGACAGCCTCTCAATCTTACGATCGTCGCAATGATACAGCCATTGATGGGCAGCATCGATGGTTTCTGTATCCTCCGTTTCCGCGCGGTCGCGCTTCGCTCGGATGTAGCCTGCGGGATCCAGGCGAGGACGATTGGCGCGATTCTTGAAGCGCAAGCAGAGGCCGTTGTCCATCGCGAGAAACTGTTCGCGATCGCTATAGGAATGTCGAGCGGCATTGTCGTTCCACATCCTCACGTCTCTCTCAGTCACGCGGCCTGCGTCGAACCCCCAGTCCGCATCGGCGGGGATGAACGGGCGTTGATCTTCGGCCCGGGTTGAGGCGCTCACGATTAGCACGATGCACCCTGCGAGCATCATCTTCTTGCTCGTTCGGGAGCGGGACGATCGCGATCCTTGGTCGGGCCGGTCTGGAAGCCTCATGCCATTCATTCCGAACCCGGAGTAACGAACCATCGTCGTCGACGTCAACTCCTTACTGGGCGTGCCGCGACCATCTCTTGGTCCCAGACAAAAATCCTTGATCCAAGGCGAAAAAGGTACAAATACCTACAAGGCGATGCACACCGGCAGAACGCATGGCTGTTGTCCCTAATTCACGCGTGGAACCGCATGGACTTGCCGGCCACGCAGATTCTCATCATTGAACGCCGTCGCGCAAGCTACTGCCGTCGGCCTTACAAGAAGACAGGATCTCATGCTCTTTTCTAGACTTGCTCCGAGGTGGACTCCCCGCAACACGATATCAACTTCCTCCCGAACCCGACCAAATCCGGATGTAGATCCGGTCCCAGTTCCAAATCCGGATCCTGTTCCGGATCCGATCCCGGCTCCCAATAAGAACTTCATACCCAAAGATGCGGACTGGTGGTTCGACCGCACCTTGCTCTCAGCATCACATGCGTCGTCCTGGAACAAGGACGCCGCTGGCAACAGTCTCGGTGCGTCGACGACAGTCGACCTCACCGCGGCAGGCATGCCCGGCAAGCTGAGCCTGCAACCGAACGCCGTGCAACCACGTTGCGTTACCAGCGGCCCATACAAGGGCGCCTTGCGAGCCATGCGGCGGACGCACCCTCCCTTCAAGGATCCGACCGGTGGCCCGAACGACACAGACGACCCGGAGACCATGCATGGCGCCCACAACTGGGCTCGAATGGCCAAAGGCAACGGGAGCTTGTGGAAAATACCCTACGGACAGCAATTCGAGATCGGGTTCAAGTTTCTCGTTCCAGCGTCCTCGGATGCAGACATTGCGGCGTTCAAGCAGCCTGATAGCAGTTGGACTTTCATCTGCGCACCCAGCACGAGTTCGGGACCTACGACGTCTGTCTTCCGGATCCTTCTCAATTTCTACGGTCATGGACAATCCATATTACTCAACTCCGGGTACGTGAATAGTGGCGGAACCGAGAGTGACACGTTTTATGGGCCCGGCGGCGTGCGCGGGAAAGGCAGCGACATCAAGTCGAATTGGACGAAGCCGTGGTCGCCGAACGTTTGGTACGCCATTCGGCTGATCGGAGTGGTGGACCAGCGCTCCGATGCTAAGGGTTGGATGAAGCTTTACGTCGACGACATGACGGCCCCATTCATCACCGCGACCGGCATCCGTAACGGCAAACACGGAGAGAGTTCCACCAAAGCGATAGAATTCGGGCAATACAGCGACTGGGGACTTCGTAATCGCAGGCGCTGCATTTACTATGATCAGTGCTACCTGAAGATGGGTCCCTCGGGCTTCCCTCCGCTGAAATGAGGGCCGAAGCGCTTCCGCGGGCTCTGTCGCTTCGTCTTCCACACGCGCCTCGTAACGAAGTGCGACAAAATCCGCTACGTCATGAAGGACAACGCCTCCAGTGCATTTCTTCTGACCGGCGTCGCGCCCTTTGTCGGCAGCCGGGCAGTGACGAGCCTTTTCATGCGGTAGCGTAGTTCCATCCGCGCGCGGGCCTGCAGCTTCTCGATGAAAGAGCGCTTGTTAAACGGGATCGACAGCTGCTCGGCGTGTCGATCCCGCAGTATTTCGCGGAATAATGGATAAGGCGCCGCACGATCCATTTTCCGAACGCCAAGCCCGATCTCTAACAACGTCCGGCAGTTGAACGGAAATACCCGTTCTACATGCGTCGTAACCGCCCCAGCCGAGCGCGCCCCAACTGCCGATACGGTGCTCCCAATAAAAAAGGTCCAAGAGCGCAACACCGCTATCGCGCGGCACGCTGTCCAACCACGACGTGAACGACTGTAGAGCAAGCAGGCTCGGCGGGACGTGACAGAGCTGACAAAGCGTCCGGGCATCCACTTCGTCCGTGCCGGCCCACCCGCCGCCGTAATAACAGCGAAGGACTTCTGCCACATTTCCCACCACTTCGAACGCGCCGGGCGGGATGAACTCCCAGCTCCGCAAAAGCTGGTTGACGAAATCCCACTGCAGTCCACCGACGTTCAAGGTGCAGACCCGACGCTCCTCCCGCTCCTGGCTCTTAAACTGCTCCATGACCGAATGCGATAACGCAAACCTGCGAGCCAGCAACACAGCTGTGTCGACGTCGTCCCGGCTCGACGGCTTCCGTCTTATCGTGAAGTAGTTTATCTTCTTCCGCTGTTCTCCTGCACACGCCATCAGCACGCGCGAGTCATAGCCGCCCGTCAGGCCCATGTATAGCGGTCGTCGGGCCGCTGCCGCGGCAATGGTACCTTCCAGTAACGCCGCGATGCGCCGCGACGCTTCAGCAGTAGGCACCGCTTCGACTGGGCGTCGCGGCCAGTACCTCGTGGCCACCCGTGAACGAACATCCAAGCAGTGATTCGGCAGCAACTGAAGACACCCCTCATAGGGCGTGTTCTGGCCGTACCAGCCATCGCTCCACTTCTGTCTGTAGCACGCCCTCAGCAACTCCACGTCTAAAGGAACATCAGCGTAGGTCGCTAGGAGCGCCGGGTTGGAAGCGGCAATCACCGGGCTCTCCTGCGCTGTCACATAGAAGAGTGACCGCGCACCGACCGCATCAAGATAGAGTCTCGCGGCGCCCCCTACTGTGGCAAGGATAAGCCACCGGCCCGCCAACTCTGCGAGCGCGTCTTCAAGCTGCTGAAAGTCCGCACATTCCTCTGCCAGCCAGCGCACGATGTCCTGGTTCAGGCTTGCAGGGTCGCCTGGCAGGAAGACATGCCCGACGCAGGTGATCGTCACAGGATCATCGCGATGGTGACTTATCTCGGCGGAAGGGTGATAGGAAAGTGTCAGCCCTTCCCCGACTTCGATATTTTGCCAGCCATGATCGAGAAAGAAGGCTTGCCGGCCTATGATCACCTGCTTGCTGTAGAGCCGGTGATTACCGTAAGTGTCCAGAACGTTGTCCAGCGCCGATTCACGGAACATGAGCCGAAACACCCCCTCTCCCTGAGCGCTCTGCACCGCAGCTAGCAGATGCTCGCTCTCTCAGTAGCACACCTGCCGCCATTCGGCTACGGCACCCCGCAAGCGTCATGAGTACCCTGCCGGAGCGAGCAACGCTACATACAAGCGGTTATATGGTAGGTTAACATGCCCCGTTGCGGGAGGGCCAAACGCCATGTTCAGAACGGCAGAATTGGGACGCACGATCCCGAAGAATGAGTATCACGAGAAACTTCCGATGCTGCGGGCGGAACTGCTCGAGATCCAGCAGCACCTGAAATCGCGCAAGTTCCCGACCATCGTGGTGTTCTCCGGGGTCGACGCGGCCGGCAAGAGCGAGACCATCAACACGCTCAACGAGTGGATGGACCCGCGTTGGTTGATCACCCGCGCCTATGGGCCGCCGTCCGACGAGATGGCGGAACGCCCCGAGTACTGGCGGTTCTGGCGCGACCTGCCGCCGAAAGGTCGGATCGGGCTGTTCTTGAGTTGCTGGTACTCGCGGCCGCTGCTCGACCGGGTCCACGGACGGACCAGCGAGGCCGAATTCGACGAGGCGCTCGATCGGGTGATCGCGTTCGAGAACGCTTTGGCCGACGACGGCGCCCTGTTCGTCAAGGTCTGGCTGCACCTCGGCAAGGCTGCCCAGAAGGATCGGCTGCGCGCGCTGGAAAAGGACCCGCTGACGCGCTGGCGGGTGTCGAAGACGGACTGGGACCACTGGCACCTCTACGACCGCTTCGTCGCCGCCGCGGAGCGCCTGATCACCCGCACCAGCACCGGACATGCCCCCTGGAACATCGTCGAAGGCGTCGACAAGCGCTACCGCAGCGTCACCGTGGGGGTGACGCTGCGGGACGCGATACTGAAGCACTTCCATCGCCGGGATGTCATGCGTCATGCCGCTGCGGAGTACCGCGCCCTCACCCATGGCGCGACGTTGACGACGCCGGACCGCGCTGCGATCGATGAAGAGCCGACGGAAGGAGCGTCTACGCCTGCGAAGCTCAGCGCCACGGTCATCCACATTCCCAATATCTCGATACTGAGCCGGCTGGATATGGACCAGAAGCTGGCCAAGAATGACTATTCGAAGCAGCTCGAAGCCTGCCAGGGCACTCTCAACCGGCGCTTCCGGAGGGCGAAGGAACTGGGCGTCTCCGCCATCCTGGTGTTCGAGGGCTGGGACGCTGCCGGCAAGGGCGGCGCCATCCGTCGCGCCACAGCGGCCCTCGACGCCCGCGATTACCAGGTCATTCCCATGGCCGCCCCCACCGACGAGGAGCGGGCGCAGCACTACCTGTGGCGGTTCTGGCGGCATCTTGCCGGGGCCGGCCGCATGACCATCTTCGACCGCAGCTGGTACGGCCGGGTGCTGGTGGAGCGGGTGGAGGGCTTCGCCTATGAGCCGGAATGGCGGCGGGCCTATGCCGAGATCAACGACTTCGAGGACCAGTTGGTCCGCCATGGCATCGTGTTGTGCAAGTTTTGGCTGCACATCACCAAGGACGAGCAGCTTGCCCGCTTCCGGGCGCGCGAGCAGGTCGAGTACAAGCGCTGGAAGCTGACCGAAGAGGACTGGCGGAACCGCCAGAAGTGGGACCTCTACGACGCGGCGGTCAACGACATGGTGGAGCGGACCAGCACCACCCTCGCTCCCTGGACCCTGGTCGAAGCCAACGAGAAACGCTTCGCCCGCATCAAGGTTCTGCAGACCATCACGGACGGCCTGAAGGCGGCAATCATCCGCCGTGAGGGCGGCGAGGATGCGGCTTCGCCGGCGCCGAAAGCGAAACTCAAGAGGACGGGATGAGCGACACGACCGATAGGGCCGCGTCGGACGAAGCCAAAGTTCCTGAAGCCGCAGCCGAAGGCGGCGGCGCGACGTCGCGAGACACAGCCGCCCGCGAGCGGCCGGCGCGGCGGCGCGCGTCGCGTCGCTCCTCCGCGCGCGCCAGCGGCCCGCTCGAACCTGTCGAGCCTGCCGCCGCCGCGGACGCCGAAAGCGACCCGGCCGAACCCCGTTTCGACCTCCGCTCGCCCGAATTGTACCTGAACCGCGAGCTGACATGGCTGGAGTTCAACCGGAGGGTGCTGCACGAAGCCCGCGATCCGCGCACGCCGCTGTTGGAGCGGGTCAAGTTCCTGGCCATCGCCGCCAACAACATGGACGAGTTCTTCATGAAGCGGATCGGCGGCCTCAAGCAGCAGATCGGCGCCGGCGTCCACAAGCTGACCGTCGACGGCCGCACGCCGAGCCAGCAACTGGAGGCGTGCCGGACGGTGATCGCTCAGTTCATGGCGGACAAGCGGGAAGCCTATCTGGAGCTGCTCGACATTCTTGACGCCCACGACATCCGCATCCGGCGGTTTGAGGATCTCACCGGCGCGGAACGGAAGGAGGTCCTCGGCTTCTACCACGACAACATTTTTCCGTTGCTGACCCCGCTCGCCATCGATCCGGCGCATCCGTTTCCGTTCATTTCCAACCTGTCCCTCAACCTCCTGGTCACGCTCCGCTTCCCCGGCGAGATGCAACTCACCATGGCGCGCATCAAGGTGCCGGTCGGTGGCGATGTCCCCCGCCTCATTCGGGTCGGCACGCACAACCATTTCGTGCTGCTGGAAGACGTCGTTTCACAGTGCCTGGAGGAATTATTCCCGGGAATGACGGTGGAGACGGTGGAATTCTTCCGCGTGACGCGCAACGCCAACACCGATCGCGACGAGGAGCACGCCGAAGACCTTCTGGCGATGATCGAGGCCGAACTGCGGGAGCGGCGGTTCGCGCCGATCGTCCGTCTCGAAGCCCAGACCGGCATCGACCCGGACCACCGCGGCATGCTCGCCGCGGAACTCGGCCTCGATGTGGACTACGACGTCTACGAGCGGGATGTGATCATCGGCATGCGCGACCTGATGGAGCTGGCGCAGATCGATCTCCCCGAGCTGCACGATCCGCCCCACGAGGCGATCACCAACGTCAGGCTGCAAGATCGCGACAACGTCTTTCACATCATCCGCGAGTCCGGGCCGATCCTGCTGCACCACCCGTATGAATCGTTCGTCACCTCGGTCAGCCGCTTCGTCCGCGAGGCGGCGGAAGATCCAAAGGTGCGGGCGATCAAGATGTCCCTCTACCGCACCTCCGCGGATACCCAGATCATCGATTATCTGATCGAGGCGGCGCGCAACGGCAAGCAGGTGGCGGTGGTGGTGGAACTGAAGGCGCGCTTTGACGAAGCCGCCAACATCCAGTGGGCGTCGCGCATGGAGGAAGCGGGCATCCACGTCACCTACGGCGTCCTCGGCCTCAAGACCCACTGCAAGCTCGTGCTGGTGGTCCGCCGCGACTACAACGGCCTCAGGCGCTACGCCCACATCGGCACCGGCAACTACCACGCCGGGACGGCGCGCCTGTACAGCGATCTCGGTCTGCTGACGTGTGATCCCCCGATCGGCCAGGATCTCACCGAGCTGTTCAACTATCTCACCACCGGCTGCCGCCCGGCCCGCAACTACCGCCGCATCCTCGCCGCTCCCAATCTGATGAAACGGGCGCTGCTGGGCCGAATCGACCGCGAGATCGCCTTGCATAGCGCGGAGGCGCCCGGCCTGATCCGCTTCAAGGCCAACGCGCTCGAAGACCCGGACATCGTCGAGGCACTGTACCGCGCCTCGCAGGCGGGGGTTCGGGTGGATCTCATCATCCGCGACACCTGCCGGCTGCGCCCGGGCATCCCGGGCCTCTCGGAAACGATCACGGTGATCAGCATCGTCGGCCGCTTTCTGGAGCACGCGCGCATCTACTATTTTCAGAACGGCGGCGAGGAGGAGTATTTCATCGGGTCCGCCGACCTGATGACCCGCAACCTCGAGATGCGGGTCGAGGTGGTGGTGCCGATCCAGCTTATGACGCTTCGCAAGGAACTCGGCCATATCCTGGAAGCGCAACTTCGCGACCAGCGTTCCGCGTGGGAGATGCAGCCGGACGGCAGCTATGTGCAGCGCCAGCCATCGAGCGGGCGCGAGGAGCGCTCCTGCCAGGACAGCCTGATCCACGTCGCCAAGCTACGCACCGAGCGTGCCAAGCGCCTCCGCAAAGTCAAACCCCGCGCCTTCGCCAGACGAGCGCCGAAGTAGGTCGACAAAGCAGGTCAGCAGGGGTCAGCTATGACACGCTCGATCGCGGCACAACGCCCGCTTCGATAGCGGCATCAGCGTTCGAACCACGTCGACGTGTCGCAGCCGCAAATGAACCGGACGCGAATGCCGGTTTCGAAAAGCGTCTCGCGATGATTCAGCCAGTCGCTGTCGGTCGCATTGACTACCGGTGCGTTTTCCCGCCTCGCCAAAGCAGCGAACTTGCGATCACTGCGATCGAAGCCCGCATCTATGAGCGCTTGAGGAAGATCGACGTATTCGCCGTCGTCCCGTTTGGGGAGATCTATGCGCTCGACACGCTCCGGTGCGCTGTTCAGGAGCGCCTGATAGAACCGGTCGCCGACGCCAGGCTGGCCGCTGGGACGCAAGTGCCTGCGATACTCGTCTTGAATATCGCCGGCGAGGTCAACGAGAAGCTTGCCCGAAGACAGCAACTCCTGAAGGAACTTCACTGCGGCAATGCGGCAATTGACAGAAGGGGAACCGGTGTTATCCGGACCACTGTCGCCGTTGGCGACGATCGGGACGTTCGTGTCCACGACAAACCGGCTCATTCAGCGGCTTGCATCCGCTTTAGTCGTGCCAGTTCCGCCTCCGCCGCCTCGGTGAAAGCGTCGCCCATGAACTTGTCGGGCCAATTTCGGATGCTGCCGTAAAGATCCACATCCAGCGGCGTCAGTGTCGAAACACCATTGGCAGCATCGCAGAAGTAAAGCTTGACGTCGCTGGCTGGCACAGTTTGCTCTGCGATCCGCCGCTGCAGCCGCAGCAGGAGATGCTCGGAATGGCTCTCGAGGATCACCTGCACTTTCCGGTGCGTGGCGGCCTGGATGATGACGTCGGCAAGTCCCGCCTGAGCCAGCGGGTGCAGGTGGATCTCCGGCTGCTCGAGGATCACCGTAGAACCCTCGGGCACGTACTGCAGCAACGTGACGACGGGCAGAACCTGCGACACGCCGAAGCCCACGTCGGTCAACAGCACCTCGCTGGCGCCGGGGCGAGTCTTCACCCGCGCCTGCCAGCGGTTTGAGCCGGGAGCGATTTCCACAACGCTGAAGCTGTCGATGAGCCCCATCTCGCGAAGCCAATGCGCAATCAATTCCTGAAAGGGCCTCTTGCGGGCTTTCTTCCTCAGATTGCGCTCCTCCCCGGCTTCCGTGGCAGCGAGAATGGCATCGATCGCCTTCTCGCCCCGTTGACCAACATCAGTGGGACGCGAGCGCGCCCAAAGGTAGTCCCGCTTTGGAAACTCCCGAAGCGGACCGAGATAAAAAATCCCGTCGATCTGAGCCTCGTATGCGGCCTCCAGATCGGCGAGGAAGCCGGCGTTCTGGAAGTACGTCCGAGCCTGATCGGGAAAGGCATAGGACTTGATGGGGCCCGGCAACTGCCATGGACGACCCTTAGTCCGAAGAAAGTTGAAGTCCTGTGTGGCGCCTTCCGCTACCGACGCTTCGAGATCAAATTGCGCAACGTCGCCATTCCGGGGCGCCAAACTGAAACACATATCGCCCAGATCATAGGAGAGCGTCCGGGCTACGGGAGCCATCTGACGAACGGCGATATCCGCGTGCAGCGTCAACTCGAGGCCTTTGGCAACCACGGAGGTCTTGCTCTCGCTCGGATCGCTGAGCGCCAGTTCGTCGGGCAACCGGAAGCTGAGCGACCATTTGATGGCGCCGGTCTCATCATGTTGGTGGATGGCGTCCTTGATGGTGCCGAGTTGCACCAGTCCGCCATTCAGTTCGAGGGAGATCTTGCGGTCCGTCGCGTCCTTCGTTTGCTTCATCAGGAGCAGGAACTGCAGGAGGCTTGTCTTGCCGGAGGAGTTCGTGCCGAACAGACCCGTGATTGGGCCGCAGGCCATGTCGGCATGTGCCCAGGACTTGAAGTTGGAGAATCGAAGTGCCGTCAGCATGCACTACTCTATCGCAGTGCCGGATGCGTCGCACAGCCTTGTTGATCCCCGACCGACCACTGGCTCTGCGTCAATGAGCAGAAGTTTGGTTCACCGGCTACGCTTCGTTAATCGGCGTGTCGAGGGCACTTGACGCGCCTCCCGCGTACTGCGTGTATCGACAAACTGCGGCGCGTCACGCCGGGTTCTCGCTGCCGCCGTCACCGCCGTCTCCGTCTCCGCCGCGGCCCCGGTCCTCGCCTTCGCCGCTCTTGTGCGGGACGCCGAACAGTTCGAGACGGTGGCCGACCAGGCGGTAGCCGTGCTGGTCGGCGATCTGGCGTTGCAGCGCCTCGATTTCCGGGCTGGTGAACTCGATGACCGCGCCGGACTGGATGTCGATCAGATGATCGTGGTGGATCTCGCTGATTTCTTCGTAGCGGGCCCGGCCGTCGCCGAAATCGTGACGCTCCAGGATGTTGGCTTCCTCGAACAGGCGAACGGTCCGATAGACGGTTGCGATGCTGATGTGCGGGTCGATGCGCACCGACCTCCGGTAGACCTCCTCGACATCCGGGTGGTCATCCGCCTCCGACAACACGCGGGCGATGATCCGGCGTTGACCGGTCATCTTCATGCCCTTTTCCAAGCATAGTTGCTCGATACGAGATGGCGCCGACATGTGTCCTCCCCCAGCCCGGGTTTTCCCGGGCGCTACTTCGCGGGCGCCGGCGTTCGCGCCGGCGCCCTGCGGAGCGGCCGCAGTCGTACCTCCTGCACCGCGCTCGATCAATCCTCTCGCCGCCGCTTGGTCCCGAGGCCGATCTCCTTGGCGAGGTGGCTGCGATGCTTGGCATAGTTCGGAGCGACCATCGGGTAGTCGGCCGGCAGTCCCCAGCGTTCCTTGTAGTCTTCCGGAGACAGGTCATAGGCGGTCTTGAGGTGCCGCTTGAGCATCTTCAACTTCTTGCCGTCCTCGAGGCAGATGATATAGTCCGGATACACCGACTTCTTGACCGGCACGGCCGGCTTGGGACGCTCCGGCTCCACCTGCGCCGAGCCGATCGACGACAGCGTGCTGTAAACGTTCTGAATCAGTTTCGGAAGATCGGCCAGCGGCACCGGGTTGTTGCCCACATGCGCAGCAACGATCTCCGTCGTCAACTCAAGCACTTCGCTCTGGTTAAGGTTCTCGCTCATACAAAGTTTTCCTCGGGTTTTGAAACGTGGGTCTTACATAAGAAGCGACAGGTTCCAAAACAAGTTTGTAGCATGCATAATAGTTCCAACAACAACTCCGGCGGCGGCACAGAATTTTTTCTGGATATCACCAGCGAAATGTGCCCGATGACCTTCGTGCGGACTAAGCTGCTGATCGAGCGCATGGCGCCGGGCGCCATCGCCGAGATCAGGCTGAGCGGGGCGGAACCGCTCCGCAACGTGCCGCGGTCGGTGAGCGCGGCGGGTCATACCGTGTTGAGCCTGGTTGCGGAGAATGCCGACGCGGGTCCTGCCGGGACGCACCGGCTGCGAATTCAGAAGGCCTGATCTTCAAGTCGCAGGGTCTGCGGCGGGAACGTCGCGTGCCAGCACCAGTGCATCGCGCGGCGGCGAAGCCCGGTCACGGTAATAGCCCGCCCGCACGCCTACCTGCTGAAAGCCGTGGCCGCGATAGAGCCTCAACGCGGCGACGTTGTCCGATCCTACCTCGAGGTAAACCCGCCGCGCCGAGCTTTCCGCCGCATGATCGAGACCGGTTCGCAACAACCGCCCGGCGATGCCCCGCCGCCGCGCCTCCGGCGTCACCCCGAGAGAGAGCACCTCCGTCTCGTCCGCGGCGTTGCGGCAGAGGGCGAAACCGCAGGGTGCGTCGGCAACGACGGCGACCAGGCAGAACACCCCCGGCATGGCGAGAAGATCGGCGACCGAGGAACAGGACCACGCTTCATCGAAGCACCGGTGCTGCAATGCCGCAACCACCTCGGCGGCGCCGGGCGACGGCGCAGCCAGCCGGACGATGTCCGGCGGCACCGCCGCGGCCGGCCCAGTCTCGGAGGTCACGGCCGCTCCCGGCCCAGTCTCGAACGTCACGGCCGTTCCCGGCCGCTGGCGGCGGCTTGGGTGACTGCGGGAGGGCGCAGATAGAGCGGCGCAGGCATCGGCGAGACGGCGCGGCCATCCCAACGCCGGGCGGCGATTTCGGCGACCACGCTCGCGCCGGCTTTGCTGGGGGCGGGTGCGGCGCGCGCCGCGAGTCCGCCCTCGACGAGATGGCGCACCACCGACCGGGCAGCATCGCCGGCGACAACGACCGGCGGCAACAGCGCCATATGCGCCACCTGATCAAGCGCCACGATTTTCGGATCGTCGAGCGGCGAGCCGTCGTCGGCGAAGGCCTGGGCGAACACGTCGCCGCGCCGGGTGTCGATGACGGCGAGGACACTGCCGCCCGACCGCTGCTCCGCCGGCGCCGCCGCCGCGACAGCCTCGAGCGTGCCCACCCCAAGGCACGGCAAGCCGGCGGCCAACGCGATCCCGCGGGCGGCGGCGAGCCCCACGCGGATGCCGGTGAAGGCGCCCGGACCGATGGTGACGGCGACGAGGTCGAGGTCTTGAAAGCCGACCCTGGCCGCCGCCATCGTCGCCAGCACCATGGGCATCAAGGCCTCGGCGTGGCCGCGCTCCATCGGTGCGTCATGCTCCGCCGTCACCCGATCCCCCGCCCACACCGCCGCCGAGCACGATGTCGTCGCGGTATCGACGGCGAGGATCCTCACGTTCCGCTCCGGCGGGCGCGCTCACGCCCGCCGGCAGCCGGCGCCGGCTACCATTCCACCGCCCGAACTTCGGAGATCTCCGGGACGTAGTACTTGAGCATGTTCTCGATGCCGTGCTTGAGGGTGGCGGTCGAACTCGGGCAGCCGGAGCAGGCACCCTGCATGTGCAGGTAGACGATCCCGTCCTCGAAGCCGTGGAAAATGATGTCGCCGCCATCCTGGGCGACCGCCGGGCGCACCCGCGTGTCCAGCAGTTCCTTGATCTGCGCGACGATGGCGTCGTCGTCGGCGTCGCCGCCGCCGTACAAGCCGTCACCGCCCTCCGCGCTCTCCGCGCCCTCGTTGATGACCGGCGCGCCGGAGGAGAAGTGATCCATGATGGCGCCGAGGATGAACGGCTTCATCATATCCCAATCGTGATCCGACATCTTGGTGACGGTGACGAAGTCGCTCCCCAGGAACACCCCCGCCACGCCGTCGATCTCGAACAGACGCAGCGCCAGCGGCGAGCGCGCCGCCTCTTCCGGCCCGGCGAAGTTGGCCGTCCCGCTGGTCATCACGTCGCGGCCGGGAAGAAACTTCCAGGTCGCCGGATTGGGCGTCGCTTCGGTTTGGATGAACATCAACAGCCTCGCTTTCGATCAACGGCCGGTGTGGGATATGGCTTGACCCGGAGCCCGTCTCCACGATCAAGACACCGCTATCACATGGCCCGCAAACGGCCAAGATCAACCCCGCCGCCGCCGCCGACGATAGATCCCCGATCCCGGGCTTCCCCGGCGCCGCCCTTTCACCGCCGCCCATGATCCGGCCGGCAGCCGCAAGACACTACGGGCGAGACGGCCTCACGGCTCGAGTGCGGACAGGGCGGCCGTCCGGATGGCCTTGAGGCGTTCAACGAAATATGCGTCGTACTGAACGTATCCGGCTTCCTTGACAAAGACCTCACGGGCGTTTTCGATATCATCGAGAGCTTCCCGCAACTGCCGAGCCGACCGTTCCCGCTCACCCAGCCTCCAAAGCGCGGTGCCGAGGTTGTTCTGGGTCATGGCCCACTGGAGGGGGACGCGGTCGCGGGTCCTTTCCTCGAGGGCAGCCTTGTAGGCGGCCACCGCCTCCTCGAGCCGCGCCGTGCCGCTCTCCCTCGCGCCGAGGGTCTGGAGGGCGTTGCCGAGGTTGTTCTGGGTCGCGGCCCATTGGAGGGGGACGCGGTCGCGGGTCCATTCCCCGAGGGCGGCCTCGAAGGCGGCGACCGCCGCCTCCAGGCGTCCCGTGCCGCTCTCGCGCTCGCCCAAGGTCCGGAGGGCGCTGCCGAGGTTGTTCTGGGTCGTGGCCCAGTCGAGGGGGACGCGCGCGCGGGTTCTCTCCTCGAGGGCGGCCTCGTAGGCGGCGACCGCCTCCTCGAGGCGTGCGTTGCCGCTCTGGCGCTCGCCGAGGGTCTGGAGGGCGTTGCCGAGGTTGTTCTGGGTCATGGCCCAGTCGAGGGGGACGCGGTCGCGGGTGTATTCCTCGAGGGCGGCCTCGTAAGCGGCGACCGCCTCCTCGAGGCGCGCCGTGCCGCTCTCGTGCGCGCCCAGGGTCCGGAGGGCGTTGCCGAGGTTGTTCTGGGTCATGGCCCAGTCGAGGGGGACGCGGTCGCGGGCGTATTCCTCGAGGGCGGCCTTATAGGCGGCGACCGCCTCCTCGAGGCGCGCCGTGCCGCTCTCGTGCGCGCCCAGGGTCTGGAGGGCGTTGCCGAGGTTGTTCTGGTTCAACGCCCAGTCGAGGGGGACGCGGTCGCGAGTTCTTTCCTCGAGGGCGGCCTTGTAGGCGGCGACCGCCTCCTCGAGCCGTCGCGTGCCGCTCTCCCGCTCGCCCAGCCTCGCAAGGGCGGTGCCGAGGTTGTTCTGGGTCACGGCCCACTGGAGGGGGACGCGGTCGCGGGTCCATTCCTCGAGGGCGGCCTTGTAGGCGGCGACCGCCTCCTCGAGCCGCGCCGTGCGGTTCTCCCGCTCGCCCAAGGTCTGGAGGGCGTTGCCGAGGTTGTTCTGGGTCCCGGCCCAGTCGAGGGGGACGCGGTCGCGGGTGTACTCCCCGAGGGCGGCCTCGTAGGCGGCGACCGCCTCCTCGAGCCGCGCCGTGTCGCTCACGCGCGCGCCCAAGGTCCGGAGGGCGTTGCCGAGGTTGTTCTGGGTCCCGGCCCAGTCGAGGGGGACGCGGTCGCGGGTGTACTCCCCGAGGGCGGCCTCGTAGGCGGCGACCGCCTCCTCGAGCCGCGCCGTGCCGCTCTCCCGCTCGCCCAGGGTCTGGAGGGCGTTGCCGAGGTTGTTCTGTGTCGTCGCCCAGTCGAGGGGGACGCGTTCGCGGGTCCATTCCTCGAGGGCGGCCTTGTAGGCGGCGACCGCCTCCTCGAGCCGTCGCGTGCCGCTCTCCCGCTCGCCCAGCCTCGCAAGGGCGCTGCCGAGGTTGTTCTGGGTCATCGCCCAGTCGAGGGGGACGCGGTCGCGGGTGTATTCCTCGAGGGCGGCCGTGTAGACGGCGACCGCCTCCTCGAGCCGCGCCGTGCCGCTCTCGCGCCCGCCCAGGGTCTGGAGGGCGGTGCCGAGGTTGTTCTGGGTCGTGGCCCACTGGAGGGGGACGCGGTCGCGGGTGTATTCCTCGAGGGCGGCCTTGTAGGCCGCGACCGCCTCTCTCAGGGCGTCGTTATCTCCGAACTCATCTCCTTGCTTGCAGAGGGCGTCCGCGGAGCGCAAGAGGTAGTCGAAGCGGGCCCGATCGAGCTCTTCGTTGTTTGCAAGCAGATCAGCCGCTGCTCGAAGATGCCCGGCGGCGCGACGATAGTCGAGGCGTCCGCCTGCCAGTTCACCGAGGCCGGCCTCGCTCTCCGCCGCCTCCAGCAGATCGCGCATCGCTGCCTGGTGGAGTTGCTCGGCCGCTTCGCGGCGCTTCTTCATCGCGGCGAGCTTGCCGTCCCGCTTGGCCGTGAGCAGTTCGCGGGCGCGTTCGTCGTCGCCGGCTGCGAGCGCCTCTTCGAGCTCCGCTTGAAGCCTGGCGAACGCCGGGTCCGGTTCTTCGGGGCGGTCCCGCTCCCGCTCGAACTGCACCTGCCGCCCTCTCACAAGCTCGACGAGCATCTGGGGAAGTTTGGCGAACTCAATTTCACCAAGCTCGAGATGCTCCGCCAGGATCGCCCCGACCCGGTGCAGGATGCCGTCGGTCGTGCCGAGGCGGTCGCGCAGGTCGTCGATTTCCTGCTTCTGGCGTTCGTTCAGCTTTTCCCACGGGGCAATGAGGGCTTCGATGACGTCCGGCGAGGGAGCGTAGTTGAAGATCTGGTCGCGGCCGGCGGCATACCCGCCGTGGCTTGCGCTGGCCGAGGTGTCGCCAGCCATGGGCTCAATCGCCCTTCTTGCTCTCGGAGGCAGGCGGGTGCGCGTAATTGAAGGTCTGATCTCGACCGGCCGCATACCCGCCGTGCGTGGCGATCACGGTGATCCGCGTTTCGGCCCGCGCGCGGCCCGCGTCCCCGAGTTCGTCCATCAGCGCCCGCGCCAGCGCGGCGATCTGCGCCTTCTCGCGCTCGTCGCGCGTGTCGACGAGTTCCGCGACGATGGCTTCGCGCGGCGCCGATTCGGGATGCTGTTCGAGGCTCTGGACATCATGGCCGCCCCAGGCGATCACGGCGTTCTTCAGCTTTTTGTACGCGTCCTTGGCGGCCTCGCCGAGCATCCCTTTCGCCAGGGCCGCCGCGCCTCCGCTGAGCGCGCCGGCGACGAGCGCGCCGGTGGTGACGGGCTCGACCATATCGGAAAACTCCCCAAGCATCTCCGGGCGCAATGCATATAATAAGCAACGCAATCATACAGCACCCATCTGCTCACCGGGCGCCTAAAAAATATCTCTTGCATATCAATGCCTTAGCGGCGGTCCTGCATACATTTGCATACATCCGCATACATCCAAAGCCGTAAAACGGACACAAACCGCCTTATATCAAAGGCTTACAGTCACGCCGGCTGATCAGAACCGCCACAGGATCGACGGAATCCGTACCGTCTGGCCACAATCACGATCAAGCATCACGCATCACGGCTTGACGTCGAGGAAGCCTACCGCCTCGTACACCTCGCGGAGGATCGGCCGGGCGATGGCGTCGGCGCGCTCGGCGCCCTTCCGGACGACAGCGTCCACGTAGCCCGGATCGTCCCGCAGCCGGCGCACCTCCTCGAAGATCGGCGCCAGGGCGGCCACCGCCCGATCGGCCAACTCCCGCTTGAAGTCCGAGAACTGCCAGCCCCCGAACTGTGCGCACGCGTCGTCCACGGTCACGTCGGCGAGCGCCGCGTAGATGCTGACGAGATTGGCGGCTTCGGGCCGCGCCGCGAGACCGGCGGGCGTGTCCGGCAGCGGTTCCGCGTCGGTGCGCGCCTTGCGGATCTTGGCGGCGATGAGGTCGGCGTCGTCGATCAGATTGATGCGGGAATAGTCCGACGGGTCCGACTTGCTCATCTTCTTGCTGCCGTCGCGGAGCGACATCACCCGCGTCGCCGATCCGAGGATCAGCGGCTCGACGATCGGAAACAGCTCGACGCCGAAGTCGTTGTTGAACTTCTGGGCGATGTCGCGGGTCAGTTCGAGATGCTGCTTCTGGTCGTCCCCGACCGGCACGTGCGTCGCCTTGTAGAGGAGGATGTCGGCGGCCATCAGGTTCGGGTAGGCGAACAGCCCGACCGAGGCGTTCTCCCGGTGCTTCCCGGCCTTCTCCTTGAACTGGGTCATGCGGTTGAGCCAGCCGAGGCGGGCGACGCAATTGAACACCCAGGCGAGTTGGGCATGGCCGGGCACGTGGCTCTGGACGAACAGCACGTGCTTCTCCGGATCGACGCCGGCGGCGATGACGGCGGCGGCGGTCTCCCGGGTGCTGGCGGCCAAAGCACTAGGGTCCTGCCACACGGTGATGGCGTGCATGTCGACCACGCAATAAATGCACTCGTAGTCGTCCTGCAGCCGCACCCAGTTGCGGATGGCGCCGAGGTAGTTGCCGAGGTGCAGATTGCCGGTCGGCTGAATGCCTGAAAATATGCGGTTTTTCATCGATGGACAGTTGAGTAGCAGCGGGTGCGCGGTTTATGGAGGCTTCCAGCCGACGGGTCAAGGCAAGGAACGCACGGGCTATGACGACAGGCGGACGATTGGTTGCCGAAGCGCTCAGAGCGCACGGGGTGCGGTGCGTGTTCTGCGTCCCGGGGGAGAGCTATCTCGCCCTGCTCGACGCCCTCTACGACCACCGCGACGCGATTGCCGTCGTCGCCTGCCGCCATGAGCATGGCGCCGCGGTGATGGCCGAGGCGCACGGCAAGCTGACGGGCCGGCCGGGCGTGGCGATGGTGACGCGGGGGCCGGGGGCCTGCAACGCCGCCATCGGCGTGCACACCGCCTTTCAGGACTCGACGCCGATGGTGCTGCTGATCGGCCAGGTTCCGCGCCGGCACCTCGGGCGGGAAGCGTTCCAGGAAGTCGATCTGGCGCGCATGTTCGCTCCGCTCGCCAAGCACGCCCGCCAGGTGGCGGCGCCCGAGGATCTGCCCGCGGCCATGGCCGACGCCTTCCACATCGCGCAATCGGGCCGGCCGGGACCGGCGGTGCTGGCGCTGCCGGAAGACGTGCTGAGCGCACCGGCGACCGCCGCGGCCGTTGCGCCGCTGGCCTTGCTTCGGCCAGAACCCGACCCCGGGGTGATGCGGCAACTGCAAGCGCTGCTCGCGGCCGCCGCGCGGCCGATGCTGATCGTCGGCGGCAGTGGCTGGAGCGACGATGCGCGCGCCGACCTGCTCGCCTTCGCCGCCGGCAATGCACTCCCCGTCTGCTGCTCGTTCCGCCGCCACGACATCGTCGACAACCGCCACGAGGTCTTCGCCGGGGAACTCGGCATAGGCCCCGACCCGGCTCTCGCCGCCCGCGTGCGCAACGCGGATCTGCTCCTCGCCGTCGGCACCCGGCTCGGCGAGATCCCGACGCAAGGCTACACGCTCCCCGACCCCGGCCGGATGCACGCCGCGCTGATCCACGTCCATCCCGATCCTGCCGAGCTGGGGCGGGTGTACCGGCCGGCCCTCGCCATCGTTGCCGCGATGGAGCCGTTCGCCGCAGCGGCGCGCGCCCTCGGCTCCGCGCCGGCCGTGATCCCGGAGCGCCGCGCGTGGCTCGCCGCGGCGCGCCGGGACTACCTCCGCAACCGCGAGAGCCCCCCCTGCGACGCCGCGCTCGACCTGGCGCGGGCGATGACAATGCTGGACGGACGTCTGCCCGAGGACGCCGTGGTCAGCGTGGACGCCGGCAACTTCAGCGGCTGGCCGCAGCGGTTCCTCGGCTTCGGCGGCAAGCGCCGGTTGCTGGGGGCGGCCAACGGCGCCATGGGCTACGGCGTCCCGGCGGCGGTGGCGGCCAAGATTACCCACCCCAACCGCACCGTCGTCGCCTGCGTCGGCGACGGCGGCTTCGGAATGACCGGCATGGAACTGGCGACCGCGGTCGACCATGGCGCGGCGGTCATCGTGCTGGTGTTCAACAACGGCATGTTCGGGACCATCCGCCTGCACCAGGAGCGCCGCTTCCCGGAGCGCGTGATCGCCACCAACCTCTGCAACCCGGACTTCGCCGCGCTCGCGCGGGCCCACGGCGCGTTCGGCGCCACGGTGAGCAGGACGGAGGAGTTCCTGCCGGCGTTCGACGCCGCCATGGCTTTCGGCGGCCCTGCTGTCCTCGACCTGGTGATGGATCCGCAGATGATCACTACCCGCACCACGCTCGACGCCATCCGCGGACGCTGACGCCAGTCCTCCTGTTCGGACCGATGCGGCGGGAACTTGCATGGCCGCCATGCGTTTGCCCATCACCCGGTCGAGGTCCCGGTTGACTTCGATTTGAACTGACGGAGGAAAGCTCATGCAACGTTGGTGGATTGCCACGCTCCCGGTGTTCGCGCTGATGGTCACCCCGGTTTGGGCCCAACAGTCGAGCGGGGGCCAGAACCAGCAAGACCAAAAACAACAGATGCAGCAGCAGCAGGCGCAAGGGCAGCAGAAGGCGCAGGACTCAGAGCGGCAGCAGGCAAAGATGAAGGCGCCGCAGGAGGTCATTCTCGAACAGCAGCAGGACCAGGTGCTCGCCGAAAACATCCTCGGAGCCACAGTCTACGCAGCGCAGTCCCAGGAGGGCATGGCCGCGGGCGGCGCCAACCAGGACAAAGCCAAGCAGGACCAGGCCAAGCAGGACCAGGCCCAGAAGCAGCAGCAGGCGCAACAGGGCAATCAGGGCGCCCAGTCCGGCACGGCGCAGCAGGCGCAGATGTCGGATGACCAGATGGGCGAAGAGATCGGCACCATTGAGGATCTCATCTTCGACAAAGAGCACAAGCTGACGGGCGTCGTTCTGGGCGTCGGCGGCTTCCTCGGGATCGGTCAGAAGAGCGTCGGCGTCGCCATGGACGCACTGACCCAGCAGCAGGGCGACGGCGGCGAGATCTACTTCACCACCAACCTCAATCAGGAAGCTCTGGAAAACGCCCCGGAATTTCTGACTGCGGAAGAGCAGCAAGACCGGACCGAGCTGCGGCAGGTCCGCGCGGAACAGCGGGATCGCGGAGCGGTCGGCGGAATGCAGCGTCAAGGCACGGCGGCCGGCAACCCGGACCCGGCGGCGTCGGGGACCGGAGCTGGAGCCGGCACGTTGCCGTCCGCTCAGCAGGGCGGCCAGGAGCAGCCGAAGAAACAGTAGCACGATCAAAACCCTCTCCCGTGATGTCCAGCGCGGCAGGGCCCAGGCTCTGCCGCCTTTCTTTTGAGCGCGCCGCCTGCGCGAGAAGGCGTGCGGAGCGGGTTGACGCGGCGATGGCCCTGGATCACCTTCGGGCAACCTGCGGCAACCGGGCCTGCGCCATGGTCGATCTTCCATCCAAGCTCGTTCCCCATGCTGTTCATGCCGACGCACCGCGCATGCACGCCATGGTCCTGGACCGGCCGCACCAGGCGCTGGTCCATCGCTTCGTCGACAGGCCGAAGCCAGCGGCGGAGCAGGTGCTGGTTCGGGTGACGGCATGCGCCGTCTGCCGCACCGACCTGCATGTGGTCGACGGCGAACTCACGGACCCGAAGCTCCCCATCATTCTCGGCCACGAGATCGTGGGCCGCGTGATCGAGACCGGCGGTCGCGTCCAGGGGCTGGCGGAAGGCCAGCGTGTCGGCATCCCCTGGCTCGGCTGGACCTGCGGCGCCTGCCGGTTCTGCGCGGCGGGGCAAGAGAACCTGTGCCCGCAGGCGCGTTTCACCGGCTATCAGATCGACGGCGGCTATGCCGAATACGCGGTCGCCGATGCTCGCTACTGCCTGCCCATCCATGGCGACTACACCGATGCAGAGGCGGCGCCGCTACTGTGCGCCGGGCTGATCGGCTACCGCTCGCTGATCAAAGCCGGCGACGCCGAGCGGCTCGGCATCTACGGCTTCGGCGCCGCGGCGCACATCGTCGCCCAGGTCGCCCGCTACCAGGGTCGACGCGTGTTCGCCTTCACCCGCCCCGGCGATACGTCGGCCCAGGCCTTCGCGCGCCGCCTGGGCGCGGTCTGGTCAGGGAGCGGGGAGGACACGCCACCCGAGGCGCTGGACGCGGCCATCATCTTCGCGCCGGTCGGAGCCCTGGTGCCCGCCGCCCTGCGCGAGGTGCGGCCGGGTGGTATCGTGGTGTGCGGCGGCATTCACATGAGCGACATCCCGGCGTTCCCCTACGACATCCTGTGGCGCGAGAAGACCGTCGTTTCCGTCGCCAACCTCACTCGCGAAGACGGCCTGCGGTTCCTCGAACTGGCGCCGAAGGTGCCGGTGCGGACCGAGGTTGAAACGCTGCCCCTCGACCACGCCAACGAGGCGCTGGCGCGGCTCCGAGACGGCCGCCTGACCGGAGCGGCCGTGCTGGTGCCCGGTTGACGAAACACGACCCGCGGGCCACCGCACCCGTGGCGCGGATCTGGGTGCTGGCGGACGACAGGCCCGGCAACCGCGCCCAGTGCCTCGGCGTCGCCGAAGCCTTGGCGCTGCCGTTCGAGGTGCGCCATCTCGCGTACGGGCCCCTGGCGCGTGTTCCCACCATCCTGTCCGGCGCGTCGTTCCGCGGCCTGACCACTGGTAGCCGCGCGGCGCTGGCGCCGCCGTGGCCGGATGTGGTCATCGCGGCGGGCCGGCGCACGGCGCCGGTGGCGCGCGCCATCAAGCGGCAACACGGCGCCGCCGTCCTGGTGCAGATCATGGACCCGGGTGGCGGCCTCGGCGATTTCGACATCGTGGCGGTGCCGCGGCACGACCGGCGCGCGCCGCGGCCCAACGTCCTGGAGACCGTCGGCGCACCGCATCGGCTCACTCCGGCGGTGCTGCAGCAGGCGCGAGCCGACTGGGCGCCGCGGCTCGCATCGTCGCCGTCGCCGCGCATCGCCGTGATCGTCGGGGGCGCTACCCGTTCGCGGCCGTTCACCGCCAACATGGCCCGCGACCTGGGGCAGGCCGCGTCTGCTCTTGCCGAAGGCGGCGGCGGGTCGTTGCTCGTGTCCACCAGCCGGCGCACCGGCGACGCGGCCGCGGCGGCGCTGGAGGCTGCGCTGCGGGTTCCGTCCCGCGTCTACCGATGGGATCAAGGCGGCGACAACCCGTACTTCGGCTTCCTGGCGGTGGCCGACGCGGTGATCGTCACCGGCGACTCCATGTCCATGTGCACGGAAGCCTGTGCGGCCACCGTCCCGGTCTACATCTTCGCGCCCCCGGGGTTCGTGGACGGCAAGCACGCCCGGCTGCACGAGGATCTGTTCGCCCTCGGCTATGCCCGGCCGCTCGGCGACCGGCCCGGCTTTGAGACATGGACCCATCCGCCGCTCAACCCGGCCGCCGCGGTCGCGGAGGCCATTCGCAATCGTCTCGACGTCTGATTGGGGAGACGGACCATGTCCCGGCGAACGATCACCATGACCGACCCGCTCTACGCCTACCTGCTCGACGTCTCCCTCCGCGAGGTGGACGTGCTGCGGCGGCTCCGCGATGCGACGGCGCCGCTGCCGTTGGCGGGGATGCAGATCTCCCCTGAGCAGGGTCAGTTCATGGCGCTGCTGGTGCAGATGCTGGGCGCCCGACGCATTCTGGAGGTCGGCACCTTCACCGGCTACAGTGCGCTCAGCATGGCGCTCGCCCTGCCTGCGGACGCCCGCATCATCGCCTGCGACGTGAACGAGGAGTGGACCGCGGTCGCCCGGCGCTATTGGGCCGAGGCGGGGGTGGCGGAGCGCATCGACCTCCGCCTCGCGCCGGCCCTGGAGACGCTCCAGGCGTTGGTGGATGAGGGACAGGCGGGCAGCTTCGACTTCGCCTTCATCGACGCCGACAAGCAGAACTACCAGGCCTATTACGAGCAGTCGCTGATCCTGGTGCGGCCGGGCGGTGTCATCGCCGTCGACAACGTGCTGTGGCACGGCAGCGTCATCGATCCGGATAAACACGATCCCGACACCGAAGCAATCCGCGCCTTCAACGCCGCCCTCCGGGTCGACGCCCGCATCGACCTGAGCCTTGTCCCCATCGGCGACGGCCTCACCCTCGCCCGCAGACGCTCCTGACGATGCTTTCGGCATCGGCGTTGGGGTGCGTGCGCGGCGAACGGGTGGTGTTCGCAGGTTTAGGGTTCCGTGCCGGCGCCGGCGATGCGCTGGTGCTGACCGGCGCCAACGGCAGCGGCAAGTCGAGCCTGCTGCGGCTGCTCGCCGGTCTTGCCCGGCCGGCCGCCGGCGCGCTCACTTGGGACGGTGTCGACATCCGTGACGATCCCGGCCGCCATGCCGCCCGCTGCCACTTCGTCGGACATCTCGACGCGCTGAAACCGGCGCTGACCGCGGGGGAGCAGCTTGCGTTCTGGGCCTGCGTGCGCAGCGGCGGCTCCGAGCGCCGGCGCCAGCGCCGCGAGCAGGCGGAGGCGGCGCTGGCGGCATTCGGCATTGCGCACCTCGCCGACATGCCCGTCCGCTTCCTTTCGGCGGGGCAGCGGCGGCGGGTCGCGCTCGCCCGCGTCCTCACCGCGCCGGCGCCGCTGTGGCTGCTGGACGAACCGGCGACGGCGCTCGATGCCGATGCCGTGCGCCGCTTGGACGACGTCATCGCCCGCCACCGCGCCGACGGCGGCCTCGTCATCCTCTCCATGCACGGCGGCGCACGGCCGCCCGGGGCCCTCAGCCTCGACCTTGACGCCTTCGCCGCGCCCGCACCGGCGGTCGTCGGGTGTTGAGCGCCGCAGCCGCGTTGGTTCGCCGCGATCTGCGGCTGGCGTTCGCACAAGGCGCGGACTCGACCATGGTGATCGTGTTCTTCGTGCTCGCCTGCGTGCTGTTCCCCTTCGGCGTCGGCCCGGAGCCGAACATCCTCGCCCGCATCGCCGCCGGAGTAATCTGGGTGGCGGCGTTGCTGGCCTCCATGCTGTCCCTCGAACGCCTGTTCCAGGCCGATTACGAGGACGGCAGCCTGGAGGTGCTGATGGTGCAGCCGGTGGCCCTGGAGCTGGTGGTCTCGGCCAAGGTCATCGCCCACTGGCTCGCCACCGGCCTGCCGCTGGTCATCGCCGCCCCGGTGCTGGCGGTGCTGCTCAACATGGCGGGCGCCGGCTTCTGGGCGTTGATCGCGGCGCTGGCGCTGGGGACGCCGAGTCTCAGTCTGATCGGCGCGGTGGGCGCCGCGCTGGTCCTCGGCTCCCGGCGCGGCGGCGTGCTGCTGAGCCTCCTGATCCTGCCGCTTTACATCCCGCTGCTGATCTTCGGGGTCGCGGCGGTCGACGCCGCCACGGCCGGGTTCCCGGTGGCGCCGCACCTGATGGTCCTCGGCGGGCTGCTGCTCGCGGCGATGGTGCTGGCGCCGTGGGCCGCGGCGGCGGCGCTGCGCCAAGCGATGGAATGACCGCGGACTGCAAGCTGGACAAGGACGCATCCAGCTTGCCATAAAGCGCGAGCAAACCCACATCCGATGGAAGAGCGGAGGTCGCCGGTACGCCCGGAGACCGGCTGGAGTTCATGCAACGTTTCGCCAACCCCACCCGATTCATGCGGCTGACGCGGCGACTGGCGCCGTGGTTCGCCGCCGCGACGCTCGTTCTGCTCGGCATCGGACTTTATCTGGCGTTGCTGGCGTCGCCGGCGGACTATCAGCAGGGCGAGAGCGTGCGTATCATGTACGTGCACGTACCGGCGGCGTGGATGGCGCTGTTCTGCTATGTGGGCATGGCGATCGCCGCCGCCGTCGGCCTGATCTGGCGGCACCCGGTCGCCGATCTGGTGGCCAAGGCGACCGCGCCGGTGGGCGCCGCCTTCACCTTCCTGGCGCTGCTCACCGGCTCGCTGTGGGGCAAGCCGATGTGGGGGACGTGGTGGGTTTGGGATGCACGGCTCACCTCCGTGCTGGTGCTGTTCTTTCTGTATCTCGGCTACATCGCTCTGAACAACGCCTTTGACGATCCCACGCGCGGCGCCCGCGCGTCGGCCATTCTGGCCCTCGTGGGGGCGTTCAACCTGCCGATCATCAAGTTCTCGGTCGACTGGTGGAACACGCTCCACCAGCCGGCCAGCGTGGTGCGCCTGGATGGGCCGTCCATCCACCCCAGCATGCTGTGGCCGCTGCTGATTATGGCCGCGGCATTCACCTGTTATTATGTCTGGGTGCTGTGTCTCCGGGTGCAGAGCGAGATCGTCGCCTACAAGATCCGGGCGCTGCGCCTCCGCCAGGTCCACGGCTAGTTCGCGCGCCGCCGTGGATGCCGTCGCGACCTTCCTCGACATGGGCGGCTACGGCCGCTTCGTGTGGCCTGCGTTCGCCGCCACCGTGATCGTCCTGTTGGGCCTGCTGATCGCCAGCCGCCGGTCCCTGAAGGCCAACCAGGCGACCTTGGCGCACTTGCAGAAGGAGAGTGCGGGTGATCCGCCCAGCCCCACCCGCGATCGTTAACTCATGAAACGCAAGCATCGCCGCCTGGTGTTCGTCGTCGTGGGCCTCGCCATTCTTGGCGTCGCCGCGGTGCTGGTATTCTTCGCCATCGGCGAGGGTGCAGCCTTCTTCCGCAGCCCCACGGAACTGGCGGAGACTCCCGCGCTCGGCCGGGGGCGGCTTCGCGTCGGCGGCCTGGTGGAAGAGGGCAGCGTCGAACAGGGCGCCGGCGCGGAGATCCACTTCCGCGTCACCGATCTCGCCAACACGGTGCCTGTCCGATTCGAAGGCCTGCTTCCAGACCTGTTCCGCGAGGGCCAGGGCGTGGTGGTGGAGGGGCACATGCAGGACGGCGTGTTCATCGCCGACGAGGTCCTCGCCAAGCACGACGAGAACTACATGCCGCCGGAAGTTGCCGACGCCTTGAAAAAGTCCGGCAAGTGGGAGCACATGAAAGAGAGCCTGGAACAGGCGGGCCAGAAACCGAAAGAGCAGCCGGAGACAACCCGCCGATGATCGTCGAACTCGGCCATTTCGCGTTGATCCTGGCGCTGGTGGCGGCGCTGGCGCAGGGGACGCTGCCGCTGGTCGGTGCGCGCCGCAACGACGCCGGCCTTATGGCTGTGGCGCGCACCGCGGCGATCGCTCAGTTGGCGCTGGTGGCCATGGCGTTCGCGGTCTTGGTGCACGCCTATGCGGTGTCGGACTTTTCGGTCCTCAACGTCGCCATGAACTCCCACTCGCTGAAGCCCATGCTCTACAAGATCTCGGGCGCGTGGGGGAACCACGAAGGCTCGATGCTCTTGTGGGTGCTGATCCTGGCCGGTTTCGGCGGGGTGCTGGCGCTGTTCGGCGGCAATCTTCCGCCGGACCTGAAGGCGCGCGCGCTGGCGGTGCAGGCGTGGCTGGCGATCGGATTCTATCTGTTCATTCTTCTGACCTCGAACCCGTTCGCGCGCCTGGACCCGCCCGCGATCGATGGCCAGGGGCTCAATCCGCTGCTGCAGGATCCGGGGCTGGCGTTTCACCCGCCGTTCCTCTACTTCGGCTATGTCGGGTTCTCGCTGGCGTTCTCGTTCGCCATCGCCGCGCTGATCGAGGGCCGGGTCGACGCCGCGTGGGCGCGCTGGGTGCGGCCGTGGACGCTTGCGGCGTGGATCTTTCTCACCATCGGCATCACGCTCGGCTCATGGTGGGCCTACTACGAACTCGGCTGGGGCGGCTGGTGGTACTGGGATCCGGTCGAGAACGCCTCGTTCATGCCGTGGCTGGCGGGAACGGCGCTGTTGCACTCCGCCATCGTCGTGGAGAAGCGGGACGCTCTCAAGGGCTGGACCGTGTTCCTCGCCATCGTCACCTTCGGGCTCAGTCTTCTGGGGACGTTCCTGGTCCGCTCCGGCGTGTTGACGTCGGTGCATGCGTTCGCCGTCGACCCGGCGCGCGGCGTGTTCATTCTGGCGCTGCTGCTGGTTATCATCGGCGGCGCCCTTGCGCTGTTCGCGTGGCGCGGCCCGCACCTGCAGGCCGGCGGCCTGTTCCAGCCGATCTCCCGGGAGGGCGGGCTGCTGCTCAACAATCTTTTGCTGAGCGTCGCCGCCGCGGCGATCCTGGTCGGCACCTCTACCCGCTCCTCTACGAAGCGATGACCGACGCCAAACTGTCCGTCGGGCCGCCGTTCTTCAATTTCGTGTTCATCCCCCTGATGGCGCCGCTGCTGGTGGCGATGGCCATCGGCCCGCTGCTGCCTTGGAAGCGCGGCGACATCGGCCCGGCGCTGAAGCGCTTATGGGTTGCCGGCGTGGCGGCGCTTATCGTCGTCGCCCTGGCCTGGAGCAGGGTCCCGGCGGGATCGCTGTTGGGACTGCTCGGCCTCGGGCTGGCGGCGTGGCTGCTGATGGGCACCGCCGTGGAACTGGCGGCGCGCATCCGGCTGTTCCGGGCGCCGGCGGCGGAGAGCGGGCGGCGCCTCGCCGGTCTGCCGCGCTCTGCCTGGGGAATGACGCTCGCCCATGCCGGCCTCGCCATCGCCGTCGCCGGCATGGCCGGGGCCGCGGCCTGGAAGCAGGAGCGAATCCAGGTCATGGCCCCGGGCGACACCGTCACCGTCGCCGGCTACGACTTTACTTTCGAAGGCGCGCGACCGATGCGCGGGCCGAACTACCTGGCGACCCGCGGGACGTTTCAGGTGAGCCGCGACGGCCATCCGGTCGCGGTCCTGGAGGCGGAGAAGCGCAGCTATCCGGTGGAGCGGCAGGAAACCACCGAGGCCGCCATCCACCCGACGTTCTG
This sequence comes from Rhodospirillales bacterium, assembly GCA_016710335.1. Lineage (NCBI taxonomy): Bacteria > Pseudomonadati > Pseudomonadota > Alphaproteobacteria > Rhodospirillales > Rhodospirillales bacterium. Next base: position 298,537 of record JADJXQ010000004.1, read on the forward strand.
GGGCGACATCTACGCCGTCATCGGCAGCCCCAAGGGATCCGACGGCGTCTATGTCACGCGGATCTATTTCAATCCGCTTATCGGCTGGCTGTGGACCGGCGTCGCGGTCATGGTGGTCGGCGGCGCCGTCAGCCTCACCGACCGCCGCCACCGCATCGGCGCGCCGGCAAAAAGACGTGCGGGCGCCGCCGCCGCCGCCGCAACTGCGCGCTCATAGTACACCGCGGCTTCAGACGCGCCCGATCGGCGTTGTGTCCGCAACGGATACTGCTACACTCCGCTCGGTTTCTCGTCGCAGGCAAGGAACCGCCCAGCCGCCGGCGGCTTTAGACACAGTAGAAGCGGCCGGGCTCGGCAACACGAACAATCCGATGGGACGAGGAGCAGGGACCATGTTGGACTTCCCCAGAGACGGCGACATCGATCCGATCGAAACCGAGGAGTGGCTCGACGCGCTGAGGTCGGTCATCCGCGAGGAGGGTCACGATCGCGCCTGCTTCCTCTTGAGCCGGCTTTCGGAGCAGGCGCGGGCGGTCGGCGTCAACCTGCCGTTCAACGCCAACACCCCCTACCTCAACACCATCCCCCCCGAAGACGAGGAGCGCAATCCGGGGCCGGCCGAGCTGGAATGGCGCATCCGCACCATCATCCGCTGGAACGCCATGGCGATGGTGGTGCGCGCCAATCGCAAGACGACGGAACTGGGCGGCCACATCGCCAGCTTCGCGTCCAGCGCGACGCTCTACGATGTCGGCTTCAACCATTTCTGGCACGCGCCCAGCGAAAGCCACGGCGGCGATCTGGTGTTTCTGCAGGGCCACTCGGCGCCGGGCATCTATGCCCGCGCCTTCATGGAAGGACGGTTGAGCGAGGAACAACTCGACCGCTTCCGCCAGGAGGTCGATGGCGATGGCCTGTCGTCCTACCCCCATCCGTGGCTGATGCCGGAGTTCTGGAAGTTCCCGACCGTCTCCATGGGGCTTGGGCCGATCATGGCCATCTACCAGGCCCGCTTCATGAAGTACATGCACGACCGCGGCATTCTGGACGCCGCGAACCGCAAGGTGTGGGCGTTCATGGGCGACGGCGAGATGGACGAGCCGGAATCCCTCGGCGCCATCGCCCTCGCGGCGCGCGAGCGGCTCGACAACCTGATCTTCGTCATCAACTGCAACCTGCAGCGCCTTGACGGGCCGGTGCGCGGCAACGGCAAGATCATCCAGGAGCTTGAGCGCGACTTCCGCGGCACCGGCTGGAACGTCATCAAGGTGATCTGGGGCACCGGCTGGGACCGGCTTCTGATACGGGATGAAGCCGGGCTGTTGCGCAAGCGCATGGAGGAGTGCGTCGACGGCGAGTATCAGGCCTTCAAGGCCAAGGGCGGCGCCTTCACCCGCGACAACTTCTTCGGCAAGTACCCGGAGTTGAAGGACATGGTCGCCGACATGAGCGACTATGACATCT